>CAMIVR010000017.1 GCA_946402065.1 uncultured Brevibacillus sp. | reverse complement strand
CCGTGAAAAAGATGGACCGGCAGGCAGCGATTGCCCTCGGCGAAAAGCTGTTGCAGAAGGTCGGGCTGTTGGATAAAAAGGACCAGCATCCGTCTCGCTTGTCTGGCGGGCAGCAGCAGCGTGTGGCGATTGCCCGCAGCCTGGCGATGGAGCCGCGGCTGATGCTGTTCGACGAGCCGACGTCTGCGCTCGACCCCGAGTTGGTGGGCGAAGTGCTCGCGGTCATGAAGGATTTGGCCAAAGAAGGGATGACGATGGTGATTGTCACCCATGAGATGGACTTTGCTCGCGACGTGACGGACCGCGTGATTTTCATGAGCGAGGGACAGATTGTCGAGGAAGGTCGGCCGGAAGCGTTCTTCAGCCAACCGAAGACGGAGCGGGCCCGCAAGTTTCTGGGCCAGGTGCGGCGAGAAGCGCATCAGGAAAGCAGGAAAGGGAGTGTGGAGGATGCAGGTAAGCACGAACATTAAGGTCGACGCTCAGTGGCTGGGCAAGCGACGGTTTCAGGCAAATGGGCCAAGCGGCTATGAGGTCGTCATGGATGCGACGGAAAACTACGGTGGCGACCGTTCCGGCAACAGTCCGGTCGAGCTGCTGCTGATGGGACTCGTCGGTTGTATCGGGATTGACGTGACGATGATTCTCGACCAGATGCGCCAGAAGATCGACGAGCTGGAGATTACCGCTGAAGGGACGCGTGGGCCTGAACCGCCGCATGCGTTTACGGAGATTCACTTGACCTTTAACGTCAAGGGCGATGTCCCGGCATCGCGCGTGTGGCGTGCGGTATTGCTGGGCGAAGAGAAGTACTGCACGGTGTCAGCGTCGCTAAAGGCAGCGATTTACCCGCATGTCATTTTGAACGGGGTAGAAGTGGAGCAGACGAAAGCGGAAACAAAATGAAACGCAAGCGCAAGTTATAGCCATAGCGGCTGACTTGCGCTTTTTTTGTGCGTGATTCGAGGCAACAGTGGAGGCGAGGGGAATCGCCAAGAAGAGAACACTTCGCAAGTGACATTGAGCGGACTGGGCGTACAGGCGTTGTTCATTCGCATACAGCAGCTAAAATGGCTTGGCTGTAGCAACCTGCGGACAGGCCTTTTTCTTATATAGTCAGCTGGTACATAAATAGCTCGATCGGCGAAAAAATAAACGGCAAAGACTGTAAAGCAGACACAGACCCACGAAGGAAGTCAGGCAATTAGCTACGACTTGCGGAAACGAGGCCAGCGATGAAGCAGATGGACAGAGCGCAGTTGCAGCGTATTGTGGATGAGAATCATCATTATACGAAACAGGGAAAAGTGGCTGATTACATCCCCGAGCTGGGCCATGCCGATGCATCCGCGCTTGGACTGACCGTCGCTTCGCGGGAATTCGGGATCATTTCCGTAGGGGATTGCCCCACGACGTTTACCCTGCAAAGCATATCCAAAGTGATCAGCCTCATGATCGCCAGTGGCGGGATTTTGGTCGTCGTCCCCAACCGGATGGGAATCGGTGTGATCGGACCGGCGATTGATGAAAAAGGCAACAGCGTCGCCGGTGTCCGGGTTTTAGCGGCTTTTTCACGCGAATATCACTTGCATCTGCTTGCCTAAAACGATAACCGATAGCCCGCTGCCTGGACTTTTTTGTTACAATACGTGATGAGCACAATCCTGTCTTTGCTCGCAGACAGATATAGAAAGGGAGAGGATAAACATGAAACGCATCTGTGTATTTGCTGGCTCTAACCCCGGTTTGCATCCAGATTTTGAAGCGGCGGCCCAGCGCTTAGGCAACGAGCTGGCGACGCGCGGCTTTGAGCTGGTGTACGGCGTTCCAGTGTCGGCCTGATGGGCCGTGTCGCCGACGCTGCGCTCGCTGCCGGCGGTGTGGCGATTGGCGTCAGACCGGCGGGATTGTTCCGTCGTGAAATCGCTCATACAGGGCTGACTGAACAGTATGAGGTCAAGGACATGCACGCGCGCAAAGCGAAAATGAACGAGCTGTCCGATGCGTTTATCGCGCTTCCTGGCGGATTTGGTACATTTGAAGAAGTTTTCGAAGTGGTTAGCTGGGGACAGATCGGCATACATAGTAAACCGCTTGGTTTGCTGAATGTTGCCGGATTTTATACGCCTCTCGTGGAAATGGTCAAGCATGCCGTAGACACTGGCTTTATCCCGGCAGCACATGCCGAGCTCGTGATTTGTGAGAGCGACATCGATCACTTGCTGACGCGTTTGAGCGAGTACAAGCCGCCAGCCGGAGTCAATAAATGGGTGGAACTTGACGAAGAAAAGAAGTGATGGAGATAAAGACAGCACCGCTGAAGTTGGCGGTGTTTTTTTGTGTAAATAACTGAATTCTATAAATTTTTATTGTAAAATGATACCAAACTGCCTTAGCAGCTCGTCACCAAGAAATAGAAGGGCGCAGCCTTTCAACCGAGTCGCTCTGTTGCTACAGTTCGCTTTACTTCATTCAAACTGGAGGGAGGATGTACTCTTGCATGCACATGTAACCGCAAACACACTTTTTGCCAATGCTTTGAAAAAGTTTCACGATAAGACAGCGCTCGTTTACGCCGACCAGCCGTTGTCCTACGGCGCGCTGCGGCGTGAAGCCAATCGCGTCGCCCACGCGCTGATTCGCAACGGAGTGAAGCCAAACACACGAGTTGCGTTGATCATGTCGAATTGTCCGGAGTTTGTCATTTGCGACATGGGCGTGATCCAAGCCGGAGCTACCAAGGTTCCTTTGAACGATATGCTGGGTGAGAAAGAGATCAGCTACATCTTAAAGGACTCGGGAGCGGAAATCGCAATTGTCGGTGAAAATTTTTTCGACATCATCCAGAGAGCACGGCCCAGTCTGCCTGATTTACATACAGTCGTCGGCGTCTCTTCGCAGGCGGCCTGCCCGGAATCGTTTGATTCGTGGGATACCTTTCTCGCGGGAGCGGCAGAGACGGATTTGAACGTAGAAGTATCGCCGCAGGACATGGCGCTGATCGTCTACACGGGCGGGACGACAGGGCTGCCTAAGGGAGTCGTGCACACGCAGGAAAATCTCGTGCTCAACCTGTTTTCCCACGCGATCGAGCTGGGCTTGCAGGACGATGAGAAAATCCTGTTGATGTCGCCTTTGCCGCACTCCGCCGGAATGGTTCTGTTGACGGGCCTGCTAAAAGGCGCGGAGCATTGGATTGAGCGACGGTTTGACCCGCAACTGGTTCTCGACAGAATCGACCGGCAGCGGATTACCTTTACGTTTATGGTGCCGACGATGATCTATCGGGTGATGGATCAAATCCAGGGCAAATCATACGATTTTCGCTCGCTTCGAACGATTCTGTACGGGGCTGCGCCGATCACGGTAGAGCGGTTGAAGGCGGGATTAGACATATTCGGCCCCGTCTTTACCCAACTGTACGGTCAGTCGGAAGCGCCGAATTTCATCGCTCGTCTGCGCAAAGAAGATCACAGCACCGATCCGAAGCATATCCATCGACTGCGAAGCTGCGGGCAGGCAGCGATGATGAGCCAGGTCAAAATCGTCGATGACCTGGGGAATGAGGTGGCGCGCGGAGAAGAAGGAGAAATCGTCGCGAAAACGCTGTACAACATGATCGGCTACTACCGGCAACCGGAAAAGACAGCGGAGACGCTCAAGGATGGTTGGCTGCATACCGGCGATGTCGGCATGATGGATGAACAAGGGTACATCTATCTGCTCGACCGCAAGAAAGATATGATCATCAGCGGCGGAATGAATGTCTACACGACGGAGGTGGAGAATGCCCTGCAGAAGCATCCCGGGATACGCCAGGCAGCAGTCATCGGCATTCCCCATCCGGATTGGGGAGAGGCGGTGCTGGCTTTCATCGTTGCCCACAAGGACAATCCGCCAACCGCAGCCAGCGTACAGGAGCTGTGTACTCGCGAGTTATCCTCGTACAAGCGCCCCAAGGAAATCCGCTTTGTCGATGAACTGCCGCTCACCCCGTACGGCAAGATTGATAAAAAAGCACTGCGCAAGCCTTTCTGGGAAGAAGCCGGCCGCAATATTAACTGACGGCTGAAAGGATTGTCTAAACTGAAATTGCTGCGAGCAGCGAGGAGCAGTCAGCGCAATTCTCGGAAGTGCTAAAAGCGTCCCAAAACATTGCGGCGATCACGGAAGGGTCGTCGGCAAGCGCAGAGGAAACGGCCAGCGGGGCAGTCGAATTGGCCAAGATGGCCGAGAGTGTAAACAATTTGGTAAAGCGGCTATAATCGGCATTTGCGGTCGGTACAAAAGACAAAGAAGGACTGTGTGGAGGTTTCTTTCTACACAGTCCTTCGGCTATTTTCGGATGCGTGGCGTGGTCACCCGGCCATGTTATTGATCGTCCCTTGCGGATACAGCAGGTTGACATGGTCGATATGCGGAGTGGGTTGGGCTTTGGTTGGCGTCGGGAAGACGATTTTCAATTGGTATTTGTCCGTCGCTTTGTAGACGTAAATCGTTTCACTGGATGTCGTGTTGACACTGCCAGGTTTGCCCAGCTTCGCTTTCACATCGGCCAGTGTGAGAGCCTGCAAGCGCTGGTCGTAGGAGCGAATCTCGACGATTTGCATCCCCTTGTTGAAGCCAAATACGATGCCCTGCTTGTCGTACGTCGCATAAGTAAGGCCGTTCACATAGTCCGTTTTGTCTGCTTTTCCCCAGTTTGCTTCAATCGTGTCGAACACCGAATGCTCGACTGGGTATTCGGAGCCGATCGCCTTGCCTTCACGCGCCAAATCGAGAGCGACCTGGAGCAGATCGGCGCCATTTCCGTACGCCATGAGATTTTCGGCGCCTCTTGGATAAACCACATTGATGTGATCGATGTGCGGCTCCGGAACGGCTAAGGTAGGTGCTGTAAAGACGACCTTCAGCTGGTATTTGTCATTGATTTTGTATTGGTAAATGTCTTGGTCGACGAATTTGTTGATGACCTCGGGCTGTCCGTACGCTTGTATCACTTCCGACTGGCTGACGGCATTCAGCTTGGAATCGAAGGAACGAAGCTCGACCACCTGCATCCCTTTGTTGTAGCCAAAGACAAGTCCGCGCTGATCGTAGCCGGCATAGGTAAGACCGTTGGTATAGGTCGAGCTGTCCGGCTTGCCCAGGGCTGTCTCGATGTCGTCGAATACCGCGCTTTCCAAAGCATACTCGGTAATGGACACCTTTCCTTGACGAGCCAATTCCATGATATTTTTTAGCAAAGCTTGATGCGATTCCCGTTCGCCAGGCGTCGTAGCTGTCCCTGAAGCGTTGTCGGGCGTTCCCGGGGTGCCGGTTCCTGGTGTCTCCTGCACGTTGGTCTGCGTGGGCGGCAGCGCAGACTGATTGCTGCCGCTGTCGAACAAGTGCGTACCGAACCAGACGCCGCCGATCAGGACCACACACGCTGCCAGTCCTTTGCCGACAAGCGCCAGCTGTCTGCGCGAATGTGTCTGTTTGCGGTATTTTGCTTCTTCATTTGCGATCATTGCCAGCATCTCCTTTTTTCGCTGCTCATCCAGTTTGATATCGGGCAGCTTGGCGATCTCAGCCAATGTTTCCTGTTCAAGCCTAGAGGACATCACCCATCAGCTCCTCCCTTTGGTCTGTTAGCTTGCTTCGCAGTGCCTTTACAGCGCGGTGCAGCGTGTTGTTGACCTTGGCCTCGGTCCATTGCAGGATTTTGGCGGTTTCTGCAGGCGACAAGCCTTTCAGCCCGCGCAGGATGAGCACTTCCCGATACGATTGCTTGAGCTGCTGCATGGCGTTGTACAAGGCTTTTTTGTCCTCGTTCAGATTCAGGATTTCATCTGGCGTCCGCTCGGTGGCCTGCACATGTTGCAGCCATTTATCCGGCAGCAGGTGGCGGAAGCGCTTCTTGCGCTGGTAGTCAATCGCCGTATTGCGGGCTATCGTCAACAGCCAGGTTTTCGGCTGGGATCTGCCTTCGAAAGTATCGAACGCTTTGATTGCCTTGATGAACACTTCCTGGACCAAATCTTCTACATCCCGGTTGCCGGTGTAGTAGACGAGGAATTTGAATACATCATTGCTGTAGTGTAAGAATAGCTGTTCGATCTGTTCGCTTCTTTCCAACTCTTCCTCCACCTTTTGGCTTTTGTCTCGTGCATGCGTAGAATTAGACGTAACACATTGGCATTGATCGCAGTTTTTTTGAAAAAAATATTTTCAACGAGAGAAAAAAGATCGCTTGTAAAAAAGACTGCAGAAAATCTCAAAACCGATTACAATACAGATGAGTACCTGATGATATACAAGGAGAAGAAAGCATGTCAGATATCCCCATTTACCAATCGATCGCACTCGATATAGCGCAAAGAATCGCGACGGGTGAAATCCCTGTCGCCGCGAAGATTTCCGGTCGTTCTTTACTTGCCAGTCAATACCGCGTATCTCCCGAGACGATTCGCAAAGCGATCGGTCTCTTAAAGGAAGAAAAGATCGTGGAGGTTTCCCAAGGCAAGGAAATCAGTGTCGTCTCCAGCGATCTCGCTTATGATTACATTAACAAGTGCAAGTACCTGCATTCTGTCTATTCGTTTAAACAAGATTTGGAGAGCTTGCTGGAAGAGAAGAAGAAAATCGACAAGCGCTTTGAAGAGGCGATTGACAGTGTGATCAATATCTCCGACCGCATGCGCAATCTGGCTCCGTTTAACCCGGTAGAAATCAAGCTGGCGGACAACATGTGGGTGCTCGGTAAAAGTATTGCCGATATTCGCCTGTGGCAGTATACGGGTGCGACAATCATTGCGCTGCGCAGGGGATCTGGCGTCACTATCTCTCCAGGACCGCATGTCATCCTCGGTGAAAATGACGAAATTATCGTAGTGGGGGATGAGCACGTCCAGCAGCGGACGATCGAATATCTGACCAATCGGCCTGAAGAGATGAACCAATAACGTTTGTATGTATACACAGCACACTTCTGAACAAAGAGGTGTGTTTTTTTACTGGATAAACGTCATGCAGTCATCGTGTAACCGTGGTTGTAGTGGAGGCGAGGGGAATCGCCAAGAAGAGAACGCTCCGCAAGTGACAGCGCTCAGGGGAGTATCTCAAGGCCGACTCCGCCAAAAAAACGGAACCGCGCCCCAAAGCCACTTGGGGTGTATCTCAAGGAAGTAGATGTGGCGCGAAAGACGTTTAAATAACAAGTGAAGCTGAGCATTTTTTAATTTTTCCCGCACGCTGATACCGCCTAGTTGCTCAGAGAGAGATAGAGGAATGGGCGTAGGCCTTTGCGGCTTAGCCCAGGCGGAGCGGAAAAAACGGCACAGCATTATAGACCAACTCTACGGATGAATAATCTTCTTCGGAATTTTGGTCGGCGTGCCGTTTTTGGAGCGTAGCCGGACAGTGTCTACTTCCATGCAGAAGCCGCAACGAACGGAGCACATTCCTCTTTTCTCTCTCCTCACCACGACAGCCCGGGACACGTTCTTTTTCAAAACCATTGAAAGAACGTAGTTTGTTTAGTTTCATTTAACTAACAACTTGTGCGAATATAGAAGTTGTTAGATTAGTTTGCAACTGTTATAATAAGAAAAGAAGGAAAATAATGAAAAACAAAACGGGGAGGGATTTGATGCGGCTAGGTCTGATTGGATTTGGGAAAACCGGCAAAGAGGTAGCAAGTGAAGTCATAAAAGATAAATCTTGCTCGCTTGAATGGGTGCTGCGGAAGTCAACTGATCTAAGCGGGAAATATGCCAGCCAGATACTTGGGCATGAGAGCGATCAAGGCCGAATTTACTCAACGCAGGACCTTGATCTCGACACGTTTTATCGGATGCACCCGGTCGACGTTATCCTTGATTTTTCCACTCCCGATTTTGTTGATACCCACGAATATGCCTGCCGCCACGGGATCAGGATCGTTTCAGCCATTTCCAGCTACGATGAGCGGCATCTGGCCAAGTTCAAACATTTGGGGAGCCATACGGCCGTCCTCTACTCGCCTAACATTACGCTTGGCGTTAACTTTTTGATTGAGGCTTCCAAATTGTTGCAGCGGATTGTCCCGCATGCGGACATCGAGATTGTCGAAGAGCATTTTCGCAACAAGAAGGAAGTGTCGGGGACTGCGGTACGTATCGCCCAAAACCTCGGTCTTGAGGAAGATCAACATATCAACTCTGTCAGGGTAGGGGGGATTGTCGGCAGACACGAAGTGATTTTCGGCTTGCCCAATCAGACGATTCGCCTGGTACACGAATCAATCAGCCGCTCCGCTTTTGGACAGGGAGCCATCTATGCAGCCAAGTGGTTGAAAAACAAGCCCAAAGGCATGTATACGATGGAGCAGGTGCTCAACTTTGAAGGGACATTAAAAAATGGATTAATCAGCACCGGGTAATTGCGATGGATTTTGTCGATGCCAGAAGAATAGGACAGTAACAGGCCACTCTTGGGTGATTCTCCTGAGTGGCTTTTATCTTTGCTGCAGATACTGCTTCCATGGAGAATTTTCCGGGAGATGGACATACTAGAGGAGAAATTGCAGACACGAGAAGCTATTGTCTGATGTTTTTTACAGGGAAGGCTAATTATTTGTAAAATATGGGTAAATTTTTAACAGGGGGGAAAACGAAGGAAAAAGGGGGTGAGCGATAAGTAGTAATATTGAAATTCTTTTAGTGAAATCACAACATGTCGTACAATAGTAGTTGTACGACAAATGAAGGGAGATTACGTGCTTGTGAATGAATTCAACATCATGGTATCGGGACTATCAGACCACATGGAAAATAGGAACGGTTACACAGACGAACAGATCATTAACATGTTTCTACATATAAACAACCGTTCAAAGTACACGTTGCGGAATTACCGGAGGGCAATCGAGCACTTTCGCCAGTTTATCGCGTATAAACCTTTGCGCGAAGTGACGTGGAAAGAAATAGAGGTCTATAAAATCGGCCTGATGAAAGGATTTAACAGTCCCCACAACAAGCCGCTGGCCCCTGCAACAATCGCCAGCCTGCTCGCTCCGCTGCGTTCTCTGTACAAATGGGGAAGCGACCCGAACATCAATCTGTTTCCGCACAATCCGACGACGTGCCTGCAGTCGCCGAAGGTAGCGGTTACCAGCAAGAATCACTATTTGACGAGGCGGGAAGTGGTGCTCTTTCTCAATCAACTCAAATCGCAAGGCAAGCGGGACTACCTGATCGGATTGACGCTGATTATGCTCGGACTGCGTGTCTCGGAATTAACAGCGATGCAATGACAAGATTTTCATACCGATCCTGAGGAAACTTCTGTTTGGTTGACAATAAAACGGGGAAAAGGAAATAAAGAGCGGGAGGTGAAAGTTCCTGATAAGCTGTGGAAATTGTATAAGGAAATCTTTCATTTACGTGCTCACGGAGAACGCGAGGCCAATTCCAGCCAAACCATTTTTTCTTTATCGACACGACAGGTAGAGCGAATCATTCAAACGGCAAGAAGCAAGTGTTACGTCGGGAAAAAAGTCACTCCCCACTGGCTCCGTCACACCAATGCCACGTTGGCATTATTGCATGGCGCATCGCTGCAACAGGTTCAGGAAAATCTGGGGCATGCCCATATCAGTACAACGCAGCGGTATCTCCATACAGTGGAACAAATGAAAAAAGCTGCTCCCGACTATGTGGAAAGCAGCTTGCAAGAAGCCATACGACTGTAACACCTTGCTGCTTCAGCTGGTTGATTGCTGAAATATACAATTTTGGAAGTACTTCGAAAAAACATGTCGTACAACTACTATTGTACGACATGTACATTGCTAAGAAATGTATAAATTTTCAGCAAGTATTTGCATGCATTGGACGAGTGAGTTGAATAAAATCCAGTCGCCAAAAATGTGTCTGTCCACTGGATGTCTTTGGCCTGCGCACAAATTCTTCATAAAGAAGCGAAAACTATTGAAAATGAGGTGTTCCCCAATGAACTTGACGATTGGCAAAAAATTGATTGGATCGTTTCTGATCGTTGCCGTTCTGCTCGCAGGTGTCAGCAGTATTTCCTACTACTATCTCAAGCAGATTGACAGTTCGTACTCTGATCTGGTAGATCGCCGGTCAGTGATTCTGGCGAACTATCAAAGGATTCAAATAGAAGCAGCCAAACAGTCCAATTCATTACGCGGCTACGTACTGACAGGGGAACCTGAATTTTTAGACACGCTGCAAAAATATCACGGCAACCTGCATAATATCATCAATGAGACAACGCCGCTCGTGTATCGTCAGGAAGACAAAGACCAATTGGCGAAGCTGGATGAACTGAACCGGCAGTTCGAAGAGAGGTACACTCCGTTGCTGCAAATGGTGCAAAATCATCACGATTCGGCAGAGATGATTGACTACTATAAACGTGAAGTGCTGGCAATAGGCAGGCAGTTCGACCCGATCGCGGATCAGATGGCGGGCGAGCAGCAAGCATTCATGACAGAAAACAGCAACATCAATACGAAAATGGTCGAAGGCGCGATTCGAAATGTCTTCTGGCTCAGCATCATCGCCGTTCTGCTGGCAGTGGTCATTGCTTTTGTGGTCTCCCGGTTGATCTCCAAGCCGATCGTGCTGATGGCGAAAGCGTCGCAGCAGATTGCCGCTGGCGACCTGACAGGTGAAGACATCCGGACGAAAAACAAAGACGAGATTGGCATTCTGGCCCAATCATTCAACCAGATGGCGGGAAATCTCCGCTCGTTGATTTATCAGGTGAGCCAAAGCGCAGAACATGTGGCGGCTTCTGCGGAGGAATTGACGGCTAGTGCGGAACAAACCAGCCAGGCATCGGAATTGATTACCGCAACCATTCAGGAGGTCGTGGGCAGTGCCGAAAGACAGGCCCAGGGAGTGGGTGAGAGCGTGAAGGCCATGAACGAAATGTCTTCCGGGGCGCAGCAGATCGCGGCCAACGCGCAATCGACCTCGGTACTGTCCGTTCAGGCTGCGCAAAAAGCATTGGAAGGAAATGAAACGCTCACCATGACTGCGGGACAGATGGATTCCATCAGTGCGACGATGAACCAGCTAGCCGATGCGGTCATGGAGATGGGCGAGCACTCCAAAGAGATTGAGCAGATTGTCGATGTCATTTCCGACATTGCGGCACAGACGAACTTGTTGGCGCTAAACGCGGCGATCGAGGCGGCGAGGGCGGGAGAACATGGCCGCGGCTTTGCTGTCGTTGCGGATGAGGTTCGCAAATTGGCGGAACAATCTGCCGAGTCGGCGAGGAAGATTACACAGCTGATCGTCACGATTCAGGGGAACACGCAAAAAGCCGTAGGCTCGATGGAGGCGGGCACACGAGAAGTCGGCGAGGGTATCCGCGTAGTCCGGACGGCAGGAAAACGGTTCGAAGAAATCAGGAACGCTGTCGAGGAGGTTGCCACGCAGACGCAGGAGGTATCGGCAGCCGTTCAGCAAATGTCGGCGGGTACCGAGCAGGTGCAGAGTTCGATCGATCACATATCAGCTGGATCAAAGACAGTGGCGGAGCTTTCCCAGAGTGTATCTGCCGCCGCCGAGGAGCAGCTGGCAGCGGTCGAGGAAGTATCCTCGTCGGCTTCTTCACTGGCAAAAATGGCGGAGGAGTTAAAGCTCTTGATCGGCAAATTCAAAGTGTAATTCGCTCAAACTCGACACCTTACTTGGCTGCGGTGTTTGCGGGTTACTCGCCCCTTACCTTACCGCCAGCAAAGCCCGGGAAAACCTCACAATCCCTTCGTGAATGGCATCAGCCTCCGCGCGGGCAAACGTAAAGCGGACGTATCCTGTCCGAGAACCCAAGGCCCTACCCGGTACGAAGACAATCCCCTGATGGACTGCTTCCTTTAACAACTGATGTTCGTCTACCACTGCTTTCAAACCGGCCCAAAGGTGAATGCCGCCTGTCGGGGTGACAAAATCGACCTGATCGTCCAGCAGCTGACGGAGCGAGGCGACGATCAGGTCGCACCTGCGCCTGAGCTCTGAGCGCAGCATTTCCATGTGCAAGCCAAATTCGGCAGAAGATAAAAAGTGATTGGCGATCCACTGAGGGAAGATGCTGTGGCCAAAATCGACCTGCTGCTTGGCGTCAGCCAACCGCTCGATGACCGTTTGCGGACCGATGATCCAGCCGATCCGCAGGCCAGAGGCTGCGATTTTGGTCAGTGAACTGACATACAGGACCGTGCCGTGGCTGTCGAGAGATTTGAGCGTCGGGATTGCTTCACCGTTAAAGGCGGTCAGGCTGTACGGATCGTCTTCAATGATCGGGATGCCGTACTCGGAGGACAGCTCGAGAATGCGTTTTTTCCGGGCGGCGGAGAGCAGCGTGCCCGTCGGATTATGAAAATTCGGGTTGAGAAAGACCATTTTAAGCCGGTGCTTGCGATGAATCGCCTCGAGATCATCGGGGTTGACGCCATGCTTGTCCACCGGCAGCGAAAACGTTCGCAACCCCGCGGATTCGAACAGGGGCAGGGAATAGCAGTACGACGGATCTTCAATCGCCACGGCGTCACCGGGCTTGAGCAGGCATTGGACGATCAGGTGCAGGGCCTGTTGCGCACCGGACGTAATCAAGATGGAAGAGGGGGTAGCGTCAATGTTTTTCAACGTCTTCACATGGGTGGCGATCGTTTCCCGCAATGGCAGATTGCCTTGCGGATTTTCATAGCCGAGGTAGGAGTCAAACGGCTGCTCGGACATGATGCGCCGGAACGCTTTCGTCGGAAACAAATCGGCGGACAGTTCGCCGCTGGCCATATCGAGCAGCTCGTTCTCCTGGGTTTCCTTGCGGATTTGCCGGATGAGCGGGAAGTTGGGCAAAAACGCCCCGCCTTCCACCAGCAGGCGCCAGTTCGGCACACGCTTGTGCGGAATCCCCCAGATGTCGGTGCTGACACGCGTGCCGCTGCCCCGTTTGCTTTCGACAATCCCTTCTGCACGCAGCTCTTCATAGGCGGCGACAATCGTGCTGCGATTGACTTGCAGCTGCTTCGCCAACTCACGCTCTGACGGCAGCACGCTCCCCGGGGGAAATTCGCCAAATGAAATCCGCCGTTCAATGTACTCGGCTATTTGCTTGTAGACAGGCTTGCCTTTTATCTGTTCCGGCTTCCAGTCCATCGGTCATCACAACCTTTTGCGAAAGTGGATGGGCAATTTACACCCCAATTGGATGATGTAATTCTCTGTCTATAAAGTATCATAGATAGCAAGAGAAATGTCTATCCATTTGCCTTGTTTGCGACAAAATAACTTCGATACAGTAGATGATCTTATAGAAAGCCAAGGCAGAAAGAGGGAGAGCGAGATGGACCTGACGATTTTAATCGGCATTATTTTCTTCATTATTCTTGTCGGAGCAGTTGGAACTGTGTTGATCGGCTTGAATCCCCAAGAAGCGAAGTACGGTACAGCGACGAAGCGAAACTGGAAACGGCTGCTTCTGTTTTATGGAGCAAGTACGGTCGTATTGATGGGCGTTTTCTTTTACGCTATTCGCTAAAGCAACTGGATGGGGAGCGGAAACAAAAAATCCGCCACCGGGGTGGAAGATGATGATCGTGATTACAGCTTGCCAGTCTCAGCCTTTGAAGACGCTTTGAACCCGTATGTGCCCTTTCGCCACAGCCATTCCAGAGGCCCGTGCGAATGGGCGGAAAGCCAGAGACGGCTTGCCAGGACTTGCAAGCTGTACACACCAATGCAGTACAAGACGATCTGCCACAGCTGCAAAGCCGCTGTGTTATCCACGATTAGAGCCACTCCGATAACGGTCACGACCGTCTGCATCACGTAGTTCGTCAGTGCCATTCTTCCCGCATAGCTAAGAGGAGTCAGCCACGCCCGCCACCTGGTGCTCACATGCAATCTGGCAATCGTCGCCAGGTAGAACAGCATGATCCCTTTGCCCTGCATAGGCCGGGTTTACATAAAAGAAGCGATAAGCGAGAGACTAATCCCGAGATAACCTGAAACGAGAACGGGGGATTGGGCACATGGCTACGATTTTGGAAAAGACCGTTATGCCAGGGAGCGAGCCGGGCAAACCGGCTGATTTGCAGGACAACAATCCTTATGCCATCGTCAGCGGACTGTTGAAGGAAGCCGTTGCCGGGCTGGGGCTCGACGAAAATGTATACCGCTTGCTGGAAAAACCGATTCGCACCCTCGAAGTCGCCGTACCAGTCCGTATGGACGATGGCCAGATCGTCAATTTCACCGGCTATCGCGCCCAGCATTTCGATATTCTCGGGCCGACCAAAGGGGGCATACGCTTCCATCCGGACGTCAACCTCGACGAAGTAAAAGCGCTCTCGATGTGGATGACGTTGAAGTCGGCCATTCTCGGGCTGCCCTTCGGCGGAGCAAAAGGCGGGGTAATCGTCGATCCGGGACAGTTGTCCGAGCGTGAACTGGAGGAGCTCAGCAGGACGTACATACGCGCACTGATGCCGATCATCGGCCCGGAAAAAGACATTCCGGCCCCTGATGTCAACACCAATCCGCAGATTATGGGCTGGATGCTGGACGAGTACGACAAGTTCCGCGGCTTCAACGCACCCGGGTTCATCACCGGAAAGCCGCTGATTGTCGGCGGCTCGCGCGGCAGAGTGGAGGCGACCGGACGCGGTGTGGTGATGACGATCGTCGAGGCGGCGAAGCGCCTGGGGCTCGAACTGAACGGCGCTACTGCGGCCATTCAAGGGTTTGGCAACGTGGGCAGCATGACCGCGAGATTTTTGCACGAACAGGGAGTGAAAATCGTCGCGATTACCGATGCCAGGGGCGGCATTTACGCCAGAGACGGCCTCGACATCCCGGCGCTGCTGGAGTATGCGAGAAGCCACAAGCTGGTCTCGACGTACGAAGGCTACGAAAGCATCTCGAATGAAGCGTTTTTTTCGATGCCCGTCGACATCTTGATTCCGGCCGCATTGGAGAACCAGATTACCGGGCAGACAGCGCCCTTGATCAAAGCGCGGATTGTCGCGGAGGCAGCCAACGGGCCGACGACGCCTGCGGGCGACAAGATCCTCGCGCAGAAAGGGATTTTCGTCATCCCCGACATTCTCTGCAATTCCGGCGGGGTGACGGTCTCCTATTTTGAATGGGTGCAAAACACGATGGGGTATTACTGGAAGGAGCGCGAGGTGAACGAAAAGCTGCAGGAAAAAATGGAGTGCGCCTTTCACGATGTCTACGAGATGATGAAGGAAAAGCAGACCGACATGCGCAAGGCAGCCTATCTGGCAGGTGTCGGCCATCTGGCGGAAGCCCTGCAGGCACGCGGCTGGGTTAAAGGCTGGTCGATGCCGATTGAACGCAAAGTGTAGGTCGTGCAGCGAAACACCGCGCGCTGGGAGCCAGGTGCCGGTGCAACACAGCGCTTGGAAGCGTTGAAGCCCCCGTGAATAAGAAGACAAGCATCTGAGCTGGTTTGCCGACAAGGGCACTCCCGCCGGATACATGGTAAGCCCTGCGAGGGGCTTATTCTTCAAGCATAAGTGCAACAACATTCCTCACATTTCGTCTAATCAGATAGAAAATGCAAGGGCGCGGGGAGGAATGGCGTTTATGCGTAGATGGCTTGTCGTTTTATTCATTTTGGTTTTGCCGGGTTGCCAAACCATGCATCAGGAAAGCAAGCAGAACACTTCTGGAATGCCGGTGCCGACAAATCAGCCGTTTGTCACGGCCGGGAGCGAGCTGGGCGTTCAGGGGCAGCCTGCATCATTTGAACTTCCGGTATTGGAAATGCTGGACGAAGCGACCGGCTGGGCAGTCAAGCAAGCCAACGGGAAGCCCTTGAAATTGTTGATGACCGGCGATGGCGGAAGCAGCTGGTCAGAAGCTGATATGCCAGGGGAGTACGTCTATGGCCTAAAATTCGAAAATGAGCAATCGGGCTGGGCAACGGTTGCCTCCGCGTGCAAAGATGAACAAGGGCCGACGAGTTGCCAGCAGATGCAGCTGATCCATAGCAATGACGGGGGCAAATCATGGGCTGTGCGGTGGAAGCGAAGCATGAACAATCAGTCATGGCGCGGGGGCGAGCTGGCGTTTCCAGGCAACCGGACGGGATATGCGCTAATCGGCGATACCCTGCTGTCCACCCGTGATGGCGGCGAGAGCTGGAAGCCGCTTGATTTCGGGCAAAAAGGGTTCGTTCCTGAGCATCTGAGTTTTGTCGACAGCGAGACAGGCTGGGTGATCGGCACCATTGCGCAGTCAATGAAACCATCTGCTGGCGAAGGCAATGGACATAACGAGGTAGTCGTCTTCAAGACGACAGACCGCGGCAACCACTGGCAGCGGCAGTTTTCGCTAACGGAGGGGACCGATCAGCTGGGCAGTATCGGCATCTGCTTTACCGATAAAACAAACGGGTGGTTCCTTTCATCCAACATTGATACGTGGAGCGGCGGCCTTTATCGGACCAAGGATGGCGGCAGTCATTGGACCCGGACAAGTGAAGTTCGCACCTTGAGGCCGACGCCGACAAAGCTGCAATTCATTACCGGCGGTGTGGGCTGGATTCCGCTTGAAGTCGGGGCAGGGCCGATCGACGGCGGCATCATGATGACACAGGACGGTGGAGAACACTTTTGGACCATCGGCGAGGGGAAAGGCTGGAGTATCCGCGATGTCGCACTGCTGTCGTCAACCAAGGGCTGGGCAATCGGTATTGACCCGAATCGCTCCGATTACTTGATGAAAACGGTGGATGGCGGGAAAACCTGGACACAGCTGTATCCGAGCGTTCGGCCGACGCGGGACAGTGTCTTTGCAGACAATCAGCATGGATACGGCCTCGGCCAGCTGTCCGACCCTAACGTTTTACTGGTGACCTCAAACGGCGGGGAGTCGTGGAGCCAGCTGTACCGCTTTGACCAGACAACACCGGTTTTTTCTGTCGCTTTTCTCGATGAACAGACAGGCTGGGCAATAGCCGGTCAACAGGGTTCAGAGAAAATGACGGTTCTGCACACCATAGATGGCGGACGTTCCTGGCAAACGGCGACAAAAGAGTTGCCACGTCTCAGCCTATTCGACGGAGCCGGGTTTTTTCGCTTTTTCGACCGACAGAACGGACTGATTGCCGATGCCAATGCGCTCGGACTCCTGATCCTGCGCACCCAGGATGGCGGGCTGACCTGGCACGCGTCTGAGCGGAAGCCGCTGCCGCAAAATAGCGTAGGGCAGGTTACGTTTCTTTCGCCCACGGAAGGGTGGTTCGTTGCCCAAGGTAGAAAAGATGAGGTCAATGGGCTGTACCGGATGACAGATGGCGAAACCTGGCGGAAAACAGGCCAATTTTTGAATGGTGACACACCGTACGGATTGGCGTTTTCCTCAGCGGCTAACGGGGCGATGCTGGTCGAGCGCTACCCGGTCAACGGCGTGAGTGAATGGCATTTGCTGCGGACGACAGATGGCGGCAGTACGTGGATTGACCATCCGTTTCCGCAAAGCTTTCAGCTGACCGGTCTATATGTGCGGCTGGTGTTTGCGGATGATCGGCATGGCTGGATTTCTGCCGCAAACGGCTTGGTTCGCACAGAAGACGGAGGGGACCGGTGGGTGCTGCTCGATAAGTAACCGCCATCGGCCTTGTGCGGCTTCTATCGCGGCCACTTGCCGGAGAGAAGACAGCGGCAATCTGCTCGGAAGTGTCGGTTTACGTTGACTTTTCCTCGGTTGCTAACATAATGAAAGAAAGCGACGTAAAAAAAGGCGTTACGGGGTGAATATAGATGATTCGACTTAGTGCGCTCGACCAATCGCCTGTCACCGAAGGGACGTCGGCAACAGACGCATTGGCGCAGACAGCGCGATTGGCACAAGAGCTGGAAACGCTTGGCTATCACCGTTTTTGGGTATCCGAACATCATTTTACGCTGGGGCTGGCAGGCTCCAGTCCGGAAGTGCTGATCGCTCACCTTGGTGTAATGACAAGCCGCATCCGCATCGGTTCAGGCGGAGTGATGCTGCCCCATTACAGTTCCTATAAAGTAGCGGAGAACTTCCGTGTCCTCGAGGCGCTGTACCCCAACCGGATCGACCTCGGTCTGGGCCGGGCCCCGGGGGGAATGCCGCTTGCGACGCGTGCCCTGCAGGAAGGCAAAATGACCGGGATCGACAACTATCCGGAACAGCTCGATGATCTGATCGGCTATTTGCACGACTCGCTGGATAAAGACCACCGGTTTGCCAATCTGCGGGCAACGCCGATTACGCCGACTGTGCCGGAAATCTGGCTGCTCGGTTCAAGCGACGAAAGCGCGACGCTGGCTGCCCAAAGAGGAACGGGCTTCGCCTTTGCCCAGTTCATCAACGGCCAGGGCGGAGTGGAGGCGATGAGATGGTATCAGCGCAGTTTTCGCCCGTCGATTGTCGCGGAAAAGCCGAGATCGATCGTCGCGATTTTCGCGATTTGCCAGGAGACAGAGGAAGAGGCCGATCTCGCTGCCTCCGGTCTCGACTTATCCTTGCTGCTGTTGGAAAAAGGCGAGCGACTGCAAGGCTTTCCCACGGTTGAAATGGCCCGGGACTACCCTTATTCGGCACTCGACCGCTACCGCATCAAGGAAAACCGCAAGCGCATGGTAGTCGGAACAAAGGAACAGGTCAAAGCGCAAATCGAGCGACTGGGTGAGGAGTACCAGACGAACGAATTTATGATCGTTACCCGGGCAGATACCTTTGAGCGGAGGCTGAAATCGTACCAACTGCTTGCAGAAGCATTTCCAGCCGGAGGAGACAGCAATCCATGACGGACAGCCCGCGACCGATACCGGATCACCTCAAGCACGGACTGGACATCCTCTTTGTCGGGTTCAATCCCAGCCTGAGATCGGCAGAGACCGGACACCATTACGCCAATCCGCATAACCGCTTCTGGAAAATCCTCGCGCAGTCAGGGATAACGCCGCGCCAGTACAGACCGGAAGAGGATCGGGATTTGCTCGCGCTGGGCTACGGTTTTACCAACATCGTCGCCCGTCCGACGCGCAATGCTGCCGAGATCGGCAAAGACGAGTACAGGGCCGGACGGGAAATATTGAAGCAAAAAATCCGGACGTATCAACCTAAAGTCGTCTGCTTCGTCGGCAAAGGCGTCTACGAGGAGTACAGCGGCAGCAAAAACGTCCGCTGGGGCGTGCAGTCAACACCAGTCGTGGAAGGCGTCAGCGAATTTGTCGCGCCTTCTTCCAGCGGGCTTGTCCGCATGAAGCTGGACGAGGTCGTGGCCATATACCGCGAGCTGGCGGCGTTAAGCAAGCGGGATCAACCCCTCGCACCTTGATGCGGGTCGTTGATCCGAATTATCCCCTTCTATTTTCGGATTTGGGGTATCGCCAACATTTTGACGAAAATATACGCTAAGCATTAGCGGACATTTCTTAGCGTACGGAAAACCCACGATTTTCAACGGTTTGAATCCTTAGCGTACAAAATCCGCGTTTTGTTGGCAGTACCCCTACTAGATCAAGACGGAGTAGTGTCAGGTTTATATCCTGTCCAGCGTGGAACGAGAGGATCGACACGAAGAATTTGTACGTCAGCAGCAAATGAACGCAATATGTAAAAAGCTCATCCGATTAGGATGAGCTTTTTACATATTTTAATTTGTATCATCAACAAATCTATAATTACCATTTATGTCAACAATCAAAACGGCTTTCTGATCAGTAGTCCAAGCAGTTACATCTTTAGGACCTTTAACTGTAAAGCGGCAAGTGCTCCCAATATGCGCAGCATTCTTACCAGAGAGGATATTGACATATGGTTTTGGTGTTTCAGCTGTAACTCCCATACCAGATGTTACGGATGGATCTGAAGTATGTTTAGCCTCTGTTAAACTTCCATTAACCCCAGGAGTGTATGTCCATGAGCCAAAGATTTTTTGTTGCCAAAAAGTTAATTCCCATGTTGTTTTAACAACTCCTGATTTAACTGTTGTAACAGGTGTTGCAGCAGCTGCTACGAGATTATTGGATTTTTGGGATGCCAAACTTTCTGCTAATTTAATACTTCCGTCGGAATCAAAAGAAACTTTGTCCTCATCGCCTTTTGCTACATCTACACTAAAGATTGTTATTGAAGTAACACTACCATCATCGTATTGATATGTATACTCCTCTTTTTCAACTCTATTTAAATTAATTGATTTCCTCTTCTGATGTTTCTCACTTATCTGTTTATTTATCGAATCTATAGCTTGACTGTATTCTGTAACAGCTTTCGGGGGTTTAGTTTGCTCCTCTTTTGCAGCTGCAATGCCAGTAGATGAAACTAATAGTAACGTTAATGAACATAAAACACCTAGAAATCTTTTCATTTTCTCTCCTCCATTTTCATTATTTGGAAACATTTAGAATCATACCACACAAAAATACATTTTGTAAATATATTTCTTCTATTTCTTCTATTTGTGATATAATCTTCCATATAATTCAGAGGAGGGTTTAATAATGTACTTGTGGTTAATGTATTACCTATGCATTGCTGTCGTAATTTCTTTTTTGTTTTATTTTTTAATAAATATTCTAAAAATCTTGAGAATGAAGACTCAAAGTTATCAAGAACTAATCAATATTAGTAAAGATATATCTAGAAAAATGGACTTGTTAATTCAAAAAATACAAGATTAATTAAACAGGGTGTTGAGCTGATCAAGCCAAGCTATCAGGCGATGACACAAGTGGCCGATGGCTATTACGCTGTTCTCGTCAACAACAAGTGGGCGATTGTCGGAGAAAAGGGGAGCATTGTGATTCCGGCAAAGCTCGATTGGGTTAGTGCAGCCGAGACGGAGTCCGGTCAAATCGGGACGATACTGATCGAGGCGGAGCAGAAGGCCTGGCGATTCGATCCGACGACGCAAAAGCTTGTGGAAACAGAGCCTGTGGCAACCTACGATGCGGAAGGTCAGTTAATTGATGGCCTTCGCCCGGTGAAGCAGGGCGAGCAATGGGGGCTTGTGGATGCAGCGGGGCAGACGATTGTAAAACCGCGGTATGCATCGCTGGAAATTTTCGGCGAAGCGGTCCGCTTTGAAGCTGACGGAAAATTTGGCCTGCTCGGCAGACAGGGGAGCGTGGTCGTCCCGGCGGAATACGATGAAATTGTGCCGACCGGCGAAGCATTTTGGAAAATGCGCAAAGCGGACAAGTGGGGGTTGCTGGACGCACATGGCAAAGAACTGCTTCCCCTGCAATTCACAGAGCTGCTAGCCCCCGAGAATGATGTCGTCCAGGCCCGGGTTGGCGGGAAATGGGGCCTCTACGATTACCACAACAAAATCGTCGCCGAACCGAAATGGGAGCGGATGGATCCGTTCTTTGGCAATTCCCTGGCGAGAGTGTGGGGTGGGGATGACTTCGGTTATCTGAACCGGGCCGGCAAGCTCGTGTACATGCAGGAGTCTGAACCATTGCCCTCATACACGTTTACGTATGCGCCGATCAAGCCGGACGCCTTCCGGTGGGAACAAGCGGACCAGGTTGCCCAATCAGGCGCATATCGATACGTCGGTGCATGCCGTCATTCCTGAACGTGCGCCTCTCCCGGCGCACGTTGCGGCGCTGCATGCCGGTGGTTGAACCACATGCTTGACGGTGTCTGCAATTTTTGCAACAGCTCGGTTCAGCGAGACAAAGTCGCCCGCTTTCGCTTTGCCTCGCTGCAGTCCGATGCTCCAGGGTGCCTTACTTACTTTTCTTCTACATTTTCAACAGTCCATTTTCTTGAAGCACCGTCATTAGTAAGTGAGTTTGCTTCTCCTTTAAGTGCCAATTCTATCTTGACCGTTTTTCCTTTACCTTCATCATGCTGGAACAAAATAACGACCTTTGATTTATCTTCATTGACTAGCATTAGAGGCATCATATCGCCTATTTTGGAATACTTTTCCATTGCTCCGTACATTGAATCAATAAAACTGGTCTTTTCTTCCTGGCTTAAAGTTTCAGTCAGGTGAATCGAATCAGCATAATCAATCTTGGTCCACTCACTGTCGTCAATAGCATAGGCTTTCAATGCATTGCTCCACGATTTCTCGATTTTTTCCCTAATTTCTTTTGGACGATGATCCATCATCTTTTCTTCATTTTTGATTTTAACCTTTTCTTTTGTTGCTTGTACATCTTGAATTCCATAAAGGCTAACTAATGAAACACCTGCAATAGCTGCTACTGCGAACATAGAAGCTACAGTCCAAGTTCGTTTTTTCATATCAACTCACTCCATTTCTTAAAGGTTTAAAATGAATCTCTGGATTCTGTAATCAAACCAGATGTTCGCAGCGTGAGCGGCTGTTGCCGAACCTATAAAGGTTCCAAGTAGACCAATCGCGACAAGTGGCTTTTTTCGCATGCGAGTATTGAACACATACTGATATTACCATATATATATGTAATTATGTGATTAATTTCCATAATTCAACAAATTCGTCAAACTATCGACACTGTTCTTTATAAGACTGATAACAGTCGATAAGTTTTCAGACAATTTCTGATAATAGATTTGAGCGTGTAGGGACGTGATATACCCAGCCAAACTGAAGCAAGTCATGGGTGGCTACGGTAAAGTAGGGGGGCTGCCCCAAGGAAACCAGGCAAACGCCTGCCTGGAGCTGTCGTTGAATCAGGAGCTCTTGCGCAAGCAGGCGAACGCGAAGCTGAATGTCAATGGAACGCCTTACGCTGGCTGGTAGAGTTGAGGAGCAGCCTGGAAAAAAATCCGGCTTTTATCAAAAAGCGGGATGAGGCGGCAGCGAAGGCATCGCGATGAAATAACTACCGCTAATGTGCTGACAAAAATCAAAAAACCGCTGATAATTTGCCAGCAAAAGCGGGAACTGATTTCATCGCGAGCCCTAAGTGGATGAAAGAAATGTACGATCAGTGTATGATGTGGATAACGGAACAGCGGAAAGCGCTCTAGCGACACAATCGACCGGAGGAGGTTTGTTCCGAATGCGACTCACCTTGCCCAATCAGGCGCATATCGATACGTCGGTGCATGCTGTCATCCTGTTTGACGGTGTCTGCAATTTTTGCAACAGCTCGGTTAACTGGATCATTCAGCGAGACAGAGCCGCCCGCTTTCGCTTTGCCTCGCTGCAGTCCGATGCTGCGGGATGCCTATTGGCACCCTTCGCCGCACAGACCCCGCCAGGCGATTCGATTGTTCTCATCGATGGCGAGCAGTGCTACACGGAATCCACAGCCGTCCTGCGCATTTGCAGGTATCTACCCTTTCCCTGGCAGCTCTTTGCCGGCCTGCTGACCGTGCCAAAACCGGTGCGGGATCCGCTCTACCGCCTTGTGGCCAGGCATCGCTATCGGCTATGGGGAGAGCGGGAGAGCTGCATGATTCCGAGCGCGGAGATCAGGCAGCGGTTTTTGTAAGTGGTCCTGAACGTGAATAGCGGAGGGGCGGAGTCCTTCACTGCTGGTGAGAGCGTTTTTTAAGCCCGGCGAGGCGAAACAGCAGGATCCCGGCAAACATGCTGCCAGTAAAAACGTAGAGCAGATTGGCCCAAGGCGTTCCACTGTCTGACCCGGTTGCAATCCCGTGGATCAGCATCAAGAAAAAGCCGGGAAAAGCAGCATAGTGGATAAGACGCCACCAGGTGCGGCCAACTTGTTTGATCAAATCGGACGTGATCAACAAGGCTGCAAATGCATAAAAAGCGAGTGTGCCCATTCCTGCTCCAAGCGGCTCGAAGTGCGAGGCAAATGGCAGGATCACTTCATACAAGGTGAATGGCACGTAAGCATCAATCAGCAACACGAGGGCATGCAGGAGCGAAAACAAAAAGCCAAACCAGCCGGACCACTGATGAAGGCTGAGCAGGGAACTTCTGTAGCGAGCCGCCATCGACGGATGACGGGCAAGCATCCCTAGGCTTACGGAAACAAACAGCAACAGATACGCGGTGAACCCGGATGCCTTGATGACTGTCCAGGTAGAAAAGAAGCTCTCCATCAACCGATCATCCTCTCTGCATAAGCCATCACCTGCCGATTCAGTTTGACATCGCCATTGGCCAGTACGATGATGTACCCGAAATGCGGAAAGTGGTTTTTTATCCAAATGCCTGCGTCTTCAGAAGGCAGCATGCAAATGACTTTGGCAGCTACTTCGGCCTCGGTCGTGGAAGGTGCCAGCACGGTAGCCTGAAGCACGTCGGATTCAGATGGAGTGAAGGTGCGGCCATCCAAAATATGGTGGCAGGCGATGCCGTTGTGATACCACCGTCTCCGCAGTGTGTTGGACGTGGCTATACCGGCTTGTTGCACGCAAAGCTGAAACAGCTCCTTCTCCTCTTGACGTGGATGCTGAATCCCGACAGTCCACGGATGACGATTGGACCAGACAAACAGGTCACCCCCAGCGTCTATGATGCCTTCATGTGTATCTGCCGCGGCGTGCACTCGCTTATACAGACTGTCCACTGCCCAGCCTTTGCCAATCCCGCCTAAATCAAGCTCGAGTGCACAGCGTTTGCATACCGTCAAGCGCTCCTGAGCAAAAAGGAGAGCTTGTGGATCATCTGGAGCAACGCCAGGGAAAACGCTGGCGCTGGTCTTTGCGACATCTGTCGCAGCAGGTATGGCACGCGGTGCCGCGTCGGTATCGAGCAGCTCGAAAGAACGGTCATATCCCCACTGCTTTAGTGCCGTCCCGACAAAAGGCTGAAACAGAAAGTCCGTTTTCGCAGCCATTGCCCACGCCTTTTGCAAGAGGGAGAAAAACGGTGCTGATACAGGCAGCGCATCACCGGGAGGGGTCTTGTTCAGCTGGCTGAGCTCACTCTCGGGCAGAAAACGCGACGCCATTTTTTCAACATGCTCAAAATGGCTGCTCACGAGCTGCTGCAAGCTATTCGCCTGCAAACTGCCATGCAGCATGACGCTGATGGTCGTGTTCATGCCAGTGCATGCCGCTTTCGGGTAGGCACGTTGCAAATCTCGGCAGACAACTGCGCGCTCCATCGCTACGACCTCCTTGTCCGCACTTCGCTCTTGTTAGCGGGACGCCCGATGTATTCGGACGGAAGCGTGATTTCTTCGTTGTCCCCCCAATCGAGATCGGCGAGAAGGCGCTCTCTTGCCGAATGCTCGACGGCACTCGCCTCCAGAATAGCCTTCGCTTCTACTGTCGACTCGATAAAAGGCAAGGGGGATTTTGGAGCGGACACGGTACTCTGAGGTACTTCCGGTATAAGCACCGGCGTCGCGGCAGGTTCATTGTTCACTCGCTGCTCAACGTACAAAAAAGTTGTAAAGGTAGCGACACTTGCCATCCCGGCAATCCACTTTGACCATTTTTTCATCCTTCACACCGCCTTTTTCCATTTGACTGGTTGCCCAAGCTGTTCCGTCGCCGGGCTGTCCATCACATTCCTGAGCTGGTCAATTACCGCTGCGGGGAGATAAAAGCTGCCGTCCTCTACATACGGCGGATAAGGGAGCGCTTGCTTGCTTCCATTCACGTACATGACGGTACGTTCTGCGCGAAAAATGACGTGGGTAACAGAATGGGCATCTTTTGGATTCGGGATGAAGACCTCCAGTATCTGACTTTGCTCGTAATAGCGCTCAGTCAGGTCGAAAGATGCGAAAAGCAATTCAGCGGGAAGATAGGCAATGAAATCTTCCTGATCATGTTTATTTGTGTACTCTCTCTGTTGCGGCGTTTGTTCTTTTTCATCCGATTTATTGTGTTTCTTGCTGTGCTTTTCCCCGTGCCTGGTTTTATGGTCGTCGTGATCGGCAAATACAGTCGGGGTACTTTGGGTGAAAAGGACAAGCGTCGCCATGAGAACGCACAGAAACCGGTTTACCATGGGGTTCTTCCTTTCTGTTCCAGGATGGCTTCATTGTACCCGCGCTTCCTGAAAATTGTATGAGAAGCTGCTTGTTCCTCATTTTGTTTTCAGAATCATCGGCTATACTAGAGGAAATAGGAGCGGATTGGACGAACTGCCTGTTCGTGTCGGCGACAGGTTCCAGTAAAGGCTCTTCTGCTCCGCAACGGAACGACCGCGACATTTTTCCAATGTGAAGCAGATGGCTACCGGTATGAAAAGAAAGGAGCGGAGGGGGCGTGCGGATATTGCTGGCAGAGGACGATCTGCGCTTGGGGCCGTTAATCGTACATATGTTGAACAAGCAGGGGCACACGGTGGACTGGGTGAAGGATGGCGTCGAAGCGCTCGATTATTTGACCGAAGTCGTTTACGACCTGCTCATTGTCGACTGGATGATGCCCAAAATGGATGGCATCGCGCTTTGCAAGGAGCAGCGAAACCAGGGCTTCCATGGCGGGATTCTGCTCTTGACGGCGCGGGATACGGTGGATAATCGCGTTGAGGGCCTGGACGCAGGGGCCGATGACTACCTCGTCAAGCCATTTGAATTTGCTGAGCTATTCGCCCGCATCCGTTCCCTTTCGAGAAGAATCACCAATCCACTGTGCGATCAATTTCTCGATGTGCCGCCTTATCAGCTAAACCTGACGGAACATGTCCTCTCTTGCGGGCAAGTGAGCATCCCCTTGACCATCCGTGAATTTCAGCTCATGGAGCTGCTGATGCGCAATCAGGGAAAAGTGCTGACGCGAGAGCTCTTGCTCGATCGGATTTGGGGATATGATACCCAGGTCACAAGCAATTCGCTCGATGCCTTGATCAAGCAGCTGCGCAAAAAACTGGCGAGTGATCACCTGTCGATGAAAATTCAAAACGTCAGAGGATTAGGCTATCGGCTTGAGGTGTCAAATGTTTGCTCAAACAAGTAAAAAGCTGACCTTTCTGTTTGCCATGATGTTTATTATTTTTCTCGTAGCGCTTGATACGGCTAACTACTTTCTCCTCTCGTCGATCGTCTATCGCGACTATGAAAAAGAGATCAGGCTGTTGGTGGATGCCGAGACGAAAGAACACGGGCAAAAGCTGTTGCGATTAAGCGAGGAGTCTCGACCGCAAAGCGATTGGAGGAAAGAAGCCAGGAAGAAGCGGGAGCATACAGGGAAAGAGCACAAAGAGAAAGAGAAGGAGAAAGAGAAAGAGAACAGGCTGATGAAGCCTCAACTGCAGCCCTTCTATTACGTACTGGACAGCCAAGGCAACTGGGTGGAAGGAAATGCAGAGGATTCGCAGCTGGACGAGCTGATTCTGCACGACATAAGCGGCTGGATTCCGCATGGCGAGGAGATCCGCTTCCAGAGCTACAAGCTGGACGATCATCCGTTCGAGCTGATTCTGGCTGCCCGACCGGTGTATCGAGGCGACACCTACTTGGGGAGCGTCTACGCCGGAGCCGATATCACCCTGCAAAAAAATTTGCTCCGGCAAGTAATGACCACGCTGATTGCGATTTCCCTGATCTTTTTGCTCGTCTCGATTATACTCGGTTACGCCATGGCAAAGCGGGCCATGAAGCCGATCATGCAGTCGTTTGCCAGACAACAGCAATTTACCGCCGACGCGTCGCATGAATTGCGCACGCCATTGTCCGTCATGCAGTCTTCCATCGAAGTGATCGAAGCGGAGAGCGAGGAACAGCTGTCTCCCTTCAGCAAACAAGTGCTGGCTGATATGAAGGACGAGGTGAAGCGAATGGCAGGACTGGTCGGCAACCTGCTAACATTGGCCCGTGCCGATGGGGTAGATGATCTGCTGCACTACAGCGTGTTTGCCGTTGCGCAAGAATTGGGACAGGTGCTGCGCACGTTCCAGACAATCGCTGTCGCAAAGGACTTGCAGCTCAGCCTGCAAGCGGATCCTGACCAGTGGGTCAGAGCGGATGCCGAGAGACTGCGGCAGCTGTTGGTCATCCTGCTCGACAATGCTGTCCAGTATACGCCGAACGGGGGCAGCATAACGGTCATTGCGGAGCGAAAAGGCTCAACCCTGCTGTTGCAGGTAATCGATACAGGCATAGGCATCCCGAAAGAACGGCAGTCAGATATTTTTGAGCGCTTTACCCGCGTGGATCCGTCGCGCTCCCGCCTGCAGGGCAATGTCGGCCTTGGCCTGGCGATCGCCAAGTGGATAGCGGAAGCACATGAAGGCAGGATCGAGGTAAGAAGCGAGCCAGGGAAGGGCAGTACGTTTTCCGTACATCTGCCGATCATTTGCCCTGCACCGGATGAACCCAGCTAACGAGCTATAAAAGACATCGGGGAATTCCTGAGGAATGATCAGGGAATTCCCCGATTTTTCATGTTCAGCCGCTTGACTATAATGAAATGATGCGATTCGTACCATTCATTTGAAATGCGTGAAAGGAAATGGCTTATGGAAAAAATGACACCGGAGTTACTCGCTTCAGCCGGCTCGGTTGAAGAGGTGGGCTTGGTCTGCCAGGCAGGTGCGGATGCCGTAGTGATCGGCAGTCAAGCATATGCCCTCAGAGCGCACGGAGACTTTGACCTGTCGATGATCCAATCCGCAGTGGACATTGCCCACCCGCAGGGCAAAAAAGTGTATGTCTTGGTCAATGCCCTTCTCCATCACGATGCAGCCCGGCACGTACCGGCGTACATTAGCGAACTGCATCGGATCGGCGTAGATGCCATCGTATTCGGTGACCCCGCCGTGCTGATGGCAGCCCGCCAGGTCGCGCCTGCAATGAAGCTGCACTGGAATACGGAAACGACCTCGACCAATTATCGGACGGTGCAGTACTGGGCGAAAAAAGGGGCGAAGCGAGCCGTGCTGGCCCGGGAGCTGTCCCTGGCGGAAATCGCCGAAATCAAGCGGCACAGCGATATTGAGATACAGATGCAAATTCACGGACTCACCTGTATTTTTCACTCCAAGCGGGAAGTTGTCACGAACTACGCCAGCTATCAGGGGAACGAGCCTGTCCCGCTGGAAGCGAGGTCTTTGTTCCTCAAAGAACATACCCGCAGCGAACAACAGTACCCGATCTTTGAAGACGTCCACGGCACGCACATTATGAGCAGCGAAGACATCTGCATGCTGGAGCATCTTGAGGAATGTCTGCAGACAGGCGCAGATTCCTTTTTCATCGAGGGGCACTCCAAAACACCTGCATACAACAGTCTCATCGTGGCGATTTACCGTCAGGCGATCGACGAGCTGATGAAATCCCCGGCTGATCGGGGGACAGTGCCTGGAATCGAAGCCATCCGGAAAATCCAGCCGCAAAATCGGCCGCTCGGCACCGGTTTTTACTACAAGGCGCAAATTTATTAAAGAGGTGGAACAGATGACGACGGACATCATCACATCGACGGTCGCCGGCAGCAAGCGAGGGATCAAAAAACCGGAGCTGCTCGCCCCGGCGGGAAACCTGGAAAAACTGAAATTCGCCGTGCTGTACGGCGCTGATGCAGTCTATATCGGCGGGCAGCAATTCGGACTGCGCTCCAAGGCGGGCAATTTCACCTACGACGATATGCGCGAAGGAGCGGCGTTTGCCCATGCCCGGGGAGCCAAGCTGTACGTCGCGGCCAACATCATCGCCCATAACGAAGACTTTGCCGGAATGGCCGAGTATTTCCGCGAACTGTACGAGATCGGCATTGATGCCGTGATTGTCGCTGACCCGGCTGTCGTCGAGGTGTGCAAACAGGCAGCCCCACAGCTGGAAATCCATTTGAGTACGCAAGCCTCGGCGACGAACTGGCAGACCGTGCAGTTCTGGGCAGAAGAAGGCGT
Source organism: uncultured Brevibacillus sp. (assembly GCA_946402065.1). Classification (GTDB taxonomy): domain Bacteria; phylum Bacillota; class Bacilli; order Brevibacillales; family Brevibacillaceae; genus Brevibacillus_D. The sequence continues at coordinate 24,690 of CAMIVR010000017.1, read as the reverse complement.
GCCGCGCGTGGTTTTGGCCCGCGAGGTATCCATGGAGGAAATCCGCCAGATCAAACAGCATGTCACTGCCGAAATCGAAGCGTTTATTCACGGGGCGATGTGCATTTCCTACTCCGGGCGCTGTGTCTTGTCCAACCACATGACCAACCGCGATGCCAACCGTGGCGGCTGCGCACAATCCTGCCGCTGGAAGTACGACCTGTTTGCGGAGCAGGAAGACGGGGAGCAGCCGCTCTTTGCAGAAGGCGATGAAGCTTTTACGATGAGTTCCAAGGACTTGTGCATGATCGAACACATTCCGGAGCTGATCGACGCAGGAGTGGATAGCCTGAAAATCGAAGGGCGAATGAAAAGCATTCACTACGTCGCGACAGTCGTCAATGCCTATCGCCGCGTCATTGACGCCTACTGTGCCGATCCTGAAGGGTTTCAGTTTCGCCCCGAATGGAAGGAAGAAATCCTCAAGGCAGCCAACCGCCCGCTGACGACCGGCTTTTACCTGCACAATCCGACCGCCGATGACCAAATATTCGGCTTGCCGCCGAAGATGGCCAGCTACGATTTCGCCGGCCTGGTGCTGGCCTATGACCCGGCCACGAAAATGGCCCTGATCGAGCAGCGCAATCACTTTCGCGTCGGGCAGGAAGTAGAATTCATCAGCCCGACCCGGGAGAAATTTACCCAGCGGATCGAAGCGATCTGGGATGAACAGGGCAACCCGCTGGAAGAGGCTCGCCACGCCATGCAAAAAGTGAACCTACGGGTAGCCGTGCCCGTCCAACCGTACGACATCATGCGCAAAGAAAAATAACCGGATGATATGCCAAAAGCCATTGGAACCTTTACAGGGCCAATGGCTTTTCGTCATGTCTGTATCATTTATGCAACGTGTACAGCTGCAGGCACATCCTTGTTGCTGTCTTTACCGTACTCGAATGTCCATGTAATGACTTTGCCTGCGATACCAACGGCGAGCAGCGTATACATGACTTCGGCAAACGGCAAAAAGAACAGTGAAATCAACAGCACAGTCGCGTCTATCAGGATAAAGATAGACCCAACCGACAAGCCCGTATGTTTGCTGATGAACAGGCTCAAGATGTCTTCACCGCCGGTAGCTCCACCGAAGCGAAGCACAATCCCTGCACTAAATCCGGTTGCCAGGCCAGAGAGGATTGCGGCAGCCAACATGTGGTGGCTAAGGTCAAGGACGATTGGCGAAAATCGCTCACAGAGCTCGTAAAAGACGGAGAAGGCAGTGGACGCCAAAATCGCGTTGTACAAAAATCTGCGGCCCTTGACGAACAAGGCGATGAAAAAGACGGGAATATCAAGCAGCAAAATGGTTACGGACGGGGACAGGTTAAAAGCGTATTTCCCGAGTAGGGCCAGCCCCATGAATCCGCCTTCTGACAAATTGTTTTGGAAGTTAATGTGGTAATAACTGAAGGCGAGTAAAAAAGTACCGAGCAACATGACGATCAACTGCTGAACTTGCGTTTGTTTTCTCCTCATATAGGATTCCTCGAATCGTAATTAGTTTTGGTTGGTGCCTCCGACTAACTACGATATAAGGCCTATTGGGATCATTGGTTTCCATTTGAATACGTCTCCCTATCGTAGTTAGTCGTGTAACACAAGGTGCGTTCCACTAACTACGACGCTACACGTATGAGAGATCATAACGTTTCCAGATTGTCCTGTGGGGACACATTGGTATCCTGATCCTTTCTTTAAGTCTGATTCCATTATAGCACAAAATGCGCGTAAAGATTCGAGAAACCTTCGTAAAAGTGTATTTTATTGAAACAGCTCCCCGACGTGGATTTTGCGTGAGGGGAGCTGTTTATTTGGCGGCGGCAAAAAAACTTCCAATATTTTCAATCCGTTCTCAAAACTCAATCTAATAATTGCCAACTACAATGGCTGTGTACGTGTTACACACATCGCTATATATTTTCCGCTTTTGTATCAAAAAACGCATTACGGCGATATACAGGAAAGAGCTTGTCGCAGCAGACTTTGAAGTGGGAATATTGGTTTTTCGTTCAGAAGCGGAGGTAAAAGTCAGCATCCTTACCAGACACTATATAGCGATTCATTCTGCTTCTAGGAGGTTACTATGAAAAAAAGCAAAAAAATCGTACCATTGGCATTGGCAACATCACTGGTTTCTGTTCCATTTTTCTCGATTCCGTCCGCATATGCCGTTTCCAACGTGTATGTTGACGCCGACGATTCAGACGTGGCAGGTGACGACAGCGACTATACGATAACGTTTACGCTCGACGACGATCTCAATGCGGGAGATACGATCACGCTGACGTTTGACAGTGATTTTGACATCAGCTCCGGCATTGATACAAGCGACGTGGAAGTGAATGGCTACGAGCCGCGGAAAGTCAAGTACAACTCCAGTAAAAATTCCATCACGATTACGGTAGATGATGACTACGACGCTGATGATGAAATCGAGGTCGTCATTAAAAATCGGATTACCAACCCGTCCGATTCTGGCGATTACGATGTTGATGTCGAGACGAGCGGGGACAGTGATTCCGATTACGGAACGATTGAAATTGTCGATGACAAAAGCAGTAGCAGCAGTTCAAGCACCAACGCGTTCAGTGTAAGCGTGGGCAGCGACCAGTCAGGCGAGGAAACGTCATACAAACTGGGGAAAATTGATCTTGGCAGTAAAAAGCTAAGCAAAGGAAGCTGGGTCACCGTGACGTTTCCCGACAGCGACATGGTCCCGTCTTCCATCAAAACGAGCAATGTAGAGATCAACGGCTATTCCGTAAGCGATATCGATATTAGCGGGAAGTCCGTCGACTTGAAAATTCCCAGCGGTGCAGACGGCGACGACACCTTGCAAATCACGTTCCTTTCCGGTGCGGGCATTACCAACCCGTCCGCCGACAGCAATTACGTGATCAAGGTCAAGATCAGCAGCAAGACCTATGAATCGAAGAAGTTTGATATCGGCGGTTCGAGCTCAGGTTCTTCGAATCTTTCCGTGGCGCTTTCCGATTCGACGCCTGGCGCGCGTCCGACCTTTACAATCCAGGGGGATTTCGGCAGCAAGAAGCTGACCAGCGATTCCGATATCCGAATCGATTTCCCTTCGAACGCGTCCGTTCCGCTCGTGTTGTCACCCTCGGAATTTACGATTAACGGAGACACGGCGAAACGGGCAGTTGCCTCGGGCAATTCGATTTATTTGACGACGCCAAGCGACTTTAGCTCATCCAGCGATGTCAAGGTAGTCATCTCCAATCTATCGTTTGTCACGAATCCGATTACGGAGGGAGACTACACACTGAAGGCAACGGTAGACGGCAAGACCATTACGTCAGACAAGTTCACGATTTCCCGCGGGACTTCTGCGACAACACCGACGCCGACTCCCGCGACGGCGAATAACAGCGCTGCCACCGTCACGCTGACCAATACGGCATTGAATGCGGCGACTGGCGTAACGGTCGGGATTAAAGCGATGGGTCAACCGATCAATAAGGACAACGATTTTATCGAAATCGTGTTTCCTGTCGGCTATAAGATCCCTGCCTTCATTCAGCCGAGCTCGATCACGGTAAATTCCGTTCCGGCCAGCTATGTGTCCGTTCGCGGGCAAAATGTGCTGGTTTATCCGGCGACAAACTTGGTCACGAATGCGCCGATCAGTATTTCGATCAAACCGACGGCGAACATCGTCAACCCAGGTACGAAAAGCACATACAGCATTAGCGTATACACATCCAGGGAGCAGGCTCCGCTGTTTAGCCGACTTGTCGGGGTAGGGGGAGCGGTCGTTCCGGCCACGACTCCTGCGCCAACGCCGACGCCGCAGACCAGCACGGCCATTCCGGCCAATGCTGCTTTGGTGAAGATAAATGTGGCTTCCTTTACATTGCAAGGAAAAAGCTATCCGTTGACGGCAGCACCGTATTTGGGGGCGAACTCGACGACCATCGTGCCGGCGCAATTTTTCAAAGAAGCATTGGCTCTGACTACGACCTGGAACAACGAAATGGTGTCCATTGTTTCCGCATCTACACTGCTCAAGTTTACCGTAGGCTCCAATATCGCCACAGTCGGCAGTCAGCAGTTCACGATGCCTGCGAAAGTCGAACTGAAAAATGGCATGCCGATGATCCCGCTCAAGTTCGTGAATGAACAGCTCGGCTACAAGACCGGTTGGGATGGAGCGACATCTAGTGCATACGTGTATAAATAGCTTGCTGCAGGAGGACGTGAACAACGGGCAAGGCCGTTGTTCACTGAAGGCAGGCATGAGGCTTGAAATAAAAAACTGCCCGGTCCATTGCACCGGGCAGTTTTTGGACGTTGTTGGGATCGCTTACAAAACCGCTGTGGGAAAACGGTTGATTAATCGATTGTCAGCACGACGCGGCCGTTGATTTGGCCTTTTTGCATCCGGTCGAAGACTTCGTTGATTTTTTCCAGCGGCTGCGTTTCGATAATGGCTTTTACTTTGCCGCGGGCTGCGAAGTCGAGCGCTTCGATCAAATCTTTGCGTGTACCCACGATAGACCCTCTGACGGAGACGCCGTTGAGAACGGTATCAAAAATCGGGATAGGCAGTTCATCGTTTGGCAGGCCGACGACGACGAGCGAACCACCGCGTCTGACGGAGCGGTACGCCTGTTCGAACGCTTTTTTCGTGACGGCGACGCTGACTGCTCCGTGTGCGCCGCCGATTTTTTCTTCAATGGCAGCGACCGGATCGACATCACGACCGTTGATGGTCAGGTCTGCACCCAGTTCTTTGGCCAGCTCCAGCTTGTCATCCTGAATGTCGACGGCGACGACGTTGTAGCCCATCGCTTTGGCGTATTGCAGGGCGATGTGGCCGAGTCCGCCGATACCGTAAATCGCTACCCACTCACCTGGCTTCACATTCGCGACTTTCAGTGCTTTATACGTCGTAACACCGGCGCAGAAAATCGGAGCGACTTCTTCAAAGCTGAGGTTGTCAGGAATTTTTGCCACGTAAGCAGCAGGTGCCTTGCAGTATTCGGCATAGCCGCCATCGACAGAATAACCGGCATTCAGTTGGCTTTTGCACAGCGTTTCCCAGCCTGTCAGGCAGTAGTCGCACTCGCCGCAAGCGGAGTAGAGCCACGGAATCCCGACGCGATCGCCGACCTTGATCGATGTGACGCCAGGGCCGACTTTTTCGACGACGCCGACGCCTTCATGTCCGGGGATGAGCGGCAGCTTGGGTTTGACTGGCCAATCGCCGTGCGCCGCATGAAGGTCTGTATGGCAGACGCCACACGCTTTAATTTTGACAAGAATTTCGCCATGCTCCAGTTCAGGTATCGGTAACTCCTGAATCTGCAATTTCTCATGAAAACCGTTGATGACTGCTGCTTTCATTGATACTCCTCCATTCCAATGGCAATTTTTCGTTTCGCAGGGATAAATTGCAAAAGCCGTGCCAAGAGGAAGAGTCGTAATTTTCGCTAATTTACGTTCGGTTTGGGCCGATTTTTCGGCCGCGGGGACAAAAAAACGGCTGGGCAGTCAATTTTTTGTCCTTTTTGAAAAGGCTTACAGAGATTAGAATAGAGAGAAAGGGAGTGATGGGATGCAGATTTCCAAATTCATGACACCGGAAATTATTTTTGGCGATCAGGCAATCAGCCAGATAGGCGAAAGCTTGAACAGATTGGGGGCGACGCGTGTCTTTCTGGTGAGTGATCCGGGGGTGGTCCAGGCTGGCTGGGTTGAAAAAGTCATCCACTATTTGCAGGAGGGGAGATTGACCTATCACTTATGGACAAGCGTGACTCCCAATCCCAAGGATTACGAAATCCACGCCGGTGTGGAGGCTTATCGGGCCAATGAATGCAATGCCATCGTCGGAGTAGGGGGCGGCAGCGTGATTGATGCAGCCAAGGCAATCGCTCTGTTGGGGACGAATGAAGGCAGCATCCTGCAATACGAAGGTGTCGACAAGATCACCCGCCCTTTGCCCCCGATGGTGATGATTCCGACGACGGCCGGCTCCGGATCGGAAGTTTCGCAATTTTCGATTATCGCCGATACAGAGCGAAAAGTGAAGATGACGATCATCTCCAAGTCACTCATCCCGGATATCGCCATTATCGATCCGCAGACATTGATGACCAAGGATAGCAGGCTGACCGCCAATACGGGAATCGATGCGCTCAGCCATGCGATTGAGTCGTATATTTCCCTCGCCGCCAATCCGCTCACGCAAGTGCTTTCGCTGCAGGCGATGCGGCTCATCTCGGAGAATTTGCGCCCGTCGGTTGCCAGTCAATACAATCCGGAAGCCAAGCAGGCGATGGCGATGGCCAGCCTGCAGGCAGGAATCGCCTTCTCCAATGCGATTCTTGGCGCTGTCCACGCGATGTCCCATCAGTTGGGCGGCTTGCTGGATATTCCGCATGGCGAGGTCAATGCGATTTTATTGCCGTATGTACTGGAGTTCAACTATATCGCCGCACCGGAAAAATATAAAAACATCGCCGAGGCGCTAGGTGAAAATATCTCGGGCTTGAGCTTGCACGATGCTTCCAGACGCACGCTGAAAGCCGTCAAGGAGCTGGCCAGGGACTTGGATATTCCCGAATCGCTGTCCGGACTGGGACTGAAAGAGGAGCATATCGACCAGTTAAGTCAAAATGCCGTACTGGATGTCTGCATGGCGACCAACCCGCGCGATATGACGGTAAAGGATGTCAAGGCGCTGTTTTACCGAGCACTGTAAGAGGAAGTTCAAAAAGTCCGGGAAACATAGCTGTCGAATTTCCGCGTTGCGCCGAACACGACGTACAAGTGTCGACGTTGCTGACAGGACGTCAGCGTTAGTAGTCGACCTCGGGGCTGCCGCGCCTTGAACACCGACGAACAGGATGTTCTAGTATCGGCGTTGCCCCGGGACGGGGCGTCTTTAGCCGATGACGGCTATGTTTGTCCTCCTTTTTGAACAGGTACTGTAAGGAGGCTTTATGCACGGAAAACAAGAGATCTTAGAAAAGCTGACAGGTATCCAGTCGTCGCGACAAAGCTACTATAAAGAGCTGAATTACGTCGTGGACGAGATGAAGCGTAAGAACAAGCAGCTTGAAGTCATTAATCAGCTAACCAAATTGCAGGTCAGCTCCAATTGGCTCGATGTAAGCGTCTCCATTGCAACTCAGTTGGCGCACCTGTTCGCCTTCTCGCAATTTATTCTCACGGTTGCTGAAGAAAACGGACTGTCGTCGTACATCGCTCACTTGTCCGGGCGAGAATGGACGTGCAGAGGTGTCAATCGAGCGATTCGACGTGAGCAGATGCTTTCCGTCAGTGAGTTGAACCAGTTGCTGACGGCAGATTTTCCTGACAGTGCCTTTACGACGGTGCTGCTGCGCAACCACCGCAACCAAACCTTTGGCTTTCTCACGTTGGTCGACTGTGTAGCGGCAGAGGATGATCAGCAGCAGCTTTTTGCCCAGATCGCCGAGCACGTCGGGGTTGCAGTGGAAAACATTTTGCTGTTTAAAGATGTAAGCAAAAAAGTAAAAATCGAAGCTCAACTCGTCCAGTCGGCGAAAATGGCGGCGATCGGCGAAATGGCGGCCGGGGTGGCACACGAACTGAACAGTCCGCTGACAGCCATCCTCGGCAATATTCAGTTATTGCTGCGGGAGAGCAAGCTGGACGATTATCAGCAGCTGATGCGGGACATCTACCAATGCGGCTCCCGCTGCAAAAAAATCATTCAGAATCTGCTTATCTACTCCCGGCAGGAAGAATACCAGTTTGAGCGTCTGCATATTAATGACGTGGTCGAAGCTGCGCTGGGCCTCATCGGCTATCAACTGACCGTATCGGGTGTGCATCTGGAAACCGTTTTGGCCGAAGAACCGCTGATATTCGGCGGGAGTCGGCATCAGATCGAACAGATTATCATCAATTTGCTGCTCAATGCCAGAGATGCCATGCAGGAGCTGGCAGAGCGGCGGGTGACGATCGAGACGAGCCGAAGAGACGAGCCGGAAGGGCCGTATATTGCCCTGAGTGTGACCGATTACGGGACTGGAATCGAAACGGAGCACCTGGACCAGATTTTTCAGCCGTTCTTTACAACCAAGGAGGCAACCAAAGGGACTGGCCTGGGCTTGTCCGTCAGCTTGGGGATTGCTGAGTCCCACGGCGGGAAGCTGCTGGTGGAAAGCGAGGCTGGATCGTATAGCATGTTTACGCTCCTTTTGCCTATTTTAGCTGAAGAGGAGGGAATCGGATGAACAGAAAACAGGTACTGGTCGTTGAAGATGAAGTAGAAGTGACGTCGTTTTTTACGTATTTTCTCCGCGCCAAAGGCTGCAGCGTGACGACGGCAAGCTGCGGAAAAGAAGTCAGGCATCTCATTGAGACGAATCAGTTTGCCTTTGACCTGGCCCTGATTGATCTGAAGCTGCCGGATGCCAATGGGCTCGACCTGCTCCAACTGATCAAGGCCGATTTCCCCGCCTGCGAGGTCATGATCATGACCGGCTACAGCACGATCAAGTCGGCCGTGACCGCGATCCAGTGGGGAGCGCGGGACTATCTGGAGAAGCCGTTTGACGATCTCGACCATTTGGAAAAGGTCATTTTTTCGATTTGGGACAAGCCGGACCAGCAGGAGCGGGACCTGTCGCTGGAAGCGGCTCATTACGGCATTATTTACGCACCGGACAGCCCGATGACCAAAGTGATGGCGGTTGCCAGCAAGCTGGCGAAAAAGGCGATCAATTTGCTGATCGAAGGCGAGACGGGGACCGGCAAAGAGCTGATGGCGCGGTTTGTCCACGGTGCCAGCACCCGCAGCCAGTATCCGTTTGTCGGCGTGAACTGCGGGGCGATCCCTGAGGCGCTGTTGGAAAGCGAGCTGTTCGGACACGAAAAAGGAGCCTTTACCGGCGCGTTCAAAGAGCGAAGAGGGTTTTTTGAGCTGGCCAACAACGGTACCCTGTTTCTCGATGAAGTCGGCGAGGCTCCGCCGCCGATTCAAGTCAAGCTTCTGCGCGTAATGGAGACCGGAGAATACATGCGGGTGGGCGGCGAACAAACGTGCAAGAGCAACATCCGCTTCATTTCGGCGACGAATCGGAAGCTGGAGCAGGAAGTGCATAACGAGCGGTTCCGCGCCGATTTGCTGTACCGGCTCGAGGGGGTAAAGCTGATCTTGCCCTCCTTGCGGGAGCGGCCCAACGATATTCCCGCAATCGTCGAGTACTACATGGAAAAAAAGTACCCGGGGCTGTGCCGGGTTGACCCGGATGCGATGGAACTGCTGAAACATTACGATTGGCCGGGCAATATCCGCCAATTGCTCAATGTGCTAAACCAGACGTATGCGATTTACGAGTGCAAAGTAATCAAAGCCGAACATCTTCCGACCCAACTTGTCAGCAAAGCGCTGGCGCAGCCGTCCCTGCAGCAGGCTGTACCCTTGTTCCATCAAGTGATTGAACGGGAGGCGGCGCAGTTTGTGCAAAGCGTGACGGAGCAGATTCCCTCCGTCGACGAGTTTGATTTTGAGTACGTGCTCACGCGGATGAAGCAATTGGAAACGGAAGTCGTTCGCAATATCATCGCCAAAGGCTTGCAGGAGACCAAAAACAACAGAGAAAAACTGAGCGACAAGCTGAAGATCACAAAGCGGACGATCCGCTATATTTTAAATGAAAAATAACCGGTGACAAGTCAGGCTCCAAGAAACAGGCGCCCCATTCCGCTCCTGCTGAATACAATAATGTATCGCACAATCTGGGAGGAGGGGGAGGAACGTGGAACACGTCTTGGGAGTAATGACCAATCGGATAAAGGATCCGAATTCCTTTCTGCCCTATCATCGTGTTTCCAGTGAAGAGGGCTTTGACCGCGTGCTTGTTTTCCGGCCTGAAGACGTCAGGATTGAAAAGAAAATGATCAAAGGGTACACATATGAAGATGGGGAATGGACGAAAGTCACGGTCGGCTATCCGACCATCACGTATGACATCGGCTATTACGCAGCACAGAAGACCGTTTCCAAGGTGCGGAAATTAAAAAAATTGTCATCCCTGCCATTCGTCAATTACGGTTTGGGAACGAAATGGAAAATTCATCAGCGGCTGCTCACCATACCGGAACTGCACCCTCATCTCATCCCGACGAAACTGATTGAGAGCGGCAAGAAAGCACTGGCCATGCTCGAGGAGTATCAAACGATCGTGATCAAGCCGATCAATGGCAAGGAAGGGAAAGGCATTGTCAAGCTTTCGGCGAACCCTGCCGGCTTCCTCTGGGAAGAGGACCTCAATAAGGAAGAGCTGGCTACGCCGGATGAAGTGGAGCACCGGGTAAATAAGCTTTTGCAGCACGGCCGCTACATCGGTCAAAAATGGATTAACATCAAGAACAAAGTCGGGATTACGTATGACATCCGTTCGCTCATGCAAAAAGACGGGCATGGGGAATGGGTCCTCACTGGCATGGCTGTGCGCCAGGGGGCGGAGGGCAAAGTGACGTCCAATCTAATGGACGGCGGGAAGCCGTTTGCGGTTGTGCCCTATTTGCGAACGCAATTTGGCAAGCGGCAGACGAGGATGATTTACGAGAAGCTGAAGAGCTTGTCCATGGCCATTCCGCCTCACATCGAAATGGCGTATCAAAATCGTCAGGCGGAGCTGGGCTTGGATCTGGCCATCGATCAGGCCGGCGGCATCTACATTATCGAGATCAACATCAAGCCGGGAAAAATTCCGTTTAAAGAAGTGTTTGGCATCTATACAAAGGAAGCAAGCATCCGTACGCCGATCCAGTACGCTTCGTTTCTCGTGGAAAACGGCATGGAGGAAAATATTTTGCTAGAGCACTTCGGGAAGCAGGAGGAAGAGAGACAAAAAACCAGGCGAAGAAGAACGTGAGTTCCCTCGCCCGGTTTTTCTTTTGCTGGATTAGTTTTCCATCGATGTACCTACGATTACCAGCAGGATGAACAGAACCAGCGCCAGAATGAACATATCCCCGAAGAATCCTTCACATCCCATAAGAATACCTCCTTCCTATGACCATGCTTTACTATATGACAGCCTGCGCCATCCCGTTTTAGACTGGTTTCCTCATTGCATGTAAATTGAGTTTGTCTTTTTTTTTCGTACAGGGTCGGCGAACGTGACGATCGCTTCACGATTTCGCCCGGGCGAGCCAGTTTTTTGATCAGGTGCTCGGCCTGGAAAACGTCGAGCACATCCGCCCGCTTTTTGTCGAGCCCATGGAGAAGCTGCTCGAAAAGGGAGCAGTTTAGTTTGCTTTAATTCCTGCCCCGCATAACGGAATGAGTACGCTTCCATGCCGGCAAAGGTCCAGCAGCTCATCTCCTGCATTGTGGCCGCGAGCAAGGTATTCCAGGAATCCGGCATATGTCGCGGCAGTAGTGGGTTCAACGTAAAACCCTCTGGCGGCAAGTTCGCGTCTTGCCGCTTCTATCTTTTGTTCCGGCGCGGTAATGACAAGCCCCCCTGTTGCCTGGATAGCGTCGAGGATTTGGCGATGGCGGGCGGGTGCGGCAACGGCAATCCCTTCGGCTGCTGTCCCCGTATTGGCAACCGGTTCGGCTGCTCGTTTTCCTGCGCGAAAAGCGCGGGCAAGCGGCGCGCAGCCCTCTGCCTGCACAGCGATCATGCGCGGGAGCTGTTCGATCATGCCGCAGCGGAGCAGCTGCCGGAACCCGTAATAAGCGCCTAATAGGAGAGAGCCGTTTCCGGCCGGTAAAACGAGCACATCCGGGACGGTTCCGTTCAACTGCTCGTAAAGCTCGAAGGCAAACGTTTTTGTCCCTTCGTAAAAGAATGGATTGTACACATGACTTGCGTAAAATCCACGGGATCGCTCTACGTCGTCAATTGCCGCATGAGCGCTGGCTTCGCGATTTCCGGGGATCGGGTGAACGGTTGCGCCGTGAGCTGCGATTTGCTGAATTTTTTTCGGTGACGTGCTCTCCGGTACATAAATATCGCATGCGATACCTGCCCGGCTGGCGTAAGCGGAAATGGAAGTCCCCGCATTTCCGCTGCTGTCGGCAATGAGTCGGGTCACGCCAAGTTCTTTTGCTTTCGCCACAAGAACAGCAGCGCCCCTGTCCTTGAAGGACAACGTCGGCATCATGTATTCGATTTTTGCCAAAATATTGGAAGAGCGGGAATCAAGCGGGACGATCGGCGTGTATCCTTCGCCCAAAGTGATCTGTTCCCACATGGCAGAGTCGGCAGAAAAAGGTAAAGCCTCTCGATAACGCCACATCGTAGCTGGGCGTTTTTTCATTTCATCCAGTGGAAAGCTGATTGCATATTCCTCTACATCGAGCAGACCACCACATGGGCAGCGCCACAATAACGTGTGCGGGTGGTGCTTTTTACCACAGTCATGACAGACAAAGCGAATATCCATGCGATAACCTTCCCCCTGATCTTATAGCGTAATGGTCTGGCCGAGACCGTTGATCTTCGCCTGTTTATACACATGGAAAGCTGTTTTTACATCCTGGATGGACAGGCCCGTTGCATCGAACAGCGTGGTTTCTTTTGGATGCTCGCGTCCGGCCTTGTCTCCACTGGTGATCTGGCCGAGTTCAGCATATAGTTCGGTTCGCGGAAACCCGTGCTGCACTTCCCCCATAATGGAGCACTGCTCCCAAACGTCACACACCACTTTATCCAGCGGCCGGTTAATCAGCAGCTCACGCTTTCCTTTTGTATCGCTTCCGACGGCATTGATATGTGTCCCTTCCTTTATCCACGACGTTTGAACGATCGGTGAAAAGGACGGGGTAGTGGTTACGACGATATCCCCAGTGCGTACGGCTTCTTCTGGCGAACACGTATAACGGGCCGACATGCCTTTGTCCAGCAACTGGCGGACGAAGTCGTTCGCTGATTCGGCGTTTCGACTGTAAACTACGACCTCCTTGATTGGGAACAGGCGCAGCAATCCATCCACCTGTGCTCTGGCCTGAGTGCCGGAGCCGATCACGCTTATGACGCTGCTGTCCTTTCGCGCCAAGTGTTTGGCTGCGACTGCACCGGCGGCAGCCGTTCGCGCAATCGTTACATAATTCGCATCAAGCAAGCAGACAGGCTCGCCTGTCTCGGCATCAAACAGCAGCATGGTCGATTGATGATTCATTTTTTGTCTCTCTGTATTTTTGCTCCAGAACCCGCCGGCTTTCAAGCCGATACAACGATCTTCCAGCAAATACGACGACTTGATGCCAAATATGCCGTGATGGTCGGGAACCATTTCTCGAACAGCAGGATAAAGCTGGCTTTTTCGCTGGTGGAATTCGGTGAAGGCTGCTTCGACAATCGCGAATGCCTGCTCAAAAGGGAGGAGTTCTTTGACAATTTCATGGCTGATGACCGTTATCTTAGGCATATGCGGACCTCCTTGTTTATCGGACAAATTCTGTAGAACATTCCATAAGCATCGTATAAAAAAATATATAAAATAGCAATTTTATATAGCTAAATATTGTGTACATATAATTTATTATGAGAAAAGTCTTGTTCCATGCAGATTCTGCTTTGATTTTTTTCATTGGTTTTTACATGCGATTATACGTAGGTAAATATTTTTTTATAAATACACTTGAAAAACATATATAAAAAATTATAATGAAAATGTCGAAATATTGATTGTTTTTCTGTAATTCGGCGCTGTTATTCATGTCATTCACCTATAAGACGGAGGGGGAAAACGGTCATGAGAATCGCAATTGGTGAAGTGAGGCATGAGACCAACACCTTCTCGAGCGTCAAGACAACTGTAGATCTGTTCAAACAGCGGTGGTGGGAGCGCGGCGACGAAATTCTGTCCAATCATCGAGGTGTGCGCGATTATTTGGGAGGGATGATCGATCGGGCCGAAGCGTTGGGGATTGAGGTGGTGCCTGTTTTTGTCGCGACGGCTACCTCGTCCGGCACGGTTGCGAGAGAGACGTACGAAACGATCAAGAGCGAATGGAATGCGGCGATGCGTGTAGCAGGAAAGGTAGATGCGCTTTGTCTCTCGCTTCACGGCGCGGGTGTTGTCGAGGGCATTGATGATATGGAGGGCGATTTTTTGCAATACATCCGCAGTCAGGTTGGCTACGAGCTGCCGCTCATCGCAACGCTCGACCTGCACGCCAATCTGACGGAGCGCATGGTTGCGGAAGCGGATGTGCTGCTCGGTGTTCACTTGTATCCGCACACAGATTGCTATGACCGTGGGGCGGAAGCCGTCGATATCGCCAGTCGGATGGTAAAGGGCGAGCTGCAGCCAACGATGCATCTGACCAAGCTGCCGCTGATGATTGCCACTTCATTGACGAGCATGTCGCCGGCAAAAGACATCAACGAGATTTGCTGGAAGTGGGAAAAACACCCGGGAGTAATTGATTGCGCTTTCTTTCACGCATTTCCCTATACGGACGTACCCGAAGTTGGCGTCTCTGTAGTGGCTGTAACCGATGGTGACAAAGCGCTGGCCAAACAGGCAGCTGACGACGTGGCACAGCATATCTGGAACAGGCGGGAAGATTTTGCCCCGGATGTGATTTCCCCGGCAGAAGGCATCCGGCAAGCGCTTGCCGCAGACGGGCAGCCGATCGTCATAAACGAGACGTCCGACAATCCGGGAGGGGGATCGCCGGGAGACGGTACATATCTGCTGCGGGCAATGCTGGAAGCGGATTTGCCAAGTGCCTGTATAGGCTGCATCTTTGATCCCGAGGTGGCGCAGATCGCCCATGAAGCCGGAGTAGGTGCGACCATCACCGTGAAATTGGGTGGAAAGGTGGACCGGCTGCATGGCGAGCCGATTGAACTCACCGCTTATGTGAAATGCCTGACCGACGGGCGTTACACCATCAAGTCGCCGATGGGCCAGGGAACGCCTGCCAATCTGGGCAAATCAGTCCGCTTGCAAGCAGGCGGACTGGACATCCTCGTCTGTTCCGTCAGTGCGCAGGTATTGGATGAGCAAATGTTTTTGCTTCACGGAATCGATGTAACTGCCTGTAAAATCGTCGCATTGAAATCGAGCCAGCACTTCCGGGCTGTATTTGAACCGATCGCTGTACAGATCATCACGGTAGATTCCCCGGGATTAACGACACTGCAATTTTCCCACTTTGCGTATAAACGCCTGACCAGACCGATTTATCCGCTTGACCATACAGCATTTTTGCCGACAGACCGTTCGGTTGTTGACGATGAACGGAATAGCTGACAAGGGGGATTAGAAATGAATCAGGCAACGTCTTTCCCGGCTTTTGAGGAGTATATGAAGAAATTGATCGAGGAATTCAAGCTTCCCGGTGTCTCGCTTGGTTTATCCCGAGACGGTCAACTGCTTTATGAGCAAAGTCATGGTTATTACGATCCAGAGCGTCAACTGGAAAACACGATCGATACCGTGTTTGGCATCGGCTCCATTACCAAATCGATGACGAGCGTGGCCATTATGCAGCTGCAGGAGGCGGGCAAGCTATCTGTCCACGATCCAATCGTCGCTTATTTGCCGGAGTTTCGCACACCGAACGACGAGTGGACGGAAAAAATCACCATCCACCATTTTATGACGCATACTGCGGGGCTGCCGCCGCTGGGCACATTGGTCAATGCACTGCAGCGCAGCCTGGCGGCAGATCCTTCCGTGTCTGAGCAAGACCTCGAGGAGATTCGCCGGCAAAAGCCGGCCGATACGTTTGAAGAGCTGATGGATGTAATCGCTGGTCTGGACTTTGCGGCCCTGGGTGAACCGGGTACGGAATTCAGCTACTCGAATGAAGCGTACGCCCTGCTTGGAGCGATTATCCAACGGGTCAGTGGACAGACGTACGAGGAATATATGAAAAAACACCTGCTGAAGCCAGCCGGAATGAACGACAGCGTATTTTTGCCGGAGGAGCTAAAGCAGCGCAAAGAAGTGGCCCCCCTTTATGTCAGATTGGCAAAAAACGGCGTCAATGAAGTCGTACCTGCCCCGGTCTGGTTGGACGCACCGGCGATGCGAGCCGCCGGGTTTCTCAAATCGACCGTGCGGGACATGTTGAAGTACATGGAAATCTTTCGGACGGGCGGCATGGTTGGAAACACGCGGATCCTTTCGCAAGAGAGCGTAGCGGAGATGGTGAAGCCCCACGTTCCGATCTACAAAGATAGCTATTACGGCTATGGCTTGCTCGTGAACCCCGATTACCACGGCAGCACCTTGATTGAGCACGGCGGCGGTTTAAAAGGGGTCGCAGCCTGGGTCTACGCCATTCCCGAACATGGGATCACAGGGGTGGTCTTGAGCAATCTGAAGGGTGGTCCATCCAAACAGTTGATGCTCGGCTTGCTCAATGCAATCGCCGGTCGACCGGTCGATGCTCCACCTGTCGCTTACAGCGAGTATCCGCTCACAGCAGATTGTTTTGCTGAATACGTCGGAGAATTCCGGTCCGGCGAAGGAGAAAAGGTATCCGTACAGGAAGGTGACGGACAGCTGGTGACGACGATTGAAAATCGCTCCTTTCCGCTCCGGTCCACCGGGAAGGATCAGTTCGTCTTTACGCGCGACCATCTCGATGTACCGCTCTACTTTTTTCGCAACAGCTCTGGCCGCATCGACAGGATCGGCTTTCATTACCGCCAAATGGCGAAAGTTGAGTAACAGGAGGGGACAGGCATGTTAAACGTTTTGACAGTCAATGGCGTCAAGCTGCACGTCGAGGACCAGGGGGAAGGGCCGGCCATCGTCACGCTTCACGGCGGAATCGGATTAGGGTCACGCCATGGCGATGTGGCTGCATTCAGCGTATTCGCTTCTGAAGGCTACCGCGTGGTTTCCTACGATCAGCGGGGGAATGGCGATTCGGAAGATGCAGCTCCTTACAGCCATGAGCAGTTTATCGCGGACACGGAAGAACTCCGTCAGCAGCTGGGACTAGGCAAAATTGTCCTCACGGGAAGCTCGTACGGCGGTTTTCTGGCGCTGGAATACGCCTTGAAATACCCGCAAAATCTGGCGGGGATCATACTGCGCGACACAGCGGCGTCCAATGCTTACAACAACACAGCCAAAGAGCGGGCATTGAAAAGCGGCTTGCCTGGTGTCGATGCGGAGATGCTGGACCGGCTGTTTGGCGGGCAGACGCGCAGTGACGAAGAGTTCCTGCAAATGTACAAGGCGATTCAGCCGTTGTACTTCGTCACGTCGGATCCGGAAATGCTGGAAGCACGCCTGAAAGGCGTCAAGGTCCATCACGAAACCCACAACTGGGTGTATGCCAAAAATATCCCGGCATTTAACCTCGTCGATCGCCTGAAAACCATTCAGGTGCCGATGCTGATTCTGTGTGGCCGGCACGATTGGATTACGCCGCTGGCCGCATCGGAGGAAATCGCCCGTGAAGTGCCGAACAGTCGTCTGGTTGTGTTTGAACATAGCGGACACTCCCCGCAAAGAGAAGAGCCGGAGAAGTTCTACCGAGTAGTACGGCAGTTTCTGGCGGAAGTGTTTGCGAAAGGAGGGGTTGCACATGGGAGCAATTGAGCAGAGATTGGCAGAGCTGGGGCTTGCCCTCCCGCCAACGCCTCCGCCGATGGCGAATTACGTCACTTGTCTGCAGGTTGGGGATCTTTTGTACACGTCGGGCGCGAGTTGTTTTGTAAACGGAAAGCCTCTATTTACCGGGAGATTAGGTGCAGAGGTTACTCTTGAGCAAGGGTATGAGGCTTCCCGAGTGACCGTGCTCAACTTGCTCAGCATGATCAAGGGGCACATAGGTGAGCTGGACCGGATTGAGCGGATTGTCAAGGTACTTGGACTGGTGAACAGTACGCTTGATTTTTTCAACCAACCACAGGTAATCAACGGGGCTTCCGATCTATTGGTCGAGATTTTCGGCGACAGAGGGAAACACACGCGATCTGCGTTGGGGACATCCGTCCTTCCCATGAACATTCCTATTGAAATTGAAATGATCGTCCAATTAAAACCGGCGGGGAGTGATTCGTAAATGTACGTAACGTTGGAAGAAATCAAGCAAGCGCAGAGTACGTTAACCACGATTATTCAGCCGACCCCTCTGCAGTATTCGAAGACGTTCAGCACGATGGCAGGCAATGAAATTTACCTAAAACCCGAGAATTTGCAAAAGACGGGCTCTTTTAAAATTCGCGGGGCGTACAACAAAATTTTTAATCTCTCAAAAGAGGAGCAGCGTCGCGGCGTAGTCGCATTTTCCGCAGGCAATCACGGTGCGGGGACAGCCTATGCCGCCAAGCTGCTGGGTGTTCCGGCCACGGTGGTCATGCCGACGAATCCTGTGCCGAGCAAACGCAACGCGATTGTCGGATACGGCGCCAGAGTGGTCGACGGCGGAGCAACGTCGATCACGATGTACGAAAAAGCGCGCGAACTCAACCAGACAGAGGGATTGGCCATGGTCCATCCCTTTGACGACAGGTTCACGATTGCCGGGCAAGGAACGATCGGCCTGGAGATTATCGAAGAGCTGCCTTCCGTTGATGCCGTCATCGTACCCGTTAGCGGGGGCGGACTAATCGCAGGGATAGCTGCAGCGATCAAGCAGCTCAGCCCGGCCACTCAAGTGATTGGCGTGAACACAGAGGGCGCGATGGCGATGTATGAATCGCTCAAGGCTGGCAGACCGGTCGAGGTCGAAAAGGTAGACACGATCGCAGATGGGCTGATGGCCAAAAAACCGGGTGAAATCACGTTTGAACACACGCAGAAGTACGTCGACGCAATGGTTCTTGTATCGGAAGAAGAGATCGCCAAAGCAGTAGCGATCATTGCCGAGCGGGCAAAGCTCGTCGTGGAACCGTCAGGAGCGGCTGCCCTGGCTGCAATGGTTTTTAACAAGACCTCGCTCGCGGGGAAAAAGGTTGCCGTGATGGTCAGCGGCGGTAATGCAAACATGAAATTATTCGCTTCCTTGATTGAGAAGTATACCTGAAAAACTGCCGATGGTAGATTGAACCGATAAGGGGGGATGTATATGTTTAGAACTGCACAGAAGAGTAAGGGCGTCGCATATGCATATAGTATGATTATTTGTTTGCTGCTGGTCCTGGTGATTGGCTGCAGCGCCTCGCCAGCTTCATCGCCGAATGGAAATGAGACCGGACAGAAAGCGAGCGAATCAGAACCGAGAAAGGGCGGAACAGTAACGATCGGCGTGAAAAAGGAACCCGATACTTTGGATGTGCAAAAATCATCTGTATCGGAAGGTCAATTTATCGGTTCGCTGATGGGCGGTTCCCTGTTGTATGAGGATCCGCAAACACGGGAGGTAAAACCTTACCTGGCCGAATCGTATACCGTTTCTGAAGATGGGAAAACCTTGAAGTTCATCCTCCGTTCGGGAATAACCTTTCACGATGGGACCCCCTTGACAGCAAAAGTATACAAGGAAACCTTTGATCGCGCACTGGCGCCCGATATGGCTGCCTCGCCGGCGGGAAACGATTTGAGTGCCGTCAAAAGCGTTTCTGCTCCCGACGACAGGACACTGATTCTGGAGCTAAAAGAGCCGTCTGCCACCCTGCTTTACTATTTGTCCTCTCCGGATACCTTGCAGCCCTTATCAACTGACGCGATCGGAAAGTTGGGAAAAGAGTTTGGCAGAAGCCCGGTAGGAGTCGGACAGTGGAAGTTTGAAAGCTGGAAGACAGGTGAGTCCATTACGCTTGTGCGAAACGAAGCATTTCATTGGGCAGTCCCCGTTCTGGAAAATCAGGGGCCGGCAAGACCGGACAAGCTCGTCTTCAGGTTTATCAAGGACCCGCAAGCGCAGATGGCTGCGGTTGAGAGCGGTTCGATTGACATAGCCAGGGGAATCCCGCCAAAAGATGCGAAGAAGTACAAGAATCATGACAAGTTTATCCTGCTGGATTATTTGAAATCGGGGATTTCTTTTATGGTCCAGAACACTGAGAACGACATTCTGAAAGATGTCAATGTCCGCAAGGCGTTCAATCTGGCGATGAATAAAGAAGCGATCATCCAGGCGGAACTTCAAGGAGAAGGAATACCGGCAAATGGGCCGCTGCCAGCGTCGATCTTCGGCTACGATTCGTCCATCGAACAATACGCCTACAAATACAATCTGGACGAAGCGAAAAAACTGCTGGATGCAGCCGGATGGCAGGAAACTGCCCAAGGAGTCAGGGAAAAGGACGGGAAAAAGCTTCAGCTGACTCTGCTGGTATCGCAAGCCACTCCGGGAAATTCCCTAATCCAGAATATGCTCAAGGAGATCGGGGCAGATATCCGGATTGAGACCGTGGAACATGCCACTGCCATCGATATGGCGACAAACGGCAAGTTTGATCTGTTCAAGCTGGAGTACGGAGCTCACGACCCCGATATCCTCTACTTGCTGCTGCATTCCAGTCAGATAGGCGGCTTTAACTTCGCCCGTGTCAACAATAAACAGCTCGATGCTCTTTTGGAAAAAGGACGCACGACGATGGAGAAGGGAGCAAGGCAAAAAATCTACGAAGAAATTCAAAAGATCGTGGTCGATCAAGCCTACATGATCCCGCTTTATTCGGAGAAAAAGTACGACCTTGTCAATAAACGGATCGTGGGTGTAAAGCTCGATCAAGGCAATCTAATGCTCAACGACATCTGGGTAAAAGAATGACGTGATGTGACAGTGAGTTCGTTCTACAACATGAGAAGGGCGCTGTACGGGCAGGCGTCCATGAAAAAATCCCTCCTGAGCTTGCAGTAAGGCGGCAATCCATACTGTTGCGCAGGAGGGATATTCATCGTTGGGCCGTAATGTTCGATGTGGCATGTACGTCCCCCTTTAGCGATCCAATAACGTATCTTTTCCTTCTCCGCTGCGAATCTCGTCAAGGTAGCTGTAAATGGTTACTTTTGATACTTGAAGCGCTTCGGCTACCTTGTCGATAGCACCCTTGATCAAAAACACTCCTTTTTCATCCATAAACGCCACGATTTCAAGCTTTTTTGCCCTGTCCATTTTCTCGACATTGCTCTGTCCAATGATTTGCTGGATCAGCGTATCGGCAATTTCCTGGACATTCCCGAACAGCTCGACTTCCTCTTTGACTGTCTCTTCCTCCACATTCGCCAGGCTACCCAACAATTTTTGAAATTGCTGAATCGGCTCTATATCGTAATTGATGCAGAGGGCGCCGATGGCTTTGCCCTGCGCATCGCGCAGCAGAACGGTTGTTGACTTGATCGTTCTTTGGTCTTCCGTCTGATTCTTGTAGTTGGCGACAACGTCATTGTGGAATTTTTTCGATAAAAGCACCTGAGTAATAATGTGGTTGAAGGATTGACCGATCGTTCTCCCCGTTACATGACCATTTACCGTATAAATTACGGAAGATTGCGGAGTCGTTAAATCGTGGAGAACAACTTCGCAATTTTCGCCAAACGTTTGCGCAATGGCGTCTGCAATGGGAGCATATTTCATTACTTCCGCACGAACGTTACTTTTCATAGGAACACCTCATGAATATGATATAAAATTTTATACAAAACGGCAATAATCTGTATTTTTTTATATAAATTGTGATCCGGGGACGATTGTCAGTGAAGGGCCATTGGCACAGCTGTAAAAAGTTTCTTCTCCTCCTGTCACAAAACCCGCTTAGCCGGATCAAATCCATGTATACTTCACAAAGGGGGTGAACGAAACGTGAATGCAAATGCCGACGAAATCGAATTGACGCTGAAGCCGACGAAGGATGCCGTATTCGAAGGCTTGATGAGCGAGTATGGCGATAACATCCTTCAACTCGTTTACCTTATCGTCAAGGATCGAACGATCGCCGAAGACATTACGCAAGAGGTGTTTATCAGCGCGTACCGCTACCTCGACTCATTTCGCGGAGAAAGCAGCTACAAGACCTGGCTGTACCGGATTGCCATCAATGAATCGAAGAAGTATTTGCGCTCATGGTCGTTCCGCAAGATTTTTTCCACTATCAGAGCAAAGGATGAAAAGCCTGTGGAAACGGCTGAACCGCTCAATCTGGAAGCGATCGTCATGGCCAGGCAAGACAAGGCGGAGATCGCGGAAATCGTGATGGCGATGTCTCCTCAGCACAGGCAAGTGCTCACACTCTTTTACTATGAGGATTTGACGATCAAAGAAACGGCCCAGGTGTTGGGCGTAACAGAGGACGCTGTGCGGACCAAACTGCACAGAGCCCGTAAACAATTTAAAAAGCTGGCAGACAAGGAGGGCTTATCATGGACATAGACAATGCGTTTCGCGAGGCCGTGCGCGAAGCCAATCGAAAAAACTTGCAGGGAATCCGCTTTTCCAAAGAGCTGGAGCAAAAGATTCGCACGCGCATTGCCGGTGAAAAACTGCGCAAAACGCGCAACCGGATCATTCTTTCGACGGCTGCCGCAGTCGCTGTCGTGGCCGTGGTCAGTTATCAACCGATGTTCCGTGTTGTCCAGGAAGTCGTTTCCGCCGCATTGGGCAAACAGGAGCCGGCTCAGCCGTCGACCGCAAAAACAGAGATAAAGCCATTGTCGAGCGAAGCGGTAGACAAGCTGGTACAGGCTGGGCTGGAAAAATTGTATCAGGCAGCCCCTGAGCTAAGGGACTATCGGGTTGAGTCAACAGACAACCAGGGCTACCGGGTGAATGTGCGATTGACTGCCGATGACAATCGGTACGTGCACGTGATGCTGGACGCCGCGACAGGTGCGCTGCAAACGTATGAACGCAGCTACAATGAGCGGAGGGGGCAAAAGCACCTCGCCGAATCAACGGCGAAAGAACAGGCAACTGCATTTGTACAGGCGATTCTGGGGGAAGAGAGCAACGCGTATCAGCTGCAGTCGATCTTTACAGGCAAACAGGATCTGTTCAACGAGTCAGAAAATCTGACAAAAGTGCTGTTTCAGGGCAAACAGCGCAATGAGCCAAATCCCTTTGACAGTATTGTCATCAGCCTGGATGCAGACGGGCAAGTCATCGCTTATGGGCGGACGAACGCGGGAGAGGAAAAGACGCTGATGGCACTCAGTGAAGCGATTCCTGCGGTGACGGCGTATCGGCTTGAGGCGAAAACGCCGCATAGTCAGGGCTACTCCATGCTGTTTCAGACTGACGATACCAACCAGCCAGCCAAGCGTATTTCAATCAGTGTCAGCGGGGAGCAAAGCGAGCTCATCAGCTACAGTGCCGACAGAGACAGCGAAGGGAAGATGAGCAAGGCACCTGACGCGATAGCGATTGAAAAAGCCACCCGCTTCATTGAGCAAATCATCGGCGAGGACAGCCGCAACTATCGGAGGATGACGTACTACGAGCCGACCGCCTTCCAGCGATACGTCAATGATATTCCCGTCATTGGCGACACGCTGCGCGTCTCAGTTGATGGAACAGGGGAGATCAAGTACTTCGGTCGCGACGTCGCGACACTGGATCAATCGGCATTCCCGTCATTGACGGATGCCGTGTCCAAGGAAACGGCGAAAAAAGTACTGACTGCCAATATGAAGCTGAAATACCAGCAGGGCTACGTCGTTAAGCGCGATCCGGCTACAAATAAAGCACTGGAAACGCGCACCTTGCTCGAGTACACGCCGGCCGTTTCAGGTTGGTCCATGGGCAGATCGCCGTCACCGGTTTGGTATATCGACGCCAAGAGCGGAAAGATGGAGTACGGTTTCGGCAGCAACGGCATCGATTATGACAGAAGCCACCGGACAACCCCGATACCGGTGACGCCGCCGAAGCATCCGGTCGTGGTGAAAACGAAGGCAGAGGCGGCCCAGTTGCTGCAAGCTGAGTTTGGCGTCGATTTGAGCAAGCTGACCTACAGCGAGCGAACCGAGCGTCAAAATATGAAAACCTACGCCTGGAAAACGCCTGCCGGCAAAGAGACTTGGGTCACGACGGACGCCCGCACCGGTCAGGTCGTCCAGCTAAACTATCCGCGCGTGGACAAAAAAGAAAGCATTAGCGAGCAAGCGGCATTGGCCGAAGCCACCCGCTTCCTGCAAAAATACATC
Source organism: uncultured Brevibacillus sp. (assembly GCA_946402065.1). Lineage (GTDB taxonomy): Bacteria > Bacillota > Bacilli > Brevibacillales > Brevibacillaceae > Brevibacillus_D. The sequence continues at coordinate 609 of CAMIVR010000017.1, read as the reverse complement.
GATACGGATGTCGATGAAGTTCAGCTCGCCAAAGTCATCGCAGCAGGTCCGGGCAATGGATATACATCATCGGGCGATTGGGAGTTCGCCTTTTTCAAGAGTCATGACGGCGTGCCGCTGCTGGGCCCCAACGGCGATGATGCGTATACGGTAACCGTCGACCCGTCGACAGGCAAAGCGAATTACTTCCGAAATTCTCCGGCCTTGATGTATGGGGAACGGGATGCCTTGGGTGAGACTGCAGCTGGCCAGGATGAGAGTCTGCCTGACAAAACAGCAGCGGTGCCGGTCGACGAAGCGGTCGATGAATATTTGAAATACCTTCCGCTCGAACTTGCCTATCTGGTCAAAGATCAGACCGGGCATCTGCGGGAGACGCCAATCCTCGCCTACGTACCGATGAGCAGCGAAGCGGACGCTACAAAGTCGTTCTGGATTGATGCCATTACCGGAAAAGCGATCGTGAAATAGCATAGACAGCGTAAAGAGACGCCTCGACAGGGCGTCTTCCTTTTTGGCATATTCGGAAAGCAACCGTTGTTGCAGTGGAGGCAAGGGGAATCGCCAAGAAGAGAACACTCCGCAAGTGACAGCGCCACGTGGAAGTAT
>CAMIVR010000016.1 GCA_946402065.1 uncultured Brevibacillus sp. | reverse complement strand
ATGATATTTCGTTTGAAATCAAACGAGGCGAAACGCTTGGAGTCGTAGGCGAGTCCGGTTGCGGCAAGTCGACGGCAGGGCGTACTATGCTTCGTCTGTACGAGCCGACAGGTGGAGACATCCTGTTCGAAGGCAAGAGCATCGTCGGCCTGAACGCCAGTGAAATGAAGGCGATGCGCCGCAACATGCAAATGATCTTCCAGGACCCATACGCGTCGTTGAATCCGCGGATGACGGTTGGTGACATTATCGGGGAAGCCTTGGATATTCACGGCCTGGCAAGCGGCGAAAAGCGCAAGGAACGCATTCAGGAGCTGCTTTCACTCGTCAGCTTGAACCCTGAGCACATGAACAGGTTCCCGCATGAATTCTCCGGCGGACAGCGGCAACGTATCGGGATTGCCCGAGCACTCGCTGTCGAACCGAAATTTATTGTCTGCGATGAGCCGATTTCCGCCCTGGACGTTTCCGTACAAGCTCAGGTAGTCAACCTGTTGGAGCAATTGCAAGAGAAAATGGGCCTGACGTACATGTTTATCGCTCACGACTTGTCCATGGTCAAATACATTTCTGACCGAGTTGCGGTTATGTATCTGGGGAAAATGGTCGAGCTGGCCGAGAGTGAAACGCTGTACGAAAAGCCGCTCCATCCGTATACGCAGGCGCTTTTGTCCGCCATTCCCATTCCCGACCCGGAAATCGAACGGAAACGCGAGCGTATCGTGCTTCAAGGCGACGTGCCCAGCCCGATGAATCCGCCGAGCGGATGCCATTTCCGCACGAGATGTCCAAAAGCGATGCCAGAGTGCTCTGTAACAGAGCCTCGCTGGAAAGAGATTGAGCCGGGTCATTTCGCTGCCTGCCATCTGTATAACTGATTTGCCTGCATATGTGGATTCCCCCGGATGTCAAGTCTGGGGAATCCACTTCATTTTCTGTATACATACGGTCATCACGAAGCACCACACCCCATATCGATTTCAGCTCGACACCTTCGAATCGCCGAAATACTTTCCATCCACAGATTCGACACCAACAATCCCAAGTGCGTACGTCTTTACACCAGACAAATGCGAATAAGGGGGAACATGTTTTATGCGGAAAGGGATTCCTGTTTTCGCACCGAAGATACGCAGACAAACGAACAAAAAGGCAAGCAAAGGCAAACGGTTTAACGGCTCACTGGCCAAAAAAATGATTTCATTCGGCATCCTGCTTGTGCTCATTGTCATTGCCTCCTTGCAATTGATAGCGCTTTCGTATTCGAAGATGACCTTGATTGACATTACCTCCAAGCAGGCGAAGATGCTTGCGGAACAGCACAGTGCCAGTATCGAGGAATGGCTGGGGGAGCTGGCGACTTCGATTAAAACGACGGCCTCCAAGCGAGTCATGACGACCAATCTGGATTCGTTGATCATGGAACAGTTTTCTTTGCTCAAGCAAAGCCACAAGGAAATTATCAAAATCTATCTCGTCGACAGCACAACAGGCAATGAACTGTATTCACTGACGAGCAGGAACAATTTGAACTTTACGGAGAAGAAGTACTTCCAGAATGCCTTGAAGACGAAAGTATTAACCATTTCAGATGAAGAGATTACAAAAGGGGCTGAGCGGAGCACGCTGTACATGGCGACCCCGATCGGTGACAACAATACCGATACGAGCCGAATTTTAGTCGTGGGCTTTACCATTCAGCAATTATCCAAAAAAGTCGAATTGATTCCTTTTATGAAGGAAGGCTATGCGTTTGTCGTAAGGCCTGACGGCTTGGTAACGGCCCACAGGCTGCGGCAAAACATCAATCAGTTGAATTTGAAAGAGAACGCCGAATACAACGAGATGTTTACGCTGATGAGCAAAAACGAAAGCGGGAGTTTTATCTACAAGGACAATGGAAAGACTTCATTTGCCGCGTTTTCCCCGATTCCTTCATTAAAGTGGGACATCGTGTTGACGACGACGATCGATGAGGTGTACGGCGAGATCAATCAGATGGGCTGGTTTATATTCTTGATCAGCATTCCGATCGTCGGGATATCAGCCGGACTGATCTGGTGGTTCGCCAAGAAAATTCGCACGTCGCTCTTTGGGATTGCACAAGACATGCAAAAAATCGGCAGCGGGGATTTTCAGGTAGAGGTGAAAGTAACAGGAAAAGACGAATTGGCGCTGGTAGGGCACACGATGAATCAGATGGTTGGAGAGCTGCGCAATCTGATTTCTCTCGTACAAGGCCAGGCGATTCAGCTGAACGTTGCGACCGACGAATTGAGCAAGCACTCTAATGAAAACCGGGAAGCGATCAACGAGATTACAGGCAATATGTCGCTAATCTCCGAGAAAGTCAGTATCCAGGCGAAGGACGTACATGCCACCGTCGCCACCGTCACCGAGATTTCTCACGCCGTCGAGCAGGTGGCGATCGCTGCCGAATCGACGACAGTGGCGACGACCCGCACATTCGATCGCGCCCGGGAAGGCAGGGAGCAGGTCGAAAATGTGATAAAAAGCGTCCGTGCAGCCACCGACGAGGTGGTCGCAACGACAAAACGGATGCACAAGATGCGCGATCGGGCCAAGGAAATCACCAGTATTGTCGAAATGATCAGCACGGTTGCTTCGCAAACGAACCTGCTCGCCCTCAATGCCGCGATCGAAGCGGCGCGTGCCGGCGAAGCAGGCAGAGGCTTTTCCGTCGTCGCCAGCGAGGTGCGCAAATTGGCTGAGGATAGCAACGTATTTTCCGAGAAGATCGCTCTCATTGCCCGATCCATCAACGATGAAGCGATGGAAATGAGCCGCGATATGGATGAGATCGTCACCAGGGTGAACGACGGTCTCACCGCGGTCGAAGCTGTCGGCGAGTCATTCGAAAACATCGTCGGGGACATCCAGGCGGCGGCTGAACAGAGTGAAGCGATGTCCGCCACGTCAGAGGAAATGGCTGCCGGCAATCAAATCGTCACCTCGTCCATGCAGCGCCTATCCTCGATGTCGAGCGAGATCAGCAATACGATCACCGGCGTCGTCCATACGATCGACGAGCAATTGACGGCCATTTCTCGCATCAACGAAAATGTCGAGCAGATGAAAGAGCTCGCCGACGAACTGACGCAAAGTGTGCAAAAATTTATTATCTAAGGATTTTGCCAATATCCTGAACGAATGATCGATTCAATCGACAGCCAGTGCCCAATCGACGGCACTGGCTTTTGCTTATCATGGGCGAACGCGGTCGTCTTCGCATGAAGTCGGGCCAGACATCATTTCGTGCTGAATATTTTTCCTGCACTTGGGAGAAAATAGGACCATGAAATGGAGGGAAGAGGAAGCTATGAAAAAAGTGATTTGTTTACTGCTTGGCTGTCTACTCAGTTTTGCCTTCTTTTCCTCATCGGCACTGGCTGCATCTGAGGGACCTGTCGCCATGACTCCGCATGCCAAGTCTGCGATTCTACTAGAGGCTGATACAGGAACAGTTCTATATGAAAAAAACCCGAATGAAAAAATGCCGCCTGCCAGCATTACCAAAGTCATGACCCTCCTTCTGATCATGGAAGCGATTGATCGTGGTGAATTGAAGCTTTCGGACAAAGTACGGACGAGCGAGCGTGCCGCTTCGATGGGAGGATCGCAGATCTTCCTGCAGCCCGGTGAAGAAATGACTGTCGAAGATATGATCAAAGGGATTGCCATTGCTTCGGGCAACGATGCATCTGTCGCGATGGCGGAGCATATCGGCGGCACGGAGGAGGCGTTTATCGCCAAAATGAATGAGCGGGCGAAAAAGCTGGGCATGAAAAACACGCACTTCGTCAACTCAAACGGGTTGCCGGCACCCAATCATTACTCGTCGGCACTGGATATTGCGATCATGTCGAGAGAGCTGCTCAAGCATGATTTGATTACCAAGTATACCGGTATCTATCAGGATTATTTGCGAAAAGAAACCGCCAATCCATTCTGGCTGGTCAACACCAATCGACTTGTCCGGTTTTACGAAGGGGTGGATGGTCTGAAAACAGGCTACACCTCCGAAGCGAAATACTGCCTGACTGCTACAGCCAAGCGCAACAACATGCGGTTGATCGCCGTCGTGCTCGGTGAACCTGATACGAAGACGAGAAACAATGAAGTAACCTCGCTGTTTACGTACGCGTTCAATCACTATCAAGTGTTCCCTGTCTATAAAAAAGGGGATGTGATTAACACGCTTGTGGTGGATAAAGGCGAGCAAACCACAGTCAATGTGCTGACCCCGCAGGCAGTCAGTTTGCTCACCAGGAAAGGCGAGTCCCCCGACAGCTACCAACGCGAGCTGGTCATAAAGTCAGACCTGAAAGCGCCGGTAGACAAGGAGACAGCGGTCGGGCACATCTTTCTTCGCACAAAAGACGGGAAGGAAGTGGCAAGAGTAGATCTGTACCCGGAAAAATCGATAGCAAAAGCGGGCATGTGGGAGATTTTGAAGCGGACTACCAAGAAGATCATCGTGAGCTACCAGTAAACGTTCTTGAACACGCGAAAAGAATCGAGTTGCCGCGAAAAATAGGGATGGCTGCTCGATTTTTTCTACTTTTGTCGACTGGCAGGAATTGGATATTTGTATAGAGAAATGAGAGGGTAATAACGGGAAGAGGAGTGACACACCCATATGAGTTTGTACATCGCAATGGAAACGAAACAGGATGTGCTCATTATACGCTTGCGGGGTGAACTGGATCACCACACGGCGGAAGAGCTTCGAAGCAAAGTCGATGATTTATTAAAGGACAAGAGCATTCATCATATTGTGCTCAGCTTAACCGATTTGACGTTCATGGACAGTTCCGGGATCGGTGTCATCCTCGGACGTTTCAAGCAAATTGCCGCACGCTCAGGCGAGATGGTGGTTTGCTCCATCAACCCGACTATTTACCGAATCTTCGAGATGTCAGGCTTGTTTAAAGTGATCAAGTTTCGTGCAAATGAAGCTGAAGCTTTACAAATCTTGGGGGTGGCGTAAATGAGTACGGGGAACTTCATGCACTTGGAATTTGCTGCGCTGAGCCAAAACGAAGCATTTGCCCGGATTGCAGTCGCTTCGTTTATTTCACAGCTCGACATCACAATGGAAGAGCTGGAAGAGATCAAAACAGTCGTCTCCGAGGCAGTGACGAATGCGATTATCCATGGATACGAAGGCGACGCTTCCGGCGTAGTCAGCATCCGCGCGGGGATGATAGACGACACAGTTGAGCTGGTCATCGAAGACTTTGGCAAAGGCATTGAAGATATTGACCAGGCGATGCAGCCGTTGTTTACGTCGAAGCCCGAGCTGGAACGTTCGGGAATGGGTTTTACAATCATGGAAAACTTTATGGATTCCATCGAAGTGGTGACGAGTGTGGGTAAAGGAACGAAAATTCGCTTAACCAAACGCCTTTTACTTTCAAGCGCAATCAAAAATTAGGGGTAGAGCCATGGGAGCCGATATTAAAAACGCGAGTCAGCCGTTTCTGTCAAATGTTGAGGTAAAAGAATTGATTGCCAAGAGCCAGAATGGAGACACCGCAGCCAGAGAGTTGTTGGTCAACAGCAATATTCGTTTGGTTTGGTCCGTTGTTCAGCGTTTCATTAATCGCGGCTATGAAGCGGATGACCTCTTCCAGATTGGGTGTATCGGATTGTTAAAGGCTGTTGATAAGTTCGATTTGGGATATGATGTGAAATTTTCGACGTATGCCGTCCCGATGATTATCGGCGAGATTCAACGTTTTTTACGAGATGATGGAACCGTGAAGGTGAGCCGGTCATTAAAGGAAACGGCAAATAAAGTGAGGAGAACAAAAGACGAGCTGTACAAAGTGTTTGGCCGTTCGCCGACGATTGGCGAAGTGGCCGAAGCGATCGGGATCACCCCGGAGGAAGTCGTGTTCGCCCAGGAAGCGAGCCGGGCACCTTCGTCCATCCACGAAACCGTGTTTGAAAATGACGGTGACCCGATTACACTGATCGATCAGATTGCGGATGAGAGCGTAGGAAAGTGGTTTGATAAAATCGCCTTGCGCGATGCGATCAGCAAGCTGAGCGAACGCGAACAGCTCATCGTCTACCTCCGCTTTTACAAGGACCAGACGCAATCAGAAGTAGCTGAACGGCTGAGCATCTCACAGGTACAAGTCTCCCGCCTGGAAAAGCGCATACTGCAAACCATCCGAGACCAGATTGAGCATTAGCTCGACTGGTCTTTTTGATTACGTATAATCGTAGTACCTTACATTTTCTTCCCACTTTCGGCACATACTAGCTTATACATTCGGGAGAAGGGAGGATGCAGCGTGACACAGCCCTTATTCTTTCGGTTGCGGAAGCGATTAGCGGTAAAACCGGGAGCGAATATTTCCATCGGCGATATCTGCCAAATTTATTGGGATGGCGTACAGGAAGAATGGGTCAGCAAAATTCCGGTCTACCAGGTAAAGCCAGAAGACGGCGATTTGATCATCATTGATGTCATGCAAGTCATCAAAAAGCTGCGGTCTGTCTATCCAGATGCTCCATTAGAGGTGCAGGGCGCATCGCAAATTATCGTGGAAGTCATGAATCCGCGCAAATCGCCCAACCTTTTGCTGGTCACACTCGTATGGCTCGTCTTGTTTGTCGGAGCGGGGCTGGCCATTATGAACTTTCATACGGATGTCAGCATGCTGCAGGTTCACCAGCGCCTGTACTATTTGATCACCGGAAAAACGAATCTACAGCCCTTGCTGCTGCAAATCCCCTATTCGATTGGAATTGGGCTTGGGATGATTCTGTTTTTTAATCACATTTTCAAGAAACGCATCAACGAAGAGCCCAGTCCGCTCGAAGTAGAGTTGTTTTTATACCAGCAGAGCCTGGATCAGTACTACATTCGGCATGAAAACAAGGAGAACGAAAAGACCAAAGCATGAGCTACCTGAAGGATGCGCTCCTGATTCTTCTCGGACTGGGCGGCGGGCTAGCCGTCGGAAGCGGGTTCGTAGCTTTTATTACAGTGCTGGATATCATCCCGAGATTGACGCAACTGACGAATGCACATGCATACATTCGCCACTTTGAATGGTCGCTCGTGTTGGGGGTCCTGTTTTTTACCGTGGCCGATTTTTTTACGATTACGCTGCATATGTTCCCGCTGGTCACCGCATGTTTGGGCTTGCTTGCGGGGATTTTTGTCGGCACGCTGGCAGCCGGATTGACGGAAGCGATCAACGTGTTTCCGATTTTGGCCAAGCGCTTGAAGATGGAAGGCTTCATGATTCTCCTGCTCATGGCGATGGTGCTGGGGAAGACGATCGGTTCGCTCGTGCAGTGGTTATTGCAGCTTTGAAATGGAAAATTTATCCAAACATAGGCAGTTCCTGCTTGTGGAAAGATAGGCAAAAGAAAGGTGTGGGTAAAAATGGCGACCAAAACAAAGCAGCGCGCCTCCATGGATATGACGAAAACGCTCTACAAGCAGCGGGCGAACAAGTACAAGCCAAAACGCAATGTGTTTCTGAATTCCATCCGGGCATTTTGGGTCGGCGGAGCGATTTGTCTGTTCGGGCAAGCGATTCAAAACTTCTACATCGCCTTTTTTGATTTTAACGAGAAAAATGCGAGCAATCCAACGGTAGCGACACTTATCTTCATCGCCGTCCTGCTGACGGGCTTGGGCGTGTACGACAATATCGGTCAGTACGCAGGTGCTGGCTCGGCAGTGCCTGTCACGGGTTTTGCCAATTCCATCGCCTCTGCGGCGATTGAGCACCGCAGTGAAGGATACGTCTTGGGAGTTGGCGGCAACATGTTCAAATTGGCGGGGTCCGTCATTGTCTTCGGTGTTGTCGCCGCATTCATCGCGGCGATTATCAAAACGTTGATAAAACTAATCTAGCAGTGTGGAAAGGTGGATGGCACATGACTATCAGCGCAGTGGCTCCACGTGCAAGAGTGAGTCGGCAAACCTGGAAATTCGCGGAGGATGTACGGATTCATGCAGCTGCCACGATCGTCGGGCCAAAGGAAGGGGAAGGTCCCCTTGGCCCACTGTTCGATAAAATCTATGACAATATGTACGCGGGGCAAAGCTCGTGGGAAAAGGCTGAACGCCTGATGCTGGAGGATGCCATCCAGTATGCCATCGACAAGGCAAAGCTGACGGCGGCAGACATCGATGTCATTTTGGCTGGCGATTTGTTAAACCAGAACATTACGGCCACATTTGCCGCAGAGACGATGAACATTCCGCTGATGGGGATGTACGGAGCGTGCTCTACCTCGATGCTGACGCTGGCAAATGCAGCAGCCCTGGTCAATGCAGGGTACGCTAGGAACGCCATCGCCGCATGCAGCAGCCATAATGCCACCGCCGAACGCCAGTACCGCTATCCGACTGAATACGGGGGGCAGAAGCCGCCGACAGCACAGTGGACAGTCACGGGTGCGGGTGCTGCTGTCGTCGGAACAGGCGGAACGGGACCACGCATTACATACGCGACACTGGGGAAAGTCGTCGATATGGGCATTCACGACCCGCTTGATATGGGCACAGCGATGGCACCGGCTGCCGCCTCCACGCTTCATGCCCATTTTACCGATGTCGGCCGCAAGCCGACCGATTACGATCTGATCGTGACAGGCGATTTGGCTGCCGTAGGCTATCCGATCGCCAAAGAACTGCTGGAAGAGCAAGGATACGACCTGGGCAGCGTGTACAACGATTGCGGCTTGATGGTCTACGATCCTGACCAGGACGTGTTTGCCGGGGCCAGCGGCTGTGCCAGCAGCGCGACTGTCACCTACAGCTACATTATGGATCAATTGCACAAAGGGCTGTTGAAAAAAGTCCTGGTTTGCGCCACAGGGGCATTGCTTAGCCCGATCAGTTATCAGCAAGGCAATGCGATTCCCTGTATTGCCCACGCGGTCGCATTGGAAGGGGGAGACAACTGATGGAGTATCTGATCGCGTTTGTTGTCGGCGGTTTGATCTGTGTCATCGGGCAATTGCTGTTGGATGTGGCCAAGCTGACGCCGGCACACGTCATGAGTACCTTGGTCGTTTCGGGAGTCGTACTCGATTTTCTCGGGCTGTACGACGGGTTTATTAAATTCGCGGGTGCCGGTGCGACCGTGCCGATTACCAGCTTCGGTCATGCGCTGTATCACGGAGCGATTTCCGAAGCGGAGAAAGACGGTTTGATGGGCGTCATTACAGGAATTTTCGAGGTAACAAGTGCAGGCATTTCCGCTGCGATTGTCTTTGGCTTCCTCGCGTCACTCGTGTTTCGAGCAAAAGGGTGACAAAGGGCGATCAGGCTCGGTTAGGGGATGAGGCAATGGCTGCAAAACGAAGAAAAGTCATCCTCATCACGGATGGCGATTACGTCGCGCAAAAAGCAATTGAATCTGTCGCCAAACGCGTCGGCGGCCGATGTATTTCCCTCTCCGCCGGAAATCCTACGCCTCTTTCCGGCAAGCAGGTCGTCGAACTGATCAAAATGGCGGCAAATGATCCTGTACTGGTCATGTTCGATGACAATGGCTCTTACGGCCAGGGGCGTGGGGAACGGGCGATCGAATTCGTTATAACCCATGCGGATATCGAAGTGATCGGGGCGATTGCCGTCGCTTCCAATACCAGGTGGGTGCAGGGGGCAGCCGTACAATTTTCGATTGATCAGGACAGCAACATTGTCGAGCAAGCGGTCGATAAGGACGGACGCCCCGACAAAGAGCTCAATCACCGGATTTACGGCGATACGGTAGATATACTCAACGCTTACCACGTCCCCAATGTCATCGGAATAGGCGATATCGGAAAAATGCACGGGCGCGACAATCTGAAGAATGGCTGTCCGATTACACAAAAAGCAGTCGAGTGGATTTTAGAGAGGAGTGGGCTCATTGCCGACGACAACCCGTCCAAAACAGCTTATCTCAGCAAGCGTTGAGGAAAACAAAGCGTATTTGAATAAGGCGCTGGGAGTAGGAAAATCGTTTGATCTCGGGCTGCATGAGTTTGTGCTCGGCGGAAGGGACGTACTGCTTTATTACATCAATGGTCTTGCTGACAGCATTATCATTACCCAGGTACTCAAAGACCTTAACAATCTCACAGCCGGCGAAGTCAGTGGAGACTTGGTAAAAAAACTGTACGAGACGTACATTCCGTATTTTCAGCTAAGTGAAGTGGAAACGACTGATGAGTTTATGGACAAGCTGCTGATCGGTCAAGTCGGACTGATTATCGACGGAGAAGAGCACGGCATCCTGATCGATGCGAAAATTTATCCCACGCGTGCGCCACTGGAGCCGGATACGGAGCGGGTGGTCCGCGGAGCTCACGACGGCTTTACGGAGACATTGGTGATGAACACGGCCTTGACACGCAGAAGAATTCGTGACGAGCGCTTGCGCTTTGAAATTTTGCAAGTGGGAGAGCGGTCCAAGACGGACGTCGCCATTGCCTACCTGCACGATGTCGCGAACGTCGATCTGGTCGACACGATCAAGCAGCGGTTGCAGGATATTAAAATCGACGGAATTCCCATGGCCGAAAAGACAGTCGAAGAATTTATTATCGGCAAGACCTGGAATCCCTTTCCGCTCGTTCGGTATACGGAGCGGCCCGACGTCGCCGCTATACACTTGCTGGAAGGGCATGTGCTGGTTTACGTGGATACCTCTCCGAGCGTAATGATTACGCCGACTACGTATTTCCACCATGTCCAGCATGCCGAGGAGTACCGGCAGCGACCGGCAGTAGGGGCCTACCTGCGCTGGATTCGCTTTATGGGAATATTTGCTTCGCTGTTTTTGCTTCCGGTCTGGCTGTTGCTCGTCCTGCACCCGGAATACATTCCGCCGGCACTCGATTTTATCGGCGTGCAAACCAAGGGCAAAATCCCGCTGCTGGTGCAGTTTTTGATCGCTGAGATCGGCCTTGATCTGATGCGCATGGCCGCCATTCACACCCCATCGCCGCTGACGACGGCGATGGGCTTGATCGCTGCGATTCTGGTTGGCGAGGTGGCGATCAAAGTCGGCCTGTTTTCTCCGGAAGTCATCCTGTATATCGCGATCTCGGCGATCGGCACCTATGCGACGCCAAGCTACGAATTGGCGCTGGCCAATCGGCTCGTGAGAATGTTTTTGCTGTTGATGGTCGGGTTCTTCGGGCTGCCTGGCTTGATGATTGGCATCAGTCTGGTCCTGGTTTTGCTCGTTTTGACGCGCTCGCTGAACACGCCGTATCTCTGGCCGTTGATCCCGTTTAACTACAACGCGATCAAGCCAATCTTCATCCGCACCGCCGTGCCGGGCATGCACAAGCGGCCAAGCATCGTCAAATCGCAAAACCCGTATCGGCAATAGCCTGCAAATTGACGAATCGACCCATTGTCAAAAAAAGATAAGCTGTGCTATATTAGGTGATAATTTTATCCTCTGAGGGCGGTTGTACCCGGATGCAATCAATACCGGGCGAGATTGTGAACAGAGGTAAAATGGGGAAACGGTAGGGAGGAACAGATCATGTTTTTACACGGAACAAGTCGCATCAATGATCGAGGGCATCTGGAAATTGGCGGTTGTGACAGCACAGAGCTGGCAAAGAAGTACGGCACACCACTTTACGTGTATGACGAAGCGTTGATTCGCGAAAAATGTCGCGCGTTTGTGCAAGCCTTTGAGGAAAGCGGTTTTGCTTTTCAAGTCGCGTATGCAAGCAAGGCATTCTGTACGGTGGCCATGTGTCAACTCGTCCAGGAAGAAGGACTCTCGCTCGATGTCGTCTCGTCCGGTGAACTGTACACGGCACTGCAAGCAGGTTTTCCTCCTGAAAAAATCCATTTTCACGGTAACAATAAATTGCCCGAAGAAGTGGCGTTTGGCCTTGATGCCAATATCGGCTGCTTTGTTGCGGACAATTTCTACGAGCTGGATATGCTCAACCGGCTCGCAGCTGAACGCGGTCGCAAGGTGGAAGTGCTCCTCCGCCTGACGCCGGGCGTAGAAGCGCACACGCACGACTATATCTCGACAGGACAGCAGGATTCCAAATTCGGCTTTGATATAGCCAGCGGTCAAGCGATGGAGGCGATCAAGCTCTGTCTGCAATACGAGTCGATTGAACTGCTTGGCCTGCATAGCCACATCGGTTCGCAAATTTTTGAGACCAATGGCTTTGTCATGGCCATCGACCGTTTGATCGCGCTGCTGGCACAGGTGAAAAACGAGCTTGGTTTTGAAGGGAAAGTGTTGAACGTCGGCGGAGGATTCGGCATTCGCTATGTCGAGGAAGATACGCCGCTTGCACCCGGTGCGTACGTTAAAGCGATTACTTCCGCTGTGCGCAAAGGATGTGCGGAAAACAGCCTGACATTGCCGGAACTGTGGATTGAGCCGGGCCGCAGCGTCATCGGCGATGCCGGTACGACGCTGTACACCATCGGTTCGACCAAAGCAATCCCCGATGTGCGCAAATACGTCTCCGTAGACGGCGGCATGTCTGACAATTTGCGCCCTGCTCTCTATCAGGCCAAATACGAAGCCGGGCTGGCCAACCGGATGACGGAGCAGGCAGAAGAAGTCGTTTCAATTGCCGGAAAATGCTGTGAATCCGGCGATATGCTGATCTGGGACATTTCCCTGCCACCGGTGAAAGCGGGCGATGTGCTCGCCGTGACGAGCACAGGTGCTTACGGCTACGCGATGTCCAACAACTACAACCGGATTGCCCGCCCGGCGGTCGTCTTCGTCAAGGATGGCGAAGCCGAAGTGGTCGTTGAGCGGGAGAGTCTCGCCGATCTCGTCAAAAACGACCGTCCGCTCAAGAAGCTGCAATGCCAGCGATAGCACCGTAATGCTTGCTTGCTGTCCGGATTACGGATAAGATAGAGGGGATACGTGAAAAGGGAGGATTTTTTCCATGAAAACGGCAAAAATTACACTTGAAGGCGGCAAAGAGGTTACGCTGGAGCTGTACAATGAAGAAGCGCCAGGAACTGTAGCCAACTTTGAAAAGCTGATCAATGAAGGATACTACAACGGGCTTACCTTTCACCGCGTGATTCCCGGCTTTGTAGCACAAGGCGGTTGTCCTTACGGAACAGGTACCGGCGGCCCTGGCTATACGATCAAATGCGAAACCGCTGGCAACCCGCACAAGCACGTTCGCGGCGCACTGTCGATGGCGCATGCAGGCAAGGATACAGGCGGGAGCCAGTTCTTCATCTGCTACGATTCGTTCCCGCATCTGGACGGTGTCCACACTGTGTTTGGCAAAGTGACCTCCGGTATGGAGCATGTAGACCAAATCAAGCAAGGCAACAAAATGGAAAAGGTCGAAGTCCTCTAGGATCAACAAAAGCATCGGGAAACCGGTGCTTTTTTGCTTGGTTCTTGTTTCAGGCCAAATCTACTGGTATTCTAATAGAGATTGTGGAGAATGGTTACAGGCCGTTTGGCACAAGTGTCCGCGATGCTCGTTTTCGGGAGGTAAGTGAATTTGAGTTTTTTTAACTTTGAATGGGAGAGCGTCCCGTTTCGCATGATTGCATTTGTCATCGCCTTTTCGCTGCATGAGTGGGCGCATGCGTTTGCCGCATGGCGATTGGGTGACGACACAGCAAAAAACCAAGGGCGGTTGACATTGAATCCGATACCGCACATCGATCCGTTTGGCTTGATTCTGATTCTCTTCGCTCCGTTTGGCTGGGCAAGACCGGTGCCGTTTAACCCGAACAATTTTCGCGGCAACAAGCGTCTGGGAATCGTGTTGGTGGCGGCTGCAGGGCCGTTTGTCAATCTGGTTCTGGCGTTTCTTTTCGCCATAGTGGAAGTGCTCGTGCTGAAAAACGGCATGCTCCAGTCGCTCTCAGGCAAGATGCTCTATGCTGTGAGTGAGACATTGTACTTCTGCCTTGTAATTAACATCGGTTTGTGCATCTTCAATTTGCTGCCGATTCATCCGCTGGACGGTTCGAAAATCCTGCGGTTTATTATGCCGCGCAGCTGGGATAAGTTCTTTTATCAGTTGGAGATATACGGACCGTGGATTCTGTTGCTGCTGATATTCATTCCAGGGGTTACCAGCGTACTGCTGGGTGTGCCGATGGGGCTTCTGTATATGCTGCTCCATTCTGCAGCCATTTCGCTATTTGGATAGTTGACATGGGGAAAACGCTCGTGTGCAAGACCGCGCTATTTCAGGGGTGCACGGCCCTGCGGCTTGGCCGTTAGCGACAGCGTTGGATCGGCCGGATACATAACGTGTTACGTGTAAAGTCTGGGAGCAGCATGAGTACGTCAACAAGCCACAAAGCGTGGATTGTTGACGTCCGAGCTGCGGAAGGGATTGCAGTGAGTGTAAGGCAGGGGAAACAGAGTGGCATACAGAATTAAACTGGATTCGTTTGAAGGCCCATTAGATCTTTTGCTTCATCTGATCGACAAGGCGGAAATTGACATATACGACATCCCGATTGCCGAAGTGACGGAGCAATACCTGGAGACGATCCATGCCATGCAGGAGCTGCAGCTCGATATCGCCAGCGAATTTTTGGTCATGGCAGCTACGCTGCTGTCGATCAAGAGCAAAATGCTGCTGCCGAAAAAAGAAGAGCATGTCTTCCAGCCGCTGCTGGACATGGATGTAGAAGAAGTAGACCCGCGGGATGAATTAGTCGCCCGGCTGTTGGAATACAAACGATTCAAAATGATGGCCGAGCAGTTGCGCGAGATGGAGACGGGCAGAAGCCGGATTTTTACCCGCCCTGCCGAGGATTTGAGCCCGTATGTCCGCGAGGAGGAGAATCCGGTCAAAAACGTGACGATTTATGACCTGATCGCATCGCTGGAAAAGCTGTTTACCCGGATCCGCCAGAAGGAGCCGGTGACGAAAGTGGCACGGGATGAAATTTCGATCAAAGATCGCATGAAGGAGATTGGCGAACTGCTCAAGGTGGGCGGTGGAATGGTACGCTTTTCACAGTTGTTTGGATCGACGGTGTCGCGCACCGAGATCGTCACGACGTTCCTCGCCTTGCTGGAGCTGATGAAGGCGAAGCGGGTGACGTGTGTCCAGAATCAGTTGTTTCAAGACATTCTGATCTGTGAGAACACGTCGAAAGGAGGGGAGCACAGTGGATTATGACAAAATGAAAAGCGTGATTGAAGGCCTGCTGTTTCTCTCTGGCGACGAAGGTCTCGACGCCAGGCAAATTGGCGAAATCATAGAGCTGCCGGAAGAGACGGTCGTCGACTTGCTGGAGGACCTGAAGGCAGACTTTCGCCGTTCGGGACGCGGGATCCAGATCGTCGAGGTAGCGCGCGCTTACCAATTGACGACGCTGCCTGAGCATATCGAGTATTTCGAAAAGCTGGCAACATCGCCAGGTCAGTCGACGCTTTCACAGGCTGCCCTGGAAACTCTGGCCATTATCGCGTACAAACAGCCGATCACCCGCTCCGATATCGAAGAAATCCGCGGGGTCAAGTGTGAAAAAGCGCTGTATACGCTGCAGTCCAAACAGCTGATCCGCGAAGTGGGACGGGCAGAAGGCATCGGGCGCCCGATCCTGTACGGCACGACAAAAGAATTTCTCGAGCATTTTGGCTTGCGGCAGCTTCAAGATTTGCCGGAGCCGCCGGTCAATCTCAACATCGATGAGATCCGGCAGGAGGCCACAGCCCTGTTCGATAAAGCAGGAGCAGACACGAGCGACAAGTCGCAGGAGTAGATCAGGTCTAACAGACGTCTCGTCCCCATATACTTGTACAAAGCACGCATGCAAGGTGTGGGGAGGACGTTATGAAAAATCTGAAGCTACCATCCGGCGTACTCGTCGTTTTTCTTTTGCTGCTGATGTTTTCTCTGCCCGGCCAGAGTGCCTACGCTGACAACGGTCCACCGAAAATCTCGGCTGAAGCGGCCGCACTCATCGATGTGGCTTCAGGGCGAATCCTATACGAAAAGAACGGCGACAAAAAAATGCGCATCGCCAGCCTGACGAAGACGATGACTGCTATCGTCGCCATCGAATCAGGCAATCTGCAGGACGTCGTCACGATACCCGATCAGGCAGTCGGTGTCGAAGGCTCGTCGATTTACCTGAAACGGGGGGAACACCTCACATTGGAGGAGCTGCTGTACGGCTTGATGCTCCGCAGCGGCAACGACGCCGCCGTTGCGATCGCCAATCACATCGGCGGCTCCCTGCCGGGCTTCGTCTACCTGATGAACGAAAAAGCTGCGATGATCGGAATGACCCGCACGAATTTTACCAACCCGCACGGGCTTGACGACAGCAATATGCACTATTCCACGGCTGTCGATATGGTCAAGTTGTCCAGGTACGCTTTGCAAAACCCGAAATTTCAGGAAATCGTCTCTACGAAAGTGAAAAATATCTCGATGGAGGGCGAGCAGTGGGGCAGGCGGCTGCAAAACAAGAATCGAATGCTTACCCTGTACAGAGGGGCGGACGGTGTGAAGACGGGCTACACGAAGCTGGCCAAGCGCTGCCTCGCTTCATCGGCGACACGGGACGGCAGGCAATTGGCTGTGATTACGTTGAACGACGGCAATGACTGGCAGGATTCCATGGCCCTGATGGATTGGGGGTTTGCGAATTTTCAACCGGTCAAAGTCGTGAAGGACGGGGAGACGATCGAGCCGGACGTCACGCTTGACAAAAAGGAACCGAACCTTGTGTTTGTCACCAAGAACGAATTCACCTATCCGCTTCGGCAGGAAGAGCTATCACAGGTTCATTCCAAAGTGTATTTGTTTGATCGCGTGCTGGACAGCAAAAAAGTTGGCAAGCATGCCGGATTTTTGCACCTGTACATGGATGATCAGCTGATCGGCAAGGTACCGCTGATCGTTCAAGCGTCGGAACAAGCGCTGCAATCATCATCCGCTCCTGCTCATGATCTGGGTCGCCGACCATTTTTGCAGCTTGTATGGCAGATCATGGCGGGAGGAATGTTTTATGCTTAATTTCATTTGGCTTGGACTGATTGTCACCAGCCTCGTCGTGGCAGCGTTCAACGGACGGCTTGAATCGATCAGCCAGGCAGCATTTGACGGAGCAAAATCCGGGGTAACCGTAAGCTTTGGCCTGTTGAGCATTCTCGCCTTTTGGATGGGACTGATGCGGATTGCCGAAAAGGCCGGCTTGCTGGAGCTGTTCGCCAGGCTGATGGCGCCGTTTGTCTCGCGGCTCTTTCCCGACATACCGAAGGGACACCCGGCACTTGGCCTGATTTTGTCGAACATGAGCGCCAATCTGCTCGGCTTGGGCAATGCAGCTACACCGTTTGGCCTAAAAGCGATGGAGGAGCTGCAAAAGCTGAATCCGAACAAGCACCAAGCCTCAGCGGCAATGTGTACGCTTCTGGCGATCAATACAGCGAGCATCACGCTGATTCCGACGACGATGATCGCCATCCGCTACCAGTTCGGCTCGACGAATCCGATGGAGATCGTCGGTACCACGTTGCTGGCTTCCTTTAGCGCTACGATTTTCGCATTGCTGCTCGACCGCTGGTATCGGCGAAGGTCCATGCGGAAGACAAGATAGGAGGGGACTTTATGTACCAATGGGTCTCTCTCATCTCGATGTGGAGCATTCCGCTCCTGATCGCATTTATTTTGGTCTACGGATGGTTGAAAAAAGTGCCTGTGTATGAAACGTTTGTCGACGGAGCCAAGGGCGGCCTGGTGACAACGATCAAAATCATGCCCCATCTCGTGGCGATGATGGTGGCGATTACGCTGTTCCGTGAATCGGGTGCACTCGATTTGGTGCTCAAGGCATTGGATCCGTTGTTGCGCTTGCTGCACGTACCGGGAGAGATCGTCCCGCTTGCCTTGCTCAGACCGTTATCCGGGACAGGTTCCCTGGCCATCACTACGGACTTGATCGCCCAATACGGCCCTGACTCGCTGATTGGCAGACTCGCCTCGACGATGCAAGGCAGCACCGATACGACACTGTACGTGCTGACGGTCTACTTCGGAGCAGTAGGGATCCGCAACGGCTCCTACGCCTTGAAGGTGGGGCTGTGGTCAGATCTTTTCGGCGTAGTCGCTTCGATTCTCGTCGTCTACTACGTGTTTCTCTGATGTACTTTCGGATTTTCACATACGATCAATTGCTCGTCTTTCTCCCGCAATATCCAAGCCTGAGCAAAGCGTTCGTAAACACATGGTAATGATCAGGTAAAACTTCTCGTAAAAGCGAGAGGTTTTTTTCTCTTTTCTTGTTCAGGATGATAAAAATAGGTATGATGGTAGGGAGGTGAAACTGCTGTGGAACGCTTGCAAAAGGTACTTGCCCAGGCAGGGGTTGCTTCCCGTCGAAGCTGTGAACAATTAATCGTACAGGGAAGAGTACGGGTAAACGGCGTTGTCGTTTACGAATTAGGCACCAAAGTTGACCCCGGTGTCGATGATATTACCGTGGATCAACAGCCGATCAGGCGTGAACAGAAAATCTACCTGCTGCTCTACAAACCGACAGGCGTGATCACGAGCTTGCATGACCCGCAGGGGAGAACGGTTGTCAGCGACTTGCTGAGTGGGGTCAAAGAGCGGGTATACCCGGTCGGCAGGCTTGATTACGATACATCTGGCTTGTTGCTCTTGACGAACGACGGAGATTTGGCAAACCGCCTGGCGCATCCTTCCTATGAAATCGATAAAGTATACAGGGCTATGGTAAAAGGTCAGCCCAGCGCAGAAAAAATCAAGCGGTTGGCTGCGGGCATCCGGCTGGAAGACGGAATGACGGCTCCCGGGGAGGCGCGACTGCTTGAAGTGAATCAGGCGAAAAACCGTGCGCTGCTGGAACTGACCATTCATGAAGGGCGAAACCGACAGGTGCGTCGGATGTGCGAGGCGATCGGCCATCCGGTCATTTCATTAGAGCGAATCCGCATCGGTTTCTTAACGCTGGACGGCCTGAAAAAAGGCAGCTTCCGCCATCTGACCGAGACTGAAGTGAAGCGGCTGCAAACGTCGCTCATGGAGAAAAAAACGCGGCCCCGCCAATAAGCACATCGTTCAAAATCTGTTCAAAAATATTGCGATGGCAAACTATTGATAACGATATAATTAAATCGGACAGAAGTTGGTAAAACCACGTTGCAAAAGCTGATTAGACAGGAGAGCTGTAAATGGATAGGAAAAAACGCACCATCATGAGGGTATCAATCCTCGCTGTCTTGCTGGCTGCTCTCGTCTTTGCAGTCTATTCCAGTCTCGCCAAAGGAGTTGACGACGTAAAGATTGGGGAACAGGCACCCAATTTTAGCCTGAAACAATTGGATGGCACAGCCGTTAAGCTCTCTGATTTGCAGGGCAAAGGCGTTGTGCTGAACTTCTGGGGAAGCTGGTGCAAACCGTGTAAGGCAGAAATGCCGGCGTTGGACAAGAAGTACCAGGAGCTGAAGGACAAAGGTCTGGTAGTTGTTGGCGTCAATATCAGTGAGGCTCCCGTTTCGGTACAGCAATTTGTGGATCAATTAGGGGTTACGTTCCCGATCTTGCTTGACCGACAGTCCGATATCACCCGGCTATACAACATAGGGCCGATTCCTACGACATACTTTCTCGATTCAAAGGGAATCGTCAAGGATATTGTCATTGGGCAAATGAGCGAAGCGACCATTTCTGCCAAAGTGAACAAAATCTTGCCTTAAGTGAGGAAACGCAATGGATACTCGAAAATGTGAATGCGGACACACGAATCCGCTTGGTACGTTGCTGTGCGAGTCGTGCGGAAAGCCGACTGAAGAGCAGCAAGTCGTAAGTCAAGCGTCCTTTCCCGACATGCGCTACGAAGGGAGAGCGCGCCGTTCACAGACGTACAAGCGGTCCGTGGTCGACCGAATCTGGAATTTCTTCTCTTCCGTAAAAATTGCCATCTATCTGATTATCATTACGTTACTTGCTTCTGCGGTGGGAACGATTTTTCCGCAAAAGCCGTACATTCCCGTACCGGTTCCGACCGAGGCTGACGTCGAGCAATTTTACGGCCAGACTTACGGGGTTTTGGGGAAAATCTTCTACGCGTTAGGGTTTCACCATCTGTATGATTCCTGGTGGTTTGTCACCTTGCTGGTGATGATCGGCACATCCTTGGTCATATGCAGCTTGGACAGGATCATTCCGCTTTACAAAGCGTTGAGCAAGCCTCGGCTCAATCAGCACGTCTCGTTTCTGCGCGGACAGCGACTGTACGCTGAAACGGCAGAGGGCGAAGTGTTTGAGGCAAACGATGCGTTTGAGCGAGCAGGGGAGGTGTTGAAGAAGCGGGGCTACAAGATTTTTCGCGACGGCGAGTCCCTGCTTGCCGAGAAAGCGCGGTTCAGCCGGTGGGGGCCGTATGTGAATCACATCGGACTGATCATCTTTTTACTTGGTGTACTGCTGCGCAGCGTACCGGGTTTTTATATGGATCAGTTCGTCTGGGTGCGCGAGGGGCAGACAGTTTCTGTGCCAGGCACACCGTACTACGTTAAAAATGAAAGATATCGAACAGACTATTACAGTGAAGACGAATTTGCCCAAAAGCTCGACCTCAAAGGCGGAGTCATCGCCAAAAACTATCAGACGGACGCCATCCTCTACCTAAATGAAAACGCTGACTTGCCCGGAGCCGACCCGAGCTTGAAAGAGATTCTCAAAGGCCCGATTGTCGTCAATCACCCGATGGTCTATGAGGGGCTTTCGCTCTTTCAGACAGGCAGGCAAGAGATGCAGCTGGGCGCACTGAACTTTTCGCTCGTGGAACTCGGACCTGAAAACAAAACGCTGGGCGATATCAAGCTCGACCTTTACGCGCCGGATAAGGACCATAAGATCAATGACGATATAACCGTCCGCGTCCTTGACTACTACCCTGATTTCTTTATGGACGGCAATGCGCCGGCGACCAAGACAAACGTGCCGAACAACCCGATGTTTGCACTGGAAGTCATATCGGCCAAGGACAAGACGACCGAGACGATGGTTTATCTGTCCGGTACTGTTTTGGCAAAAGAAGCAAACCCGCGCTATTCTTTGGCCATCAAAAAGCCGGATCTGATCAACATCAGCGGTTTAATGGTGCGAAAGGATAAAGCGCTGCCACTTATTTACTTCGGCTGTTTTGTTTCGATTATCGGATTGACGATGGGCTTTTACTGGCAGCATCGCAGAATTTGGCTGCAGTTGACCAATGGACGGTTGCACCTTGCCGGTCATACCAACAAAAACTGGTTCGGCCTGCGCAAAGAAGCGGAAGATTTGGTTGGAAAGCTTCAGCTGCCGCTAGTTGTAACGGTAAGAAGCCAGGACCGCGGTGGAGATCACTGATCGGTGATCTTCATCCGGCACCGGTCTGCGTGCTTGACAAATCATGCAAGTAAACAGTGAAGAGAAGGGAGTGCCAATTGCGTGAACCCGTTATTGCAAATTAGTGATATAATGCTAGATATTGCTTTCTTCCTCTATTTGATTTCGTCCATTTTGTTTGTCGTCGCGCTGACCGGGAAGAATTGGTCCGGACGCGACCCGCAGGAACATGAGCGTCGCTTTGGCAGACGTGCCTACATATTGGCGATTGTCGGTTTTATCGCACAGGCTGCGTACATCATTACCCGCTGGGTGGTAGGAGGGCACAGTCCGACCAGCAACATGTTTGAATTCATGGCCTTTATGGATTTCTGTATCATTTGCGGGTATTTGATAATTTACCGGATTTACAAGATGACGGTGCTTGGCGCGTTTGTCCTGCCGCTTGGCTTGATCATGCTGGCTTACGCCTACGTCTTCCCGCGTGAGGTTACGCCGCTGATCCCAGCCCTGCAAAGCTATTGGCTGCAAATTCACGTCACGCTGGCAGCGCTCGGTGAAGGAATTCTCGCTGTCGGGTTTGCCGCCGGATTGATGTATTTGATTCGCACAGTAAACCAGACAAAAAAAAGTCGCAGTACCCTTTGGCTGGAAATCGTAATTAGTGTAGTATTAATGTTAGTAGGATTTATTGTCCTTAATAGTATCTTCAGCCGGATGGATATGAAGACCTCCTTCGAGTTCCCGCAGTACAAGCCCGGGGAAACGGCGGCGGTAGCGACTTTGAAAGTCGACTACGTACTGCCGGCGATCGTCGCTCCACATGAGTCGACGATTACCAAAGCGGGACCGATGACGCCTCTGTTTGAAGCGCCGGGCTGGATGGAAGGCAAGGATGCCGCTCGCAAGCTGAATACGATGATCTGGTCGGTGCTCTCCGGTCTCGTCCTGTACGGCTTGCTGCGTCTGATGTTGCGCAAACGGGTCGCCGCATTCATCAAGCCGTCACTTGACGGAATTGATCCGGAGTTAATTGATGAAATCAGCTACAGAGCTGTTGCCATCGGCTATCCCATATTCACGTTGGGGGCACTCGTCTTTGCCATGATTTGGGCATCTGAAGCGTGGGGCCGATTCTGGGGTTGGGACCCGAAAGAGGTCTGGGCATTGATTGTCTGGTTGTTTTACAGTGCTTATTTGCATCTTCGCTTGTCGCGTGGATGGGTAGGAACGAAATCGGCATGGATGTCGGTGATCGGTTTTGTCATCATATTAATTACACTGGTTGTCGTTAATCTGGTCATTGCTGGTCTCCACTCTTATGCCGGTGTGTAATCACTTCTATTGCAGGTGAGGTGGCAGGAATGGAACAAAAAAATAGAATTCTCGTGGTTGATGATGAAGAGCGGATTCGTCGTTTGCTAAAAATGTACCTCGAGCGGGAAAATTTTCTCATCGATGAAGCCGAGCATGGGGAACAAGCAGTCGAGATGGCTTTGAGTGCCGATTACGATATCATTTTGCTGGACCTCATGCTGCCCGGCATCGATGGGGTTGAGGTTTGCCAGAAAATCCGTGAAGCAAAAGCAACGCCGATCATCATGCTGACTGCGAAGGGAGAAGAGACCAATCGCGTGCAGGGCTTTGAAGCAGGCGTGGACGACTATGTTGTGAAACCGTTTAGTCCGCGCGAGGTGGTGTATCGCGTAAAAGCGATCTTGCGCCGTTCATCGGCGACTGCCTATCTGAAAACCGATACGATCTCCAGCCACTCCATTTTGGTCTTCCCGGAGCTGACGATTGATCACGATGCGCATAAAGTACTGGCGAGTGGTCAGGAAGTCAATCTAACGCCAAAAGAGTACGAGCTATTGCATTACTTGGCCCAATCGCCGGACAAGGTGTTTACCCGCGAAGAGCTGCTGAAAGACGTCTGGCATTACGACTTCTTCGGCGATTTGCGCACAGTGGATACCCACATCAAGCGATTGCGGGAAAAACTCAACAAAGTCTCGCCTGACGCCGCCCAGATGATTTCGACAGTATGGGGCGTCGGATATAAACTAGAGGTGCCAAAGTAACGTGGACATGATTTTTCGCAGCGTTGTTGGCAAGCTCTGGATGACAATTATTGCTCTCTTCGCGCTTGTCTTGACCGTTTTTAGCCTGCTCTTGGTGCAATCGTTCGACAGCTACTACTTCCATAAGCAGACGAACGATTTGAAGGAATTGACGGAGCGGCTGTCGACGAACATCGAGGAATCCGCAAACAAGCAAATGACGCTGCAGCTGGCATCGGATCTTTGCAAGACGTATAGGACTCGCTTGTTCGTCATCGATTCGAACAAACAGCTGCTGGGAGCTACCGATTACGATGAAACGATGCCAAACATTCCTTTCGAAATGCTGATCAATCAATCGGAGCTGCACATCGAAAGAGCGCTTGCCGGCGAGCACCCAAATCCTGCGCGGCTCATTTTTCCCGGTGATTCGAATGGTCCAAAGGATCGCGTGCAAGTGCTGGCCGTAGCCGTACCACATCCGACGAATGCCCAGTCGAGTGGTGCGGTCATTATGTATCAGGCGATTGAAGATTTTAACGGCACGGTGTCTGAGGTGCGCAAGCTGATTTTCATCGTTGGCGTGATCGGCTTTATCGGAACGACGGTGTTTGCGTTCTTCCTGTCATCACGCATCACCTATCCGTTGCGGAAAATGAAAGAAACCGCCCATCGCATTGCCGAAGGCGACATTCATGCAGAAATACCGATCCGGACTACGGACGAAATCGGGGAGCTGGCTTCATCGTTTAACACGATGGCGAGCACGCTGAACAATCTCGTTCACGCCTTGTCCAAGGAGAAAGAACAGCTGGCGAGCGTGCTCAGCAGCATGGCTGACGGGGTGATCATGATCGATGGCGAAGGGCAGATCGTCGTCACCAATCCGGCCGGGCAGCACTTCATTCGCGACTGGCTGTTCGAGCGGCAAATGACGCCGCTGTACGACTTGTATCAGCGAGTGGTCAAGCAGGCTACGGAAGTATCAGAAGACTATCCGGTGCAGGGCAGGATCTGGTCGGTGGTCATGGCGCCGCTCTACGACCGTGAGCAAATCCGCGGGGCGGTAGCGGTGCTGCGTGACATGACCCAGGAACGCAAGCTGGATAAGCTGCGGCAGGACTTTGTCGCCAATGTGTCCCATGAGCTGCGGACGCCTCTGTCCATGCTGCAAGGCTACAGTGAAGCGATCGTCGATGACATCGCGGCCACGCCGGAGGAGCACAAGGAGCTGGCGCGGATTATTTACGACGAGTCCGTGCGGATGACGAAGCTGGTCAATGAGCTGCTCGATCTCGCCCGGATGGAAGCCGGTCATATCGAGCTGCACCGCGAAGTCATTCCGCTCAAGCCGTACCTGGAACGCATCCAGCGGAAGTTTATCAATCTCGGTCGAGAACGCGAGATCGCCATCCTGATTGAGCTGGCCACCACACTGGAAAACGTCAATATCGACCCGGACCGGCTGGAGCAGGTCTTGACCAATTTGATCGACAATGCCGTTCGCCACACGCCTCCGGGGGGCAGCGTGACGATTCGGGCAAGCGGAGAGAATCCGCTGGTGCTGGAAGTGGCCGATACAGGCAGCGGTATTCCGCAAGAGGATCTGCCGTTTGTCTTTGAGCGCTTTTACAAGGCGGACAAAGCGAGGACGAGGGGGCGAGCGGGAACGGGTCTGGGCCTGGCAATCGCCAAAAACATAGTCGATTCACATGGCGGAACGATCAGCGTGCAGAGCAAAATGGGCGAAGGCACTTGTTTCACCATACTGTTACCGCAACAGATAGAGACAAAACATTTGGATAGGGGTAAATGTGATGATCAAGACGATTTTATTTGACGTAGACGGCGTAATCCTGAGCGAAGAACGCTACTTCGATGCATCTGCTTTAACCGTATGGGAAATGCTGCACAGCGACGCTTACCTGGGGCTTGGGGGCGATACGTTCGATCCGACACCCGAGGAGCCGGTGATCC
Organism: uncultured Brevibacillus sp.; assembly: GCA_946402065.1. Taxonomy (GTDB): domain Bacteria; phylum Bacillota; class Bacilli; order Brevibacillales; family Brevibacillaceae; genus Brevibacillus_D. The sequence goes on along the minus strand of CAMIVR010000016.1, from coordinate 29,046 downwards.
GAAGCGTCCGCGAGACTGTGTTTGCCAAAGACCAGGTTTTAACCTTTATCAAGTCGCGCGGAATCAACAGTAACTGGGATATGGTGTTTCTCGCATTCTCGTACCAGTTGATTCGCCTGTGCGAAAAGCTGCAGTCCGTCAAGTCGACGGAAGTGAAAGGGCTCTTGAGCGAGCAGATCGACCGCGATCGGCTCGCCGAACTGCGCGAATGGGCCAAGGAGTACGCCGCTGATTTTGCCATCGACTACGCTGCCTTTACAGCGGATTTCGCCAAAGGTCCGGCGCAAAAAGCCGAGCTGCTCACCTATCTCAATCAAATTGCCAAAGAGCGCTGCGGCGTAGAAACAAGCATGTTCTCCCGCAACAGCGACCTGTGGACGCTCTGTCAGGAGACGTTCCAGGAGTGGTACCTGGGCGATCTTCGCGTGAATGCTTCGATTGGCCGCGAAAGCTACCAAAAAGGCAAAAAGGGCTTTCTTTCGGACGAAATTCCAATCGTCGATCCAGCCAAACTGCGGGAGATCCTCTTGCAGTTAAAACAGAAGGGGCTCGTGCTCGGCATCGGAACGGGCCGACCGACGATCGAGACGCACGTGCCGTTAAGCGAGCTGCATCTGCTCGATCTGTTCGACCCAAATCGTGTCGTCTCCGCTTCGCATGTCCTCGAGGCAGAAACGGCGTATCCGGAACAGGCGCCGCTGGCGAAGCCGCATCCCTACTGCTATCTGAAAGGCTTGGCAGGACTTGAATCGGACGATCGTGCCGTACTGTCGCAGCAACTGCCGATCGCCAACCCCGATGAAGTCCTGATCGTCGGTGACTCACTCGCTGATTACCTCGCAGCTCGCGCGATTGGCTGCAAATTTGCCGCTACCTTGACCGGACTGTCCGGACAGAGTGCGCGGGCTACGTTCGAGAAAGAGAGAGCAGACTACATTTTAAATGATGTCAGCGAAATTCTCTCGATTTTTGCGTAAAGTTGTTTTTTAGTCATGAACAGAATCGATAGGAATTACGGCCCGTTCGAGCGAATTTATAGCTCAACGGGTCTTTTGTTGGTCGATAGGATTTTATATACGCCAAAAAGCTTGGGGCAATCAAGTTTTCGAATATGATGAATACCGAAGGCGACAGCAGCATTGCGGGAACGCAGAAACGATTTTCTGACTGCTTCGTCTTACTGGATAAGAAAGGGTGTGGACGAGATGAAAAAGTACATCGCAACGTGTTTATTACTTACTCTCTTGACAGCTTGCGGTTCTCCCGAGAAAGATGCAACCACTGGAAAAACGGCGACAGAGAACGGATCTGTCGCGAATGATGCGAGCAAAGGAGCAAACCAATCCGGTCAAACTCAGCAAGGAGCCAATTCACCCAATAAGACGGTAGTCCCGGCCAATGTCAAGCAGATCAAGGTAGAAATAAAAGATGAATCGACAAAGGATGCGAAGCTGGCTGCCTTTATGAAAGAGTTAAATACGGTCGTACAGACGAAAAAGAAGGACAAGCTACTCGCCATGATCGATCCAGCCTTGAAGACTGCCGCCGGGGCGGAAGGTGGAAAAGCGTCGTTTCAAACAGAATGGAGCCTGGATAAACAGTCAGAAAAGTCAAGCATATGGTTTGTGCTGGCCGAGCTGCTGCCTTTAGGGGGCAAGCTCGAGGGAGCGGGACAGTATGTCATCCCGAACCTGACCTATCCTGATTTTCCGGCGACGACCGCATTTGCCGAGCCGAGCGATCCTGCATATAGTTATACCGCTGTGACAGGCGACCACGTCAATTTGCGGGAAAAGCCTGACGGCAAAGGCAAGGTCATCACCCAATTGAGCAGGGAAGTCGTGCTGGCGGCAGCAGCCCTGGACAAGCCGGTCCTGCGTTTGGAGAATCACGACTATCGCTGGAGGCCTGTAATGACATTGGATGGGAAGAAGGGGTACATGATCGAGAAGTATTTGCGCAGCAGCAACGATTACCGAATGACGATCAAGCAAACTAGCAATGGCGAGTGGAAGATCGCCAGTCTTGCCAAAGGGGAGTAGGCGTTCTTCCCATCAAAAAACCAGCCCGGTGGTTAAACCGGGCTGGAATGCGAAGGGGTGGTTAGAGCGCAACCGCCTGTGAACCGCTTGGCTCAAGGGGCGATTACAATTCAATTTGCGTGACGCTTTTGATCTCACTCAGTTCGCCCAATGTATCGAGCAGTTCGGCAGATACCGGCTTATCGACGGTCAGCATCATGATCGCATCCCCGCCCAAATCGCGGCGACCTACCTGCATCGTTGCGATGTTCACATCATTCGTACCTAAAATGGTACCGACACGGCCGATGACACCAGGGCGGTCGTTGTGGTGCACGTACAGCAGATAGCCGTTAGGAGCCACGTCGATAGCGTAGTCGTCGATTTTGACGATCCGTGCGCCATACCCGTTCAACAGTGTTCCAGCGACGCCTCGCGTTTGCTGATTCGTTTTCAGCGTTACACTGATCAGATTGGTAAAGCCTTTGCCGAGCGACGTCTTTTGCTCAAGCACGTTGATATCTCTCGTTTTGGCGAGATGTGGCGCATTCACGTAGTTGACTTCTTCGCCGAGTCTGAAGGAAAGCACGCCTTTTAAAATGGTCCGGGTCAGCGGAGCCGTATCAAAATCGGCAAGCTCGCCGCTGTAGGTAACCGTGACCTCTTGCAGGGAGCCGACCGTCACTTGGGCGATAAAATTGCCAAGCTGCTCGCCGAGAGTGAAGTACGGTTGCACGCGTTCCAGTACGTGCGGCGGGATCGACGGCAGGTTTACGGCATTTTTGAACGATTCCCCGCGCAGCACTTTGAGAATTTCTTCCGATACGTCGATTGCTACGTTTTCCTGGGCTTCAATCGTCGAAGCACCGAGATGCGGTGTTACGACGACCTGTGGCAAACCGATCAGCGGATTGTCCGTAGGCGGCTCCTGCTCGAAAACGTCGAGGGCAGCTCCGGCCACTTTACCGGACAGAATCGCTTCATACAGTGCTTTTTCTTCGATGATACCGCCGCGGGCACAGTTGATGACGCGCACGCCGTCTTTCATTTTCGCGAATTCGCGTGTGCTCAGCAGGTAGCGGGTTTCCTTCGTCAGCGGTGTATGAACGGTGATGAAGTCAGCCTGGCAGACGATATCGTCCACGGTCCCCATGGTGACACCCATTTTTTCCGCGCGCTCTTCCGTCATGAATGGATCGTAGCCGATGACTTTCATATTGAACGCTTTTGCCCGCTTGGCCACTTCCGAACCGATGCGGCCCATTCCGATGATCCCCAACACCTTGTTGTTCAGCTCGACACCTTGAAAGCTTTTGCGATCCCATTTGCCATCGACCAGCTTTTTGTACGCCTGCGGGATGTTGCGGGAAACCGCCATCAGCATGGCGAATGTATGCTCTGCCGTCGACATCGTGTTGCCGTCCGGAGCGTTGATGACGGGTACGCCTGCCTGGGTTGCTGCATTGATATCGATGTTGTCCACACCTACACCGGCACGGCCGATTGCTTTCAATTTCTTGCCTGCCGCAAGCACCTCAGCAGTAACTTGCGTCTGACTGCGTACGAGCAGGGCATCGTATTCACCGATGACGGCGAGCAGATCAGATGGGGAGAGGCCCGGGTTTTGCACGACCTCTACGTCCGGAGCATCGAGTAGTTTCTGAATGCCAAATTCGCTCAATGGATCACTGATTAAAACTTTATACATGATGGATTAATACCTCCTGAGCTTTTTTCACACCTTCACCCAATGGAACATCTACACCGATTTGCGCAAGCGACATTTCAATTGCCGATACGACGGTAATGACATCGAGCGGATCGCAGAAGCCCATGTGGCCGATACGGAAAATCTTGCCCTTCAGGTGCTGCTGGCCGCCGGCGACGATGACGTTGTGCTTGGTACGGAGTGTTTTGCGCAATTCTTCTGAATCAAATGCACCTTTTGGATCGAGCGAGGTGACTGTCGGTGCGCCGTATTCATCGCTTGTCATAAGCGGAATGCCAAGAGCGGTCATCGCTGCGCGGGTCATGTCCCGCATCAGCTCGTGGCGCTTGATGATATTGGCAAGGCCCTCTTCTTCCAGCATGTTGCAAACCTCTTCAAGCCCGAAGATCAAAGAAACGGCCGGCGTATATGGAGTCGTTTGCTCAGCCAGGCTTTTCCGATAAGCTTTCAGGTCGAGATAGAAGGCGAGCGGCTTGCGATTTTCAATGACGTTCCAAGCGCGCTCACTCGCTGCCAGGAAAGCGAGGCCGGTCGGCAGCATGAATGCTTTTTGCGACCCGGTGACGACGATGTCAATGCCCCAGGCATCCATTTCACACGGTACGGCACCAAGGCAGCTAACCGCATCGACGATAAACAATGCGTCTGTTTTTGCGCGGACGACAGCGGCTAATTCTTTCACCGGATTTTGTACGCCGGTAGACGTTTCACAATAGGTGGCAAACACTGCTTTCACATTTGGATGCTCGTCGAGAAAAGCGCTGAGCAGGTCTGCGGTAACGGCTTCGCCCCAAGGGACATTCAGCCGGTGGGCAACGATATCATAGCGCTCGCAAATTTTGGCGAAACGCTCGCCGAACGCTCCGCTGACCAAAACAGCTACTTCATCACCGGCGCCGACGGTATTGACCACACTCATTTCCAGTGCGCTTGTTCCGCTGCCGGCGAGGATGTACACGTCTTGCCTGGTGCCAAAATACGGCTTCAGACGCTCCGCTACTTTGGCAAACAACGCGGAAAACTGTCCGCTGCGGTGACCGATCATCGGGCGGTTCATCGCCTGTTGAACACGCGGGGGAATTGGAGTAGGGCCAGGAATACGTAAAATTAATTTCTCTGCAAACATGAATTCTCTACCTCCTGAATGTTATCTGTAAATAGTAAAAAACCTCTCACACACCCACTACAACTGTAGTGAGGGGCGAGAGGTTTCAATTCGCGGTACCACCCTCAATTGTCAACTTTTTCGCAAAAGATGACCTTACTAGGTAACATGACCTAGAGAGATAACGGTTCAACCGACCAACCCTACTAGCAACGAACGAAGCGTTCAGCTTGGTAACTCCGAAGTGCTCATCTGACCATGGATCCACCGATTCGCAGCAACCATCGGCTCTCTGTAGGTATCCAGCTGTTCAGCGTATCTTCATTAACGCTATTGTGATATGTTGTTCTTAGATTTGCTACCTACTTTATCACGCTATTTTTGGCTCGTCAAGAGATAAAAATAAAAAAAACAGAACATTAACTTTAATTTAAAAAGTAATGTTCGGAATTACAAGCGCTTTCATTAACGCTCAGCGCTATAATGTTTTCATTATCGTGATGCTCATAAACTCCTTTTTCCGCAAATCGATTTCATAGGGGGAACTCAGGGGGGTGCCGTCCGACTCTTGTATGATGCGGATGATTGGTCTGTGCACGACGGTTGGGTCGACCTTGGAGACGACGCCGGTCTGGCCCGTGTTCAATTCTACCGTGGTAGCAACCGGGTAAATCGCGATATGATTCAGGAAGGTTTTAACCAATTCAATATCAAAAAAATTATTGCCGGCCGCGAACAAATATTCGATCGCTTCGTTTGGCGTAAAGCTTTTTCGGAAAGGCCGGGGAGAAATCAGCGCGTCATAGACATCCGCAAGTCCAACAATCTGAGCGTACTCGTGGATGTTTTTGTCCGTCAAACTCCGTGGGTAGCCCGACCCGTTAAAGCGCTCGTGGTGCTGCAGCGCACAGTGGGCAGAAAGCAGGGAGATGTTGAACTGGCTGCGCAAGATGTTATAGCCGTCTTCCGTATGATAACTGACGCGGACGCGTTCTTCTTCCGTCAGCTCCACTTTTTTGTTCCATAGCTCCTTGGGCAATTGCGTCATGCCGATATCGAACAGCAGTGCTCCGATGCCGAGCTCGATCATTTGGCTCTGATTGTAGCCTTTTGCCATGCCGATAACCCCGGCGAGCACAGCGACATTAACGGCGTGATGAAAAAAGTATCCATCCATGACATGGAGATTGGCCAAATTGACCAGGACATCTTGACTGGTGCTTAAGTCGCCCATTATTTTTCCGAATATTTTGCGAAAGGAGTTGCCCAGTTCGGGTATTGAGCATCGGCCAACAAGCCTTGGCTGGTCCATCAAATTCGTCATCGTTTTATATACGGTTTCCACGGCTTCTTTCCGCGTATCATCATGGATAACATCTTCAGGGATGATGTCAAGCGTGTTGGCATCCTCGATGTATATCGTATCGATCCCCATCCGCTTCAATCGCTCAATGAAGCGTTCAGTCAGCTCCATTCCGCTTCCGAGCAGAACGCTTCCGCTTTCTGTAAAAATGGTTCGAGCGGTAATTTGTCCGGGTCGAACCGAACTGATATGCAATTTTCTCATGAGTAAGTCCCTACCTTTTACCTACACGACTAGGATCAGCTACTACCATTTTATCATATATTACCAAAAGTTGAATGATAAAAAATATTTAATTGTTAATTTCAGGTAAAGAATGTAGGGCTTATTTACCGCCTTTCTTCGCGAAAGGCTCATGGCTGGGCGAAAGGTAACGTCGTGTTTTCCTTCCGGGCTTGAAAGCAGACTCGCATGGGTGGCTAGCGCAAAAACTGCCCGATACATTCCGATCGCGTGCAAACCGTTTCGGGAAGAAAAGTGAAAAACCGCCCAGGCTTTTCGCCATGAGTGGTTTTAGGGGGGACTACTCTTCTACTTTGATAGAGTCTGTAGGACAACCATCGCAAGCGTCGCGAACATCGTCATACAGAATTTCCGGAATTTCTGCCGTGTTAGTATTGTCATCGATTTTATTGAAAGCAATGCCTTCATCGTCGTAATCGAATACATCAGGAGCAGTAGCACCGCAAGCGCCGCAAGCTATGCATGTATCTTTATCAACCCATGTTGTCATTGTAAACATTCACCTCCTACCATGATGATACGCCCAAAGACATTTTAGACCTTGTCATATTAGATTTCAAGAATGAATTATCGGTTCGTGTCAGGTTATTCTTCAAATAGCGGAATTTCCGGAGTTTTCATGCCGGGATAGAGCCTGTTTCGCTGATTTCTGAAATCGCCGGACCGTACAGCATCAGTCGCGTTTAATATGCGCACGGCGGATGCGATGTCTTTTGAGCCTAACGCTTCCATCTTGCCGGAGTCGATCACCGTGTCGAGGCGCGCAGTGAGATCGATTGGACTGTACGGTGTAAAGGCGGGAAGCTGGCGCATGTATTCTGCCGACAAATAATTCCGGAAGAGGAAGGAATACTGTTTCCATTGAACGGCCGAAACATTGGCAGGCGGCTCCTTGGGCATTGGCTGCTTGGACACGTAAACGGATTCCCAGATGGCGAACGCCTTGTACAGATTGGCATCGGCCTGATGCCAGAGAGAGGCAAACGCTGGCAGCTGGACTGCAGCGGCAAACTGATCGGCATCGATGCGATCAATAGTATTGTCGGAAAGGACTTGATCGATACCTGCCACATAGGCTTGCAGAGCCTTTACGTACGCATCCTTCGCGTCAATTAACAAAGGAGAGCTGTCTGGTAAATTTACCTTGGAGAGCTCGTTTGCCTTTTCTTTGACCGACTTCTGCAGTTCTTTCAGCATGGAGATTTGTTCAGCATGCGATTTGCCGCGGATTTTCTCCGCATAGGCAAAGTGAGAGTCTTTACATTCCTTGATCGTATTATACGCGCCGTAATAAAAACGAATGAAGTCCTGATCGCGATAGAGCTTTTGTTCGCTGAGCATCTTTTCTTTTTCCGCTTTCTCCCGTTCCACTTTTGCTGCAGCCGCCAACTCCGCTTTTATCGTTGCTTTCATTTGGGCAGCCCCTAAAAAAAATCCACCAACAAAGCAGCCAAGTGTTATGATAATTGCATAGACGGTTATGTATTCAGTTTTTGTCAGTCGTTTACTCATACAACAATCCTCCGTTTGTGACCCGTTACTTCAATCCGTGAGCTTTTGGTGATCGAGGATTTTGCAGCAAAAATATAGAGCGGTAAAGCAGCAATAGCTGCAAAATCTCGAACTAGAAGAAGTATAACGCAATCAATGGTTTTTTGTGAATATAAAGGAGTAACTATGCAGGACATGATAAAAGAAGACCGATTTTTTTTGCAAACACTCATTTTGCATGGCGCAGCACCGTTGGCAGGCGAGCGGACGATCCAGTCTTTTTACTACATCTTGCAGGGGCGGAAGGCAAATCAAGCGTATCAGGATGTCCAACTTTTTCGGCTACATCCATATTATCGGCTGTTTCCCGCTCTTTCGAAAGAGAAATGGAATGAGATCGTGCAACAACTGGCAAGCAGCGGCTGCATATCGTTTAGCAGAATGGACGAGATCGCGGCCAAACTGACTTTTCTGATCACCGATACGGGGAAGGGCGAGCTGCAGCGGGGCATTGACACATATGATTTGAATAACTGGCTGGCACCGTTGCAAGGGCAGGTACTCGTACCGCTGCTGGAGGAATTTTGGCTGCGCTTGCACCTCATGGTTCAGACGCTGTCTCATTTGCTCGAACGAGATATGAACTTCTTGCCGATGGTCAGCCACAAGCGGATTCACGACTGGGTAAAGCGGCAGCTGGCCAGCCAAGCGAGCCGGGAAATCTGGATGCAGGGATTGTCTGGCGAGCTGCTGTCGCTGCTCGGCGGTCTTGCCGAGCCATTGCAGCGGCTGCTGCTGTGGCAGTGGAGCGGTGCCAGGCAGAGCGGCAGGACGTATCAGCAGATCGCTTATGAGACAGGCCAGCCGCCGTCATTTTTGCACGTTCAGACGCTGTCTGCGGCAGCGCGGCTCTACTCGTCCATCCAGTCCGACGCAGGGCAGAGGTATCCGTTGATGCAGTGTTTGGCGGGTCGTTCGGAATCGCACTTGCGATTGAGCGGCAGTGCTGCCGAAACGTACAAATTATTGCTGCGCGGTCTGAACGTCCAGCAGATTTCAACCGTTCGCAAAGTGAAAGTAAATACGATAGAAGATCATTTGGTGGAAATCGCCTTGCACTGTCCCGATTGGGACTATCGCGAGTATTTGCGGGAAAGTGACCGGGAAGCGATTCTGGACGCATGTCGAGCGCTGAATACCCGTCGTTTGCGCTTGATCAAAAATCACTTCGGGGACATGTACACGTATTTGCAAATTCGCTTGGCCCTCAGTACCGATCGCAAGGAGGATGCCGGATGAACATGCATGGGGTCCACCAAATGCTGCAGCGCTATTTCGGCCATACGCAATTTCGCGACGGACAGGCCGAGATTATCGGTACGGTACTGCAGGGGCGCAATGTGCTTGGGCTTTTGCCGACAGGTGGGGGCAAATCGATTACATACCAGCTGCTGGCACTCGCCCTGCCTGCCCTGACGGTGGTTGTCTCGCCGCTAATCTCCCTGATGGTCGATCAAGTCCAACAGCTCCGCCGGAACGGGCACAAGTGGGCGGTGTATCTCAACAGCACCGTCAGCATGGAAGAGGCAAGACAAACACTGCAGATGCTGAAAGGAAAGCATCCGTACAAGCTGCTCTACATCTCCCCGGAAAAACTGCAACAGCCGCACGTTCAGCAAGCGCTGAAGGAACGCGGCGTCTCACTTCTGGCAATCGATGAAGCGCATTGTATCTCGCAGTGGGGACACGATTTTCGCACCGACTACCTGCGGCTGCCGCAAATCGCCGCAGCGCTTGGCGCCCCGCCTGTACTGGCGGTGACAGCGACGGCTACACCTGCTGTGCGGGAAGAAATTTGCAATTTGTTCAGCATTGAACGCCAGGATGTGGTATCCCAATCTATGAATCGCCCCAACATCGCCTATGAGCTGATTCCCGTATCGTCAGAGGCGGAAAAGCAGGAGCTTTTGATCGAACAAATCAGCCATTTGCGCGGGCCGGGAATCGTCTATTGCGCCACGCGTCAGGCCGTTGAGGCCATTGTTCACGAATGTCGGCTGGCCAAAGCGGCGAGAGTGCACGGGTACCATGGCGGGATGCTGCCGCTTGAACGAATGCTCGTGCAGGAACAGTTTTTGCGCGGAGAACTGGACGTTATTGTGGCGACGAATGCATTTGGCATGGGAATCGATAAAAAAGACATCCGCTTTGTGCTGCATTATCACTTTCCGGCAAGTATCGAGGCGTACGTGCAAGAGGTGGGCAGGGTCGGGCGGGATGGCGAAAATGGTTATGCCGGCTTGTTTTATTTGCCGGAAGACGTGTTTATCCATCAGCACATCGTCAAGCATGAGTACCCGAATCGCGAGGAAATTACCCGGCTGCTTGGCTGGATTACACAGTACAGGATGACGTCAATTACACATGCACAAATTGCTGATGAGCTGGGAATAGGCGAACAGATGGCGCAATTGATTCTGTTTTACGCCGAACGGATGGGAATTCTTTCGGAGCTAAGCCATACAAAATCCGGCTTTCAATTCCGGCTGGTGCAGGCTGCAACTGCTGATACAGGCGTGCAAATCGGAATTTTTATTGAAAAAATCAAGCGAAAAAAGCTGTCGAAACTCCAACATATGCTATCATGGATAGAAACCGGCGAATGCTTGCGGAAAGGTCTGCTCGCATATTTTGGCGAAGGAAGCAGTGCGACAGAACCGTCACGATCTACAGGTGCGTGCTGCAGTGTATGTGGGGTGCAACGGACTGACTATCAACATCGTCAAACGGTTATATCAGAACGTGAGCAAGAGACGTGGAATCTGGAACAAGCTCTGCGCAACCTGCTGCCTCCTTGTCAGCGGGTAGGAGGAGAGTCATAAAATGGAGCCTCGTACGCTTCGCATCAATCTCGTGCTCACACAAGCGATTGTGCTCGTTCTCGCTATCGTCGGCAGCTTGCTTGTCCACGGGTGGCCGGGTACGCTGCAAATGTTTTTGCATCTTTCCGGGAAAGAAACAGCCGTCGCGATCGTGATCGCAGCAGTAGTCCTGGCGGTTACGTTTCTCATCGAGCGGTTTTTGCCTGCCAGTTGGCTGGAGGATAACGGCATCAACGATCGGATTTTTTCCGGACTGCCTGTTGGCGGAATTCTCTTGCTCTGTCTGCTCGTTGGGGTGAGTGAAGAATGGTTGTTCCGCGGCGTCCTGCAAGCGCTGCTCGGAAATGTGTGGACAAGCTGTCTGTTTGCCCTGATCCACTTTCGCTATTTGCGCAAGCCGGTCTTGTTGATTAGCGTGTTTTCCATCAGCTATCTGTTAGGGACGATCTTCGAAATGAATGCGCATTTGCTGGGTCCCATTCTCGCTCACAGTCTGATCAACTTTGTGCAAGCCTTGTTTTACGTTGACAAAAAGCGCCAAGAGTGAAGGGAGGAGGCAGAGTGAATATGTCTTCAAGGAAATTGCAAAATCGAAAAAAATCCAGGCTTTCAACGTACGTCAAAGCAGGTGTGATTGTTTTTGGAACACTTTTTGTAGTCTTGATTGGCTATGAACTATTTTTCGCCAAGTCCGGTACACCAGCCGAATCCGCAGCCAGCAACCGCGGGTCAAACGCAACTGTTAATCAACCAGATAACAATCAACCGCCAAATTCCGGGGGCTCTGATCAGCCCAAAGAAAATATACCCGACAGCAGCAAAGCTAACAGCAGTAAGACCAACGAGTCAGCCGGAACGGAAAAACTCCAGCCGACTGGCGATAACAGCGAGAGACAAACATCGACCAGGGAGTCTGCGAAACCGCAGACAGGAAGTTCAAAGCTGCAGACGGGGAGCACGAAACCGGCGGATACGAAAAAACCGACTGCAGAAAAACCGCCCGTCAACCAAAAGCAAAGTCCATCTGCACCTGCTGTGCAAGCGCCCGTATCATCTGGCGAACTGCCGCCGCCCGATATTGTAAGTCCTGAGGAATGGAACAATTACATAAATTCGGGAGCAAGCAATGGAAACATCGTTTCGACAGGCGGAGGAAATGGACAGCCATCAGCCGGTGGTGGCAAAAAGCACGTAATTCAAGAGGGTGATACGCTGACCAAGCTGTCTCGAACATATTACGGAAATGACAAGGGCATCAACAAAATTGCCGAATCGAATGGCATCAGCCCCGATACACAGCTATCGATCGGCATGGAACTGGTGATTCCCTGACCCGTTTTGTAATGAGAATAGCACAGTGTGGAGAGCATAACAGGAAAACACGTGGGGTGGGATTTCTGTGCTCTATGACACACTTGTCATCGGCGGAGGCATTGCCGGACTGCAAACGGCGATCCAATTAGGGCGGAGTTTACGCAAGGTGGTCGTGGTTGACCGCGATGGAGGAAGATCATCGATCTGCAGAAAGTATCGCAACATTCTCGGCTACCCGGAAGGGATTAGCGGAGAAACACTGCTTGCCAGAGGAATCGAGCAGGCTAGAGCTGCAGGCGTAGAATTTTTGAGCGGGACCGTTGCATCAGTGAAGCAGCGCCGGGATAATCTGTTTGAAGCAGGGATTAGGCCGAAGGAGCAGGTGCTTGTGGCCAAAACGATCGTCCTGGCTGCGGGAGTCGATACGCCATTCCCGCAAATTCCCGGGTTGGGGCCTTGCCTGGGTGAGAGTATATTCATTTGTCCCGATTGCGACGGGTTTGAAGTGCGCGGGCGCCATACAGCGGTGATTGGCTCTGGACCGAACGCAGCCGAGATGGCGCTTGCTCTACACTATTTTACAGATAGACTGACCGTCATCAACCATACCGGGGAAGCGGTTGATTCGCACCTGCTGCGGGAGCTTTCGGCTCAGCAGGTGGCCTATCGGGAACAGATGGTTGCGCTGATTGAGGCAGAAGCGGGTCGGATGACAGCCATTCAGCTTGCTTCCGGCGAGCGACTAGCAATCTCTCGAGCCTTTTTAGCCTTTCCGGGTGCAATCGTCAATACGGAATTGCTGCAACCGTTTCACGTGCAACGACTGGACAACGGGCATGTCATCGTCGACCCACGGACGAAAGAGACGAGCTTTCGCAACATCTGGGCGGTGGGTGATGTCGCTGCCCACTCCCAGCAAGTGACGATTGCCATGGGGGATGGAGCGCAGGCGGCCATTTGGATCCATAAGCGCCTGTTTGAATTGAATCATGGCCAAGCCTGCCAAACCAAAGCTGATTGAATCAATCGGCTTTTTTTCTCGACATAAGTGGTCGGCTAAACGCCACATCCTGTGGCATCGCCGACACTCGCACATCCTGATCATCGCAGCTAAGGCTGCGCCAAGATGCTTGGCGTAGCCGAGTTTTCTAATGTCCGGGGGTACGACTATGCTTCACTGAGGAAAAATATTCATCTTTTTTTCACTCATACAGGCTATGGGCCATATATATTGTAAGTGAAGTGCTGAAGGCGTAAGGGGTGTCAGTTTTGCGCGCGATTTGGCGGGAGTTGCTCCTCGTGCTGGCGGCCTGGCTTTGCGGACGAGGTTCAACTGCGTTCTTTCCTGCATTTCCGTTTTTTCAGGCAGAGCAACCGGGCGACTGGCTATCGCTGTTAATCTTTCGACCCGGGCCTGTCGTCGTCTCTACCGCCTTATTCCTCACATCGATCGCATTGATTTTTCGCATTCATTGGATGTATGCAAAGAGATGGCTGATGTCTGCCCGGTCTTTCGTCAGCTTGCGATACGTATTGGTGCAAACGGTTGTGTTAGGTCTTTCTTTTTTCGAATTGACGCTTCAACTGCTGAAGCACCCGATCATCGCGACGAGCTTGTACGGAGTGCTCCTGATCTCGTTTTATCCGATTTTGCATCGGGAGCATGTTGTGAAACGAGAGGTTGTCCGCCTGAAAGCAGAGTGCAACCGAAGCGATTAATCTACGGTTGGCAAGGCGTAGTGATACCCTGCCTGCTCCAGTCCGGTGAGGACTTCATCGAGTTCACGCGCTGTCCACGTCCGGTCGTGAAACAAGATTGTCCCGCCATCATGCATCGTCGACAGAACTTGTTTGGCTATGGCATGAGGCTTTTTGTACACATGTGCATCCCAATCAAGGGAGCCGACGGACCAATTCATGAGCTGCATGCCGTTTTCCTTGCAAATCTGTTCGACGTCAGGTGTATACGCTCCGAAGGGCGGACGGAAGAATTTTGGCTTTTCCCCGAGAATGGCTTCTATGACATCACTGGTGCTGACAATCTCTTCACGCTGCCTATCGACGGGGAGCTTCTTGACATTTTCATGCGACCAGGTATGATTGCCGATCAAATGCCCGCGTCGCTTGATCTCTTGCAGCAGTGCTGCTTTCTGTGGCTTGATTACAAAGCTGCCGTCGGCCTTTTTGGCAGCGAGCTGTATTCCATTGACGAACCAGATCGACTTTGCCCGGTGCTGATCAAGCACGTCAAGAATGTCGGTAGTTGCTTTTCCGACAGGCCCGTCATCAAAGGTAAGGAGTACGATTTTTTTCTCGGATGCTCCCCCCTGTTCTTTGATTAGATAGGTCTTGTCATTGATTACATAGCGTTTAGCTGGAATGGCTGTTTCAGCTGACGTGTCCGGTACCGGCGGCTGGGGGGCAGGTGGTTCTGCTTGTACAGAGGCGGGGTGCGTTGCTTCCGTGCTCATCCCGGTGTTTTGGACTGCTGTGGTGGCAGGTGAATCGACGGGTGTTGAACAAGAGCTGAGCAGGGCGGACAACAACAGTAGTGACATGGCGGCTGGATATTTTCGCATGGAATCTCCTCCTTATCCACTATTATGCATTCGGTGCGATTTGCTTTGAATCCATCGATGTTCTCAGTTTTCTCCGCCTGAACATGCGCTATTCTATACAAGGAAAGACCCAGTTCTTTCCCGGGAAAGCGCAAAAAGCGACGACTTCCAACACAATCAGCGCGTCCCACCCGGACATTGACGAGCGCGTGTCGACTGATTCGCACCCGAAACGCAATCCGGCGCTATTGCCCTATTGTCTTGTCCGAAAATATGGTATGATAGGTGAAACAGATAAGAACTCGCAATTCATTTGGTAAGTATGGTATTGTTGCGGTACAATAACCATGAAATTGCGGAGAACCATTACAGGCAGTAAGTCATAACCTGTAATATGACTGGATGGCGAGGAGGGACAGTCATGCGTGTTGAACGCCTTGGCCAAGACAAGATACGTATCTTTTTAACGTTTGACGATCTTTCGGAGCGCGGTATTGAGAAAGAAGATATGTGGCGTGACATTCCTAAAGTACATGAACTGTTCAATGACATGATGGAGCAGGCTTATCACGAGCTTGGCTTCGAAGTGTCTGGGCCAGTCGCCGTTGAGGTTTTTGCCTTGCCAGCGCAGGGGATGGTCGTAATCGTTACACGTGGAAAAACCGGCTCTAAGATGGAGAAAGAAGAAGAGTACGACGAAGAAGTCTACGAGATGGAAGTAACACTCGAAGAGAGTGACCTGATCATTTACTCCTTCCGCGACTTTGAACATATGGTAGAAGCTGCGCATCGGATTAATGCGATGCTCACGAATGGTGGGGCAGCGTACTTCTATCAAGGGAAATACTACCTTGTACTTGAGGAAGTCGATTTGGATGAAGATCGGTACCAAAAGCTGATTGCGATCCTCTCGGAGTATGGCGAAGCAACTCCAACTACTGTTTATGTATTGGAGGAATACGGTAAAGTAGTGATAGCGGATGATGCTGTCAAAGAAATTTGTAGACGATTCCGATAACGAAGAAGGGGTTGATCCAGAAGTAGATGTGTCTGCTTAGAGGGGCAACCTCTTTTTCAATTTAGGCATGGTACGCAGTGTATAGCTGCCATCACGGTCTGTCCCGCAGTCGGTTTTCACGACTTGTGGGACAGACCTATTCATTTTTGCAGGTCGACCGGAGTTAGCCGGTCATGCAGGCTATCGCTGGATCGTTACAGCGGGTTCGGGGCGCCATGCTGCGCTTCCCCGGAATTGGAAAACAAGTCAAATGGACGGAAGGATTATAAGTAATAGTAATATTCTCACAACTTGCAAAAAATAACAGTTTGCTCTATTACTATATCCAGTTCAGTTTTGGAAAAGTTATATCATTAGACAAATAACAGTATTACTAAACTTACTATTGGGATTTGGGCATTTTGGACTTCTCTTTCTCTAGTCAAGGGTGTATACTTAGCCTTGTATCTAACAGATATACTATTCTGAGGTGACAAAAATGGGAAATAAAGAAGTGGTAACCGGTAACACCCAAAGTTCGGAGAAACAAAAGGAGAGCCTAAACCTTCTTACTTCGACACAAACGGTGATTAAAGAAGCTCTTGACAACCTTGGTTACCAAGAGTCGATGTATGAACTGTTGAAAGAGCCGTTGCGAATTCTTACTGTTCGCATCCCAGTTCGTATGGACGACGGAGAAGTGAAAGTTTTTACAGGGTATCGCGCCCAGCATAACGATTCAGTAGGGCCAACCAAGGGGGGGATCCGCTTCCATCCGGAGGTTACAGAGGATGAAGTGAAAGCGCTCTCCATTTGGATGAGTCTGAAGGCTGGTATCGTCGATTTGCCTTATGGGGGCGGGAAAGGCGGAATCATTTGTGATCCGCGCGAGATGTCCTTTAGAGAATTGGAGCGCTTGAGCCGCGGTTATGTCCGTGCCGTCAGCCAAATCGTTGGTCCGACCAAAGACATTCCGGCACCTGACGTCTTCACCAACTCACAAATCATGGCGTGGATGATGGATGAGTACAGCAGTCTTCGTGAATTTGATTCACCAGGCTTTATTACGGGCAAACCGATCGCCCTGGGCGGCTCGCATGGTCGCGACACTGCTACGGCCAAAGGGGTAACCATCTGCATTCGCGAAGCGGCTAAACGTCGCGGTATCGACATCAAAGGCGCACGCGTTGTCGTTCAGGGCTTTGGTAATGCAGGAAGCTACCTGGCTAAATTCATGAGCGATGCTGGTGCCAAAGTCGTCGGTATCTCTGATGCGTATGGTGCATTGCACGATCCGGACGGTTTGGATATCGATTCCTTGCTCGACCGCCGGGATTCTTTCGGAACCGTAACCAAGTTGTTTACAAATACGATTTCAAATAAAGAGCTGTTGGAACTGGATTGCGACATTCTCGTGCCGGCAGCGATTGAAAACCAAATCACGGGCGAAAACGCTCATAACATCAAAGCGTCTATCGTCGTAGAAGCCGCTAACGGTCCTACTACGCTGGAAGCGACGAAAATTCTTACAGACCGCGGCATTTTGTTAGTGCCTGACGTACTGGCCAGTGCGGGTGGGGTAACCGTATCCTACTTTGAATGGGTACAAAACAACCAAGGCTACTACTGGTCTGAAGAAGAAGTAGAAGAAAAACTGGAAAAAGTGATGGTCAGATCCTTTGAAAATGTTTACACAACTTCACAAAACCGTCGTGTAAACATGCGCCTGGCTGCCTACATGGTCGGCGTGCGCAAAATGGCTGAAGCTTCACGCTTCCGCGGCTGGGTCTAATCCAAGCCAATCAAGATCAAAAAACCTTTTCCTGGCGAATTATTGCTGGGAAAAGGTTTTTTTACTTGCTCACTCAAACAATGCCTGGAGTTTGCTCGTGTTGTTCGTTTGTTGTAGCGTAACGAGCAATTTCAACCGGGCTTTCTGACCGTTAAGTCCATTGGAAAAAATAATCCCCAGTTCTTTCAACTGCTTGCCGCCCCCTGCGTAATCGTATACGTCCTGAACCTGTCCGTTAAAACAACGCGAGACAAGTACGACCGGGATGTTCCGTTCGACCAGCTCTCTCAATACGGGGACGACCGCCGGGGGAACGTTGCCGATCCCGAACGCTTCAAAGACCAATCCGTCGATTTGCTGCTCAAGCAAAAACTCCAGCCAGCGCGGGTTCATGCCTGCGACTGCCTTGACCAAAGGCACATTAGCGTCGGCGTGAGTAATGGAGTAAAACTCCCGATCGAGCGGAGCATGATGGTATTTGATATTTTTTTTGCTGATCGTGCCGATCGGACCGTACTGTGGGGATTGAAACGTCGCCACATTGCTCGTATGCGTTTTGGTCACATGGCGGGCTGCGTGGATTTCATCGTTAAAGACGACGAGGACACCCTTGTTATGGCTCGCCGGATCACTTGCAGTCCGTACCGCGGAGATCAGGTTGACAGGGCCGTCCGCACCGAGCTCGTTGCTAGAGCGCATCGCACCGGTGATGACGACAGGCAGGCTGCTCGAGAGGGTCAAATCAAGAAAGTACGCCGTTTCTTCCAATGTATCGGTACCGTGCGTAATGACGACGCCGTCATACAGACCAGTGTGGAGTTGTTGTTCTATATAGACACGCAGATCGTTCATGATCGGTGGCGTTATGTGTGGACTCGGCAGATTCAGGTAGTTTTGCATCGTCACGTCTGCGTGCCGATTGAGATGGGGAAGGATCTGGTTCACAGCAGATTCGTCCAGCGGCTTTACACTTTCACTCGAATCTACGGACATTGCGATCGTTCCACCTGTGTTTATCACTAGCACTTTTTTCAACATAATTCTCTCCCGTTGCCAGTTTTCACAAGCTAATGTTCATGGTACGATGAAACGTAGTATATGTAAAGGAGCAATACAAGCCCATGATTGCACTAGTTGGAGCTGCAATTGCGCCGGGTATTGCCTTACTGTGTTATTTTTACCTGCGTGACCACTTGCAGCCTGAGCCCATCTCGATGGTTATCCGCACGTTTATTTTCGGTGTTTTGCTTGTGTTTCCCATTATGATGCTGCAGTATATCATGCAGACGGAATGGGATTTAGATACTCCGTTCTTTCAAGCGATTGTTGCTTCGGCAGGGGTGGAAGAGTTTTTTAAATGGCTCGTTGTCTACCATACAGCCTACAAGCATGTTGAATTTGACGAACCGTATGACGGCATTGTATACGCCGTAGCCGTATCACTCGGATTCGCTACGCTTGAAAACCTGCTCTATCTGATTATCAACGGGCTTGACGTCGCTGTTTGGCGAGCGTTGTTGCCTGTCTCCGGTCATGCGCTGTTTGGCATTTGGATGGGATATTACATGGGTCTGTCCAAGTTTACCGACGAGCCCGACAGGAAGCGGACAAGGATGCTGGTCTCCCTGTTCGTTCCGATCGCATTGCATTCATGCTATAACCTGATTTTTTTGTCCACCGAGTACTGGATATGGCTGGCGATTCCGTTTATGCTCATTTTGTGGTGGAAAGGTCTGCAAAAAATTCAGCTTGCACATGATTTCGGTTCTAAGACAGCACGAAAAAGCTCATACTAGGATGGATAAGGAGGAGACTTTTTGTGCTAAAAACCCAGCGAACCAAAGTGACGATTCGATGCAATGAATGCGGTGAAAAGTTTACCCTGCGCGGGAGAAGAGGTCCGGAAGGGCACGTCGAGACAGGGTTCAAACGCTGTCTGTGCGACAATGACAGGCACTTTGAGGTTGTACCTGAAGACATTTGAATCTGTATGGGATAGAAGCATGGCGTGTTGAGCGAATGACGTTCGACACGTCATGTTTCTTTTTGTGCTGTTTTCTCGTACCAGATCGGGGTATTGCTAAAAAGAATGGCATTGATTTGCATAAGAAGCAAGTCATCCACTCACACTATGCACATAACACGAACTGTTCCAGGGAGGGAAATCGAGTGCGCAAAGCACGGCTCGGCTTGTTGGGACTTCTACTTTTACTTGTTGCTGGAATAACTGCCTACATAACCGCAGCGAAAGGTGAAGAGCTTGAGATGTCTGCTCCAGCGAAAAAACAGTCACAAGCATTCCATGCTTCTACCCTATCGGCAAATGACAAGAAAATGATGGCAAACGCGGTATATGGGGAGTCCAGGGGAGAACCGTACATCGGTCAAGTGGCGGTTGCAGCCGTGATTTTAAACCGGATTAAAAGTCCCTCGTTCCCCAATACGGCATCAGGAGTCATCTTTGAACCAGGCGCGTTTACGGCTGTAGCTGACGGGCAAATCTATTTGACACCGAACCAGCAGGCTTCAAAAGCTGTTAATGACGCACTGGGGGGCTGGGATCCGACGGGAGGCTGCACGTACTATTTCAATCCCGCAACAGCGACTTCCAAGTGGATTTGGAGCAGGCCGCAGGTTAAAAAAATCGGGCGCCACATTTTTTGCAGGTAAAAACGATTCACAACGTTGCTTGATCGCAACGCAAAGCGAATGAAATCAGGACGAGTGAGGAGGAGTCAATCGTGGTATATGGTGGAATTGCACGTGTTTTATTCCCCGTCGCGCTTGTTGCAGTCGTTGGTGCAGGGATGTGGGGATATCAGGAGCACAATGAAAAAAATTCGATTTTGATCAAGGCGGAGAATCAATACCAACGGGCCTTTCATGACTTGAATTACCATATTGACAAGCTGCATGACGAGCTGGGCAAGGCGCTGGTCGTCAACAGCCGCCGACAGGTAACGCCTTCCCTGACCAATGTATGGCGCTTGGCTTACGCATCGCAAAATGACGTCGGCCAGCTTCCGCTAACGTTGATGCCGTTTAACAGCACGGAGGAGTTTTTATCCAAAGTCGCCGATTTTTCATACGGAGTGGCTGTACGGGACCTGAACAAGTCGCCGCTGACCGAGAAGGAATACAAAACGTTGGAAAGTCTCTACAAAAATTCAGCCGCGATCAAAAAACAGCTCACGGACGTCCAAACCAAAGTCATTGACCACCAATTGCGCTGGATGGACGTCGAAACGGCGCTCGCAGCTACCGAGAAAAAATCCGATAATACGATCGTCGACGGATTAAAGACGATGGACAAGAACGTGCAGGAGTTCCAGGAGGTTGATTGGGGCGTCAGCATCAACAGCATGGACAAAAAGAAAAAGCAGCGTATCAAAGGTATTCCCGGCACTCCGATCACAAAGGAGCAAGCGAAAACGAATGCGCTGAAATTCGTCGGACTCCATCCGAATGAGGCAAAAGTAAACGTGGAGGAAAACGGTAAAGCGGAACAGTACAATGCGTACAGTGTGTCGATTACGAGCAAGCGGTTGAAGCACCCGGTGCATGTCGAAGTGACGAAGAACGAAGGGAAAGTAGCTTGGCTTTTGAACGAGCGAAATGTTGGCAAACCACAGGTATCGTTGCAGCAAGCTCAGGCCAGTGCGGACAAATTCCTGCGTGCACACGGGTATGACAACATGGTCGCTGTCGAGAGCGACACCTATGATAACCTCGGGGTTTTCACATTTGTTCACCAGCAAGACGGCGTACGAATTTACCCGGATGCCGTAACGGTGAAAGTCGCCCTGGACAATGGTGAAGTGAATGGCCTGCACGCCGGCGAGTACTTGTTTAACCACAAGCAGCGCGTGCTTCCGAAAGCAAAGCTGAGCGATCAGAAGGCGCGGCAATCACTCAACCCGAAAGTCAAAGTGCAAAACCATCGCATGGCTGTAATCGAAGGCAAGAATGACGGGAATGAAGTGTTGTGCCATGAATTTTTAGGGACGCTTAATGGCAATACGTATTTGATCTATGTAAATGCAGCGAACGGTGAAGAAGAAGAAGTTGTGAAAATGGACGTTCATCCTGTACCGGAGCGACGCGCATAACGGGATGCACGAGGCAACCAGGGGAAGGGCAGAAAAGCAAACTTTCCCCTATTTGCCGTATCGCAGGAAAGATGTGTATAATAGGGGAGGATAGAAACAAAGGGGGAACCTTCGTTGAGCGCGCTTCCACAAGTGGGACAGGTACTTCATTTGCAATTGATCAGCGTAAATGAAGAAAAGAGCAGTCAAAGTTACAAAAGCCGCGTATCCGATATGGAGGACGGCATGATATTCATTGAATTGCCAATTGACGAGAAAACGGGCAGAACCTGCAATATGCCCATTGGAACACAAGTCAATGTGTGGTATATGAATCAGGAGGGAACGCGCTTCGATTTCAACACGGAAATCGTCGGGCGGCAAAAAGGGGTGATTCCCGTCCTGCTGCTGAAAGTACCGCAAAAAAATCAGATAAACAGAACCCAGCGCAGGAATTATCTGCGTGTCGACATCCCGCTGGAAATCGCGATCAAGACGATGGACACGACACGCGGCTACCATTTTCTGACCCGCACGGAAGATCTAAGCGGCGGCGGACTTTCCTTCAAGTGCTCGACGCAGTACGCTCTGAAAGAGAGAGACAAGATCTCGATTTGGATGCTGATCCCCTTGAAAACAGGTACGATTATGCATGCCTATGCCGATGCTGAAATAACCCGTTGTCGGGAGCCGGAAGCTGATAGCGGGCAGAAGCAGCAATGGATTTCCGTTAAGTTCTCTCACATCTCCGAACACGACCAAGCCAAAGTGGTCCGTGTCTGCTACGAGCGTCAGCTGGAATTGCGCAAGCGCGGCGTCATTGAATAGCTTCTTTTTAAAAAAAGGGGCAAGATGATGAAACGTTCGGAAGATTACGATGCCAGATTCGGTTTATTCTCGACGCGCATTGAAAAAGCAGTGATTGCCCTCGTTTGTTGTTTTTTGATCATTTTGGTGGCTGGTCAAGCTATCCTTCAATATGAACCAGTCAAAAGAACACTATCTGAGACGGAGCGATGGGAGGGTAAGACGAAAACGCCTTAAAATACATATCTTCCGTACAACGAAGGACTGCAAAAGTAAGGTGGTACGATCATGAAAATTGCCATTGACGGGCCGGCGGGTGCAGGGAAAAGCACGATTGCTCAGCTAGTGGCCGCCAAGTTACATTACGTCTACATTGATACCGGAGCCATGTATCGCGCACTGGCGTGGGCATGTCTTCACGAATGCGTTCCGGTAGATGACGAACAAGCTGTCGCAGGATTGCTGTCGCATGGACAGATTCACTTGCGAAGAGAGCAGGACAGGCAGTGTGTGTTGTGGAACGAACGCGATATTACGGCAGAGATCCGCACGCCGGAAATAAGTCAATACGCATCCATTGTCGCCAGCTATGGTGAAGTGAGAAAACAAATGCTGCATCTGCAGCGAGCGCTTGCTGAGCAAGGCAATGTGATTATGGATGGGCGTGACATCGGTACATACATTTTGCCAAATGCGGATGTGAAGATTTTTCTCACAGCTTCCATTCAGGAGAGGGCGAAACGAAGATACCTCGAACTGTCGGCGAAAGGCGTGGACACGACGCTAGAATCATTGGAAGAAGAGATTGCCGAGCGCGACAAACGCGACAGCGAACGCGAAGTAGCACCGCTAAAGCGGGCCGAAGATGCTCATCTTGTCGACACAACGGGTCAGCCGATCGAACAGGTCGTAGAACAAATATTAGACATCTGCAACCAAACGGGTGAATAAACAGTGGGTTATTACATATTTTTTCGCGGACTCTTTCGTTTCATTTTTTCCTTCTTTTATCGTTGGCAAGTAATCGGGCGGCAACATATACCTAAGGAAGGCCCTGTTATTCTTTGCTCCAATCATATCAACAATTTGGATCCGATGCTCTTAGGCAGTGGAATTGAACGGCAGGTGCGGTTTATGGCGAAAGCCGAGCTGTTCAAGGTTCCTGTCATCTCTTTTTTAATTACCCAGTTCGGCGCTTTTCCGGTAAAGAGAGGAGCGGGCGACCGTTCCGCCATTCGAACGACGCTGAAGATACTGGAAGAGGGACACGTTCTCGGAATTTTTCCGGAAGGCAAGCGGCAGAGGTCGGGAAAATTGGCTGAAGGTCACACAGGCGTTGCGATGTTTGCTTTGAAGTCCGATGCAGTGGTCATACCCGTCGCCATTCTTGGGCCATACCGATTGTTCAGACCCGTTACGATTATTTATGGAGAGCCTATCGACATGACTGAGATCCGCCAGAAAAAGGTTGATTCGGCAACGCTGAAGGAAGCGACAGAGCTGTTCATGCACAATATCAGCAATTTGATGGAGCAGCACAAAGCGTAGTCACCATTTTTCGCTCCATTGCCGATTTGCAGCGGCACGAGTATTGAAAGCAGGATTTGGAAGTATACTATGCTTGTCTTGCTGAACCGTGTTTTTCTTGTCTAACCACACGTCTTTTAGACGTAGGTTGAAAATATATGCTATCCTAAAGAAGTAGATGGTAATCGAGGAGGTTTTTTATAATGGAAGATATGAATAGCACGAGCTTAACGGATGTGCAAACAATTGCAGTAGGAGATGTGCGAAGAGCAAAAGTGACAAAGGTGGAAGACAAACAAGCGCTTGTCGATCTTGGCTACAAATACGACGGGCTGATCCCGATCAGCGAGCTGTCCGGCTTGCATGTAGAAAAAGTCTCCGACGAGGTGGCTGTCGGCGATGAGTTTGACGTAAAAGTGATCAAAATGAACGATGAAAAGGAAGAGCTGGTTGTCTCGCGGAAAGCCGTTACAGCGGAACAAGCATGGGATGATTTGGCCGCCAAGATGGAATCCGGTGAAGTGATCGAAGCGGTTGTTAAAGAAATCGTCAAAGGCGGGCTGGTCGTTGACGTCGGCCTGCGCGGATTTATTCCTGCTTCTATGGTGGACATTGCCTTCATCGAAGATTTTTCCGATTACAAAGGACGTACGCTCAGCTTGAAAGTCGTTGAGATGGACAAAGAGAAAAACAAAGTGATTTTGTCGCATAAAGCAGTCCTCGAGGAAGAGGCTAAAAATAAAAAACAGTCAGTCTTGGAAGGACTTGAGGTTGGCCAAGTACTCGAGGGAACTGTTCAGCGAATTACTGATTTCGGCGTGTTTGTCGATATTGGCGGGGTAGACGGACTCGTCCACGTGTCCGAGCTTGCCTGGAATCGCGTGGAAAAGCCGTCTGATGTCGTGTCGGAAGGCGACAAGGTCAAAGTAAAGGTGCTGAAAGTTGACAAAGAGCAGGAGCGCATCAGCCTGAGCATGAAAGAGACCCAGCCAGGTCCATGGAGCCTGGCGGCAGAGCAGTTTAAAAAAGGCGATATCGTCACAGGTACTGTGAAGCGTCTGGCAGCGTTTGGCGCATTTGTCGAAATCGCTCCCGGACTCGAAGGGCTCGTGCATGTATCCCAAATCGCCAATCGCCATGTCAAAACACCTGGAGAGGTGTTGAAGGAAGGGCAAGAGGTGCAAGTGAAGATTCTCGAGATCAACCCGGCCGGCCAACGAATCAGTCTGAGCATCCGCGCTCTCGAAGAAGAACGCGAAGAACAGGCTGAACGCGCCAGCAAACGCGAGCAGCAAGCGTTCCAGCAAGAGAATAACCAGTCGCTGGGCGTAACCCTGGGAGATCTGTTCGGAGATTTAAAAGAAAAGCTGAAGTAAATCAGAAAGGGTGCGCTGCGGCGTACCCTTTTTCCCTCTTGGCACCTTAGTCACGGGACACAATCTTTTCATCCATATCTACGCAGCACAGCAAAGGAGGAATCCGCGATTCATGAGCAGAGTTTCACGCAAGCTTGAACACATTCAGCATGCTCTCGCCACCGGACAATCGGGAGGACACGGGTTGAGCGATGTCGCTTTCATTCCGAATAGTTTACCGGACAGCGATTATGGTAACCTTGCGCTGGATACGATGATGGGCAGTTTACAGCTGTCATCGCCGATCATGATTAATGCGATGACAGGGGGATCGCCGCAGACGACAGAGATCAATCAGCGACTGGCAATACTCGCCCGGGAAAAAAATTTGGCGATGGCCGTCGGCTCGCAAATGGCTGCAATCAAGGATGCCACGCTCGCGGACAGCTATGCGATTGTTCGGCGAGAGCATCCAGATGGGCTCATTCTCGCCAACCTCGGAGCAGAGGCTACTCCTGAACAAGCGAAGCGGGCCGTAGCGATGATTCGCGCTGACGCATTGCAAATTCACCTCAATGTCATGCAAGAGCTGCTGATGCCGGAGGGTGACCGCAATTTTCACGGCTACCTGGCAAACATTGAGGCGATCGCCAAACAATCGGAGGTTCCCGTTGTCGTCAAGGAAGTCGGCTTTGGAATGGCGCGCCATACCGTAAAGCAGCTTATGGAGGCAGGTGTCACGATCATCGACATCGGCGGCGCAGGCGGAACGAATTTTGCGAAAATCGAGAACCGCAGACAGCCCGCCACGCTGCACCTGTTTGAAGACTGGGGGTTGACGACTGTCCAAAGCTTGCTGGAAGCATCTGTGTGTAATTTGACCGGGACGACGTTGATTGCCTCGGGAGGAATCAGCACCGGCTTGGATATTGCCAAAGCGATCGCGCTGGGCGCATCAGTCGTAGGCATGGCTGGAGCGTTCTTGCGCCTCGTGCAAACGGAAGGGCTCGAGCAGAGCTTCGCGTTTGTGGACGAGCTCCACCATCAGCTGCGTGTGGCGATGACTGCACTCGGCGTGGACGATGTAGCCAAGCTCAAGCAGGTCCCCCTGGTCATCACGGGAGAGACGGGCGAGTGGGCAGATTTGCGCGGCATTGACCGGCGTGCATTTGCGCAGAGAGGGTAATGCGTGAAAAACGGCCCGTTGAGGCATACTCATTTCAGGACGGTTAAGTAAACGGACAAGGAGTATGCGATGAACGACGGTATTCTGGCGTTAATTGTACAGTGGTGCTTGCTTTGCCTCGTATGGATGGGCGTATTTGACACAGTCTTACACAGGATTCATCAGCCGCGGAGCAAAGTATTGGCGGTGATCGCTTGCTACCTGCTCTGTTCATTTTCCAATTGGCGGCTATACGCTCTCCCCCTTGAAATCAGCTTGAGCGGTTCACTCTTGCCTCTGTTGACGGCCGGATGGATGTGGTCCCGGCTTGTGACTGCCAAGCGGCATCACGTCATGGCGCTGGCAATTACGCTGACCTGTCTCTTGGTATTTGCGAAAAAAATGCTGTTTTTGAATCCGGTATTGCTTTGGTTTGAAGAAGCAAGTCTTTTTCCCGTGCTTGTCGTGCTGCTTCTGCTTGTTTTTACCTGGAATCCCGGGCAACAAGTGTTCCTGCTGTTCTTTTCGCTGCCGGTGGCGGACTTGCTCTACGTAGTCGGCAACCTCGGGAAAATACCGGTTGGCGTCGTCGGCGACCGTTCCATCCAGGATGCGCTCTGGCTCTCGTTTGCTTTATGGGGCGGCGTGGCAGCGTGCATCGTTTTCGTGAAAAAATGCTGGCATGTGATCGTCAAACCGAAATAATTCCTGCTTTTGGAAATTGGACTGCCTAATCATTGTTCGCCATATGTACATTATGGTATGATGGGCTAGTAAATCAGTCATGAGAGAGAGTGTTGAGTACAATGGGATTGCCTGTAGTAGCGATTGTGGGTAGACCAAATGTCGGTAAATCCACTATTTTTAATCGGCTTGTCGGGTCGCGGATTGCAATTGTCGAGGACAAGCCAGGCGTCACAAGGGATCGCCTGTACGGGAAAGGGGAGTGGCTGAATCGCAGCTTCCATGTAATCGATACAGGCGGAATTGAATTTGGCGATGTCGATCAAATCCTGACGCAAATGAGATATCAGGCTGAATTGGCGATAGATGAAGCAGATGTCATTATCATGATCGTAGACAGCCGGACCGGTGCGACTGATGCCGATTTGGAATTGGCGCGAATGCTGAATCGCACGGGTAAACCGATTGTCCTTGGCGTAAATAAAATCGACAATCCGGAAATGCGCAATGAGATCTACGATTTCTATCAATTAGGTGTAGGCGAGCCTTTTCCGATTTCGGGAAGCCATGGCCTCGGTTTGGGAGATTTGCTCGATGAAGTGTTCCGGCACTTTCCTGAGCAGGACGAGGACGATCGCCCGGAAGACGTGATCCGCGTCTCCTTGATCGGTCGGCCGAACGTGGGGAAATCGTCGTTGACCAACGCGATTCTCGGAGAAGAACGGGTCATTGTCAGTGAGGTTGCGGGAACGACCCGTGACGCAATCGACACGCCTTTTGAGCGAGATGGACAAGAGTACGTACTGGTTGACACAGCAGGTATGCGCAAACGCGGAAAAGTGTACGAAACGACGGAAAAATACAGCGTCATGCGTGCGCTCAAAGCGATTGAAGACTCTGATGTCGTGCTCGTTTTGATTAATGGAGAGGAAGGCATCATTGAACAAGACAAAAAAATTGCCGGTTATGCACATGAAGCCGGTCGTGCCGTCATCATCGTCGTGAACAAATGGGATGCGGTCGAAAAAGACGACAAGACGATGCAGCACTTTACCGAGTTGATTCGCGAAGAGTTCAAGTTTCTTGACTATGCGCCAATTCTGTACGTTTCCGCGAAGACAAAGCAGCGCGTGCAAACAATTTTGCCGAAGGTTAATCAGGTAGCAGAGGCGCACTCGATGCGTGTTCCTACGGCCGTTTTGAACGATCTCGTAACGGATGCGACGATTATGACGCCGCCACCGTCAGATCGGGGAAAGCGACTCAAAATCAACTATGCCACCCAAGCTGCGGTGAAACCGCCAACGTTCATTCTGTTTGTAAATGATCCCGAGCTGATGCATTTTTCTTATGAGCGCTATATCGAAAACAAAATTCGCGAGGCGTTTGTATTCGAAGGAACGCCGGTTCGTATATTGACGCGGCAAAAACGATAATGACTGGGGTCTAATTTTTCAGCGAAAAAAGTGGGGAGAGGTACAAGACGATGGCATTTTTATTTGCGGCGGTCATTAGCTATTTACTTGGTTCGATCAGTTTTAGTTATCTCATCGCGAAAAAAGTAGCAGGAATTGATATTCGCTCCCATGGCAGCGGAAATGCAGGAGCCACCAATACGTTGCGGGTGTTGGGCAAAGGTCCCGGAATTCTCGTCCTGGTACTGGATGCATGTAAAGGATTGGCAGCGATGGGGATCGCCCACCTCATCGCTGGCGGCGATTCGCTCACCTATGCCTTTGCCGGCATTTTTGCCATCGTGGGGCACAATTGGCCGGTTTTTTTCGGTTTCCGCGGCGGCAAGGGAATCGCTACAACGCTCGGGGTGGCTTTGGGTTTTTCGCCGACTGCCTTTTTGATTTCGGCGATCGTGACCGTTCTCGTCATTGCGATTACACGTTTTGTCTCGCTCGGTTCTCTCGTTTTTG
>CAMIVR010000015.1 GCA_946402065.1 uncultured Brevibacillus sp. | reverse complement strand
CGACGAAGGTCATTGGAAATCCTTGTTAGTTAATTGGTCAGCCGTAGTTTTTTTTGTGTGTGCTTGGGGAAAAAGGCGGCCCTGGATTACTGTTCAGACACGTATAGCGACGCTGTATGAAATCGTAGCGGTCGACGCAAACGCCACCTCGTGTCACAAGCGGAGAAATTCCGGCGATTCCTCATGCCAAATGGCTGAGCGAATCGCTTTTTGCGTGTATTTGCGTTCCCATGGCACATGCGGTCGGCTTGATAAAACGTTCCAGATGCACCACCGACACTCGCTCGTCCTGATCTTCGCAACGAAGGCTGCACCAAAAAACTTTTGGCGTCCGCATGTCTTCCCACCCCCACCCAAGCCCCTCAGTTTCATTTGAGTCCAATCAAATCTTAGCCAAAACCGCGCACTTTCTTCATTTTCACTTAACAATCGGAAGCTATGATGAAAGCAACAAGTAGATAGCTGTTGGTTGGAGCCGCGGAGAAACCTTTGGGGAGGTATTCAGGAGCTAGATGCTAGTTTCTTGATCCTTTTGGTAAAGGTTTTTTTTCTTGCAAAGGAGGCATTCTCGTGAATCAGCGCGAGTTTTATGAACAGTTGACGAAAATCAGGAAGATTGCGTCCGTCAAAGAGCCAAAAGCGCTGGAAAAAGCGTTGGAAGCGGAAGTGAGCGCGGTTGTCCTCTCTACCGGAAATATTGGGATCATCAAGCGATATGTCGATCTGTACCGCAGTCATCGCACGCCTGTTTTTCTTCACCTTGAGCGGATTGGCGGCATCAGCCACGACAAGGAAGGGATCGCTTTTCTCGCCCATTACGTCAAGCCGGATGGGATTGTAACCACGCGCAACAGCGTGATCAAGCTGGCCAAGCTGCAAGGGCTGCTCACCATCCAGCGGCTGTTTCTGGTCGACAGCGATTCGATCAAATCGGGTTTGCAGTCGGTACAGGAGACGCAGCCGGACGCCATTGAAATCATGCCTGCGCTGCTGCCGGAATTCATCGCCCTGTATCGCGAGCAGGTGGATATCCCGATCATTGCCGGAGGCTTGATTCGCGAGCGGACGCAGATGATCCAGGCTTTGCAGTACGGAGCCGTTGCCGTTTCGATGGGAAATCATCAGCTATGGAAGGAGAATCTCACAGATGGAACAGATTTCATGCCTGCTCTTCGACCTTGACGGCACGCTCCTGGATAGCCGCGAACTGTTTGTTGATACGGTGTACGAGACAATTGAACAATACTTGCCCGGGACGAGTACCAGGGGGGAAATGCTGCAGCGTTTTGGCGAGTCGTTTCAAAACTGCGTCGAATCTTTTCAGCATTTATTGGCCGAGGGGGTAACCCAAGCACACGTATGGGAAACGTACGAAAACCGGCTGCAGGCGAATTACGAAGAAAAAATCCGGATTTTTCCCCAGGTCAAAGCGGGGCTGGAGATCCTGCACCAAGCGGGCTATTGCCTGGGAATCGTGACCAATAAGCAGCGCGCCTTTGCCGAGCGGGATTTACAGCGTTTTGACCTGGAGCATTTGTTCGACGCTGTTGTCACGCTGGATGACGTGACGGAAGGCAAGCCATCAGCGGAACCCGTGATCAAAGCGATGAACGAGATCGGCGCGCTGCCCGAACGCACCTTGTTTGTCGGGGACAGCCATTATGATGTGGCAGCAGCCAAAGCAGCACAGGTGAAAAGCGTCGTCCTTCACTGGTATACAGAAACAAGTGAAGGAGTTGTTGAACCTAAAGCCGACTATCGCTTTTTAAGCTTTCAGCAATTTACCGAAGCACTGCTAACTGTGAAATCAATCGGACATATGTAGATTGACAGGGAATGTTGAACAGAAGCCCGGCCTTTTCTGAACAGAGAATAGGACGGGCTTTTTTTGTATTGGTACAAAAAACAGGGAGAGAGGAACCTTGCTGAAATCCAGTCGTATTAAAAAGTGAACTTTTTTGGGGCAGAGGACCAATATATACATGAAAAACCCAATAGGAGGCCGGCCGCCCTATGACAGAACAAGATTTACACGTATGGCTCAGCAAAATGAAGCAAGGGGATAGAGACGCATTCAAGCATGTGTACGAGCATATCCGCGACGATGTATACCGCACCGTTTCGTTTCTCATCAACAACAGGCAGGATGTTCACGATGTCGTCAGCGAAGTGTATATCGAGCTGTTCAAATCGCTGCCGAATTATGACAGGAGACAACCGTTCCGCTCCTGGCTGAATGGATTGATCATTCGCCAGGCGCATAACTGGAACCGGAAAATCTGGAGAAAGCTCAGACTGTTTGAGCGCAGTACCTTGCTTGCAGAAGAACCACCAGATGCCGGCACGGAGAACGAACTGCTGCAAAACGAACGGCGGGAAGAAGTCGGGGCACTTCTGCAAAAGCTTTCCTACAAGCAGAGAGAGGTGCTGGTCCTGCGGTATTATCACGAGTATTCCTTTGAAGAGATTGCCGATCTGCTCAGCATTCCCGTGGGAACCGTCAAATCGCGGCATCGTCTCGGATTGGAAAAGCTTCGCAAACATGCAGAGCGAATAACCGAAAACAAGGAGGCAGTATTCCATGTTCACTGAAACAACAGTAAAGCGTGCCATTCAAAGAGAGGCGGAACAAATCACTTCGCCGCGCCAGCTCGATGCCCAGATCCTCACGCTATTTGAACGACATCATCAGACTCGCCCGCTGCCAAAACCGAAAAGGCTCTACCGGGCATCCGTTATCGCCGCGTGCTGCATGATGCTTTTCACGGGGGTTGCCTATGCCTCCAGCGTTCTTTACATACTCCATACCGATTCAGTCCAGCTCGAAGTAACGAAAGATTCTGCAGTAAATCTTCCGCAAGCAACGGTCAAGGAGATCAGCGAATCGCTGTATGACGTGCAAAGCCAGCTGGCCCCCGGTGAAAACGCCTATGCGTACGTACCGGAATTGGCGCAAAGAAATCTGCCTGCTGTTATCAGGGTTGCCAATCCCACGCTATTTCCGGACCTAACTGCGTGGAAAGAAGCGATCACCCCGTATGCAGCGGCAGTAAAACTGCCCACGGATATCCCGCAAGACTTCAACTTGGAGGGCGGTCGACTTCAGCAGGCGATGGAAGGGACCGATCCAGACAAACTCAACACCTATGAAACAACATTAAAGCAAACATCGCAACAAACAGGAGGAAAACTGTCCTGGGTGAAGGCAGAAACGGTTCAAGCTCCTCAGCTCGGCATCAACACCCCCAATCTGCTCTACACAAATAAGCGGAACGGGCAGATTCAGCTCAGTTTTCAAGTGATTCCAGACGCCAACACCGCTGTATCCGTAAAGACAGGCGATTTCGCAACAGCGGAAAAAGTCTCCGTACACGGCAAGGAAGCCTATATCTCCAAACAGGACAACAATTTCTTGACGAAAACAGGCTACTACCTGGAACTGTCCTGGATCGAAGCGGCGAACGGTCAATCGATCGTCTATCAAATCAGTACGGATGATGCAGCCGTAACAAAGGATGAGCTGCTGCGCATGGCGGCAAGCATGAAGTAGGTTTATCGGCCCTCTCCTTTTCCTGAAAAAGGAGGGGGTTTCAAAGTTTTACAATGGCTCTACATTCTCTCCATCCAATCTTCATCTCCGTTTGATAGAGTGATAAGGCATGAATGGTAAGGAGGTGGGGACAATGGATGTACAGATTGCCATTGCTAGCAGAGATGATTTTGCAGAGATGATTCGGCTGGCAGATCTGACGTTTCCGGATCGGATGAATTTGCACGAACTGAAGAAGTACATTGAGCTGTTTCCGCAACTGATTTACAAAGCGACGTGCGATGACCAACTAATCGGTTTTAGCTGTGCCGGGATTGATATGTACCAGACGACTGGCTGGCTGTTGTTCAGCAACGTACACAAGGAGTATCAGGGAAGGGGCATCGGCAAACGGCTCATTGAGGCCCGTTTGAACGCGCTGAGACAGTTTCCCACGCTCAGAAACGTGCTGGTGACCGTAAACGAAACAAACACGCAGTCCATTCGCGCATTGGCTTCATTCGGATTCAAGCTTGCCCGGACGGAATTGGATTACTACGGACCAGGCAAGCATCGCAACATTCTCGAATTGCCCACCCTTTCGATGGCTTCCGACGTTATCTCGGAAGTCGCAGTGAACCGAGAACACATGGTGTAACACACGTCTGACATATCGGTTAAGAGAGCGGTTACTCTTCACTATAGGAGAGTGGATCGCTCTTTTTTTAGCCCACGATAGGTGCTGTAATCATCGTGTAACCGTAGCTTCGGTGGAGGCGAGGGGAATCGCCAAGAAGAGAACGCTCCGCAAGTGACAGCTTGCGAGGGAGTAATTCAAGGCCGACTCCGCCCAAAAAACGGAACCGCGCCCCAAAAGCCTCGAGGGACGTATCTCAAGGATGTAGGTGGGGCACGAAAGACGTTCCGTTTTTTGGGCGGAGTCTGGGTAGCGCTGTCAAAAAGCTCCGCTTATCTCTTCTTGGCGATTCCCTAGCTGCAGTGTTTGTGGGATTCGCAGCCTAGTTGTTCAGATAGACGGCACAGCTTTATAGACCAACTCTACGTTTGAATAAGCTTCTTCGGAATTTTGGTCGACGTGCCGTTTTTGGAGCGGAGCCGGACAGTATATGCTCCCTTGCAAAAGCCGCAACGAACGTAAGCCCATTTCTCTTTTCTCTCTCCCACCACGACAGCCCAGGACAAGGTCTTTCTTTGGTCTTCACGGCATTTCAATCATTTCTTTGCCGAAACCCCGCAATCCCTTCATTTTAGCTTAACAATCCGCAAGTATGATAAAAGCAACAAGTAGATAGCTGTTAGGTTGGAGCCGTGGAGAAACCTTTAGTGGAACTTGCAAAAACTGCGCTTGCTAGTTTTTGTTTCTTCTATTAAAGGTTTTTCTTTTTCGAGAAAAGGCGTTTTCGCAAAACAGGGCGAGGCAAACGAGAGGCCGTCTCGTCGGCGAACAACGCTGCTTGCAGGTGAAAACAATCGGAAGGATGTGAGCTGATATGGCACAGGTGAGCTTAAAGCAGGTCGTCAAAACATACGACCAACAAACCGTGGTCAAAGGGCTCGACTTAACAATTCCCAATGGTTCCTTTACTGTGCTGGTCGGTCCGTCAGGCTGCGGCAAATCGACAACGCTGCGGATGATTGCCGGGCTGGAGCAAGTCACGAGCGGAGAGATCTGGATCGGCGACAAGCTGGTCAACGACGTTCCGCCAGGCAAGCGGGATTTGGCTATGGTGTTTCAGAACTACGCCCTCTACCCGACGATGAGCGTCTTTGACAACATCGCCTTTGGCTTGCGCAATCGCGGGGTATCCAAGCAGGCGGCAAAGCAGCAGGTGGAGGAAATCGCCGAGGTGGTCGGCTTGAGCAGCTATCTGAATCGCAAGCCGTCCCATTTGTCCGGCGGGCAGCGGCAGCGGGTCGCATTGGCTCGGGCGATGGTGAAGAAGCCGCAAGTCTTCCTCATGGACGAACCGCTCTCCAATCTCGATGCGAAGCTCAGACACCAGATGCGCGTAGAGCTGACGGCGCTGCACAAGCAGCTCGGGACGACGTTCATCTACGTCACGCACGATCAAGTGGAAGCGATGACGATGGGCGATCAGATCGTCGTGATGAATGCAGGCGATATTCAGCAGGCGGATACGCCGCTGTCACTGTACCAGGAGCCAAACAACCTGTTTGTCGCCCAGTTCATCGGCTCGCCGGCGATGAATATTCTGCACGGCGAGAATGACCAGCTTGCAACCGGGTTTCGTCCGGAAAAAGCGAATCTGTGGACGGACAAAAACGTGCTGCAATCATTCCCGGACAACGGCGGTCTGCATTTGCCCGGGCGCATCGCCTCGCGGGAAATCCTCGGTTCGGATGTGCTGTACTACGTGGAAACAGCCAAGGGGCGGATCGTCGTCAAGGAAACCGCTGAACAATTGCTCGATCAGGGGACAGAGGTCACGGCGACGATTTTTGCCAAGGATTTGTACTTCTTCGATACACGGAGTGGCGCAAGAGTGACAGCGGAACAAAATCCCGCGGCCAAAGCGCTCGTGGGAGGATTGAGATAATGCGGAGAGTGGCAAAGGCGCTCGTAGGAGGACTGAGGTAATGCAAACAGCCGCAAAAACTGCCCACGGGGGAACCGGGGTACAGCAATCAGCCGCATCGCCTGCGCGCCCGGCAGTGTGGGAGAAGCTCCGCCCGTACGTATATATCGCGCCAGCGCTCGTCTTTTTTGTCCTCTTCTTCTTTTACCCGATCGTGTCCGTCATCTATTTGAGCTTTCACGATTGGTCGCTGCTCAATCTCGATCAGATCGAGTGGGTCGGCCTGGCCAACTTTGCCGAGCTGCTGGCCGATCCTGACTTTCATCAGGTGTTGGGCAATACGATCATTTACACGATACTCACCGTCGTGCTCGGCATCGGCCTGGCGTTTTTCCTCGCCCTGTGGCTGAACCGGAAAGCGAAAATCTACGGCGCCGTGCAAGCGAGCATTTTCAGTCCGCACATCATCTCGCTCGTCTCGGTGTCCATGCTCTGGGTATGGATGATGGATACGCAGTACGGGCTGTTGAACGCCGTTCTGGAAGCGGTCGGCTTGCCGCCGTACACCTGGCTGAACGACACGAAGAGCGCCTTGCTCTCGCTGGTCCTGGTCAGCGTCTGGAAAGGCGTCGGCTACAACACGCTCGTGTTTATCGCCGGGCTGCAGAGCATTCCGAAGGATTTGTACGAGGCAGCGGCCCTCGACCGCTCGCCGAAATGGAAGACGCTGATGAAAATCACGATTCCGCTGCTGTCGCCGACGCTGTTTTTCCTGCTCGTCATCAATACGATCTCATCCTTCCAGGCATTTGACACGATCTACATCATGACTCAGGGCGGTCCGGTCAACAGTACAAACGTGCTCGCCTTTTACACGTACGAGCAGGGCATGGACTATTACAACGGGGGCATTGCTTCGGCCGCATCCGTCGTCCTGCTGCTGTTTGTCGGTATCCTGACGATTTTGCACTTTTTGCTCATGTCCAAGCGGGTTCACTATCGCTGATGGTTCTTATCAGCACGAGAAGGGAGTGGATACAGATGGGCCGACTGCGTGCCTATACAGGGAAGACGCTTGAAGTGATTTTGCTCGTAGCGATTACGTTTGTGTTTGTCTTCCCGTTTCTCTGGATGTTTTTGACTGCCTTCAAAACGCAGCCGGAGGTGTACCAGTTTCCGCCGGGCATCCTGCCGGAGTCGTGGCAGTTCGCCAACTTTGCCCAGGCGTGGAGCTCCGGGCCGTTTTTGACCTATTTGCTCAACAGCATCATCGTGGCTGTCGGCATCCTGCTGTTGCAGTTGCTGACAGGCGTACCGGCAGCTTACGCATTTGCCCGCTACCAGTTCCGCGGCCGCAATCTGCTGTTCGGTTTGACGCTGGTCGCACTGATGATTCCGCCGCAGGTGATTTTCTTGCCGATCTACGTACAGCTGAGCGGCTGGAATCTGGTCAATACGCTCTGGGCGCTGATTTTGCCTTCAGGGGCGAGCGCCTTTGGCATCTTCCTGCTGCGCCAGTCGTTCATGCAGGTTCCCGATGAAGTGATTGAAGCGGCGCGGCTGGACAACGCTTCGGAGTGGAAAATCATCTGGCGCGTACTTGTGCCGATGGCAAAGCCGGTCCTGATCACCTTTGGCCTGTTCAGCTTCATTTACCATTGGAACGACTATTTCTGGCCACTGATCATGACCAATGACGACCTGGTCCGCACGCTGCCGATCGGCATTGGCAGGCTGAAGGCGACAGAGGGCGGGTCCGCCTGGAACGTCATCATGGCCGGCAACATGATGCTCGTCCTGCCGATTTTGGCCATCTTCCTGATCGCCCAGCGGCACATCATCAAGGCGTTTCTTTATCAATCGAAATAACTGGCAATACATTAACCAAAAGGGAGAGACCAGCGATGAAAAAGTGGAAAGGGATGTTTCTCGTATTACTCGTAAGTGCGTCCAGTCTGTTTGCCGGTTGCGGCAATACGGCACAAAAGGAAGCGAATGCAGGCGGCAGCACGCCCGCTCCAGCACAAACGTCGGGCTCGCAGGCTACTGCACAAGCCGAGCCGGTGCAAATCAACTTCTGGTATTCCGTCGGCGGCAAAAACGGCGAGAAAATCGAGCAGATGGTCAAGCAGTTCAATTCCGCGCAAAAAGACGTCGTCGTCAAGCCATCGTATCAGGGCAGCTACTACGACAACCACGCCAAAGTGCTTGCTGCCGTCGCCGCAGGCAACCAACCGGACGTGACGATGGTCGAGATCGGCTCTGTCGGCGCGTTTGCCGATGCGCACGTCCTGGAAGACCTGGGACCATATACGCAAGGCATCGAGAAACGCTACATCCCCGGCCTGTTGGGCAACTCCTACTGGAAGGATAAGCTGTACGCGATTCCGTTCAACCGCTCGACGCCGCTTTTGTACGTCAACCGCGACATGCTTAAAGCGGCCAACCTCGATCCGGCAGGACCGAAGACGTGGGATGAGCTGGTCAGCTTCTCCAAGGCGCTGACGAAAAAAGAAGGCGGCAAAACGACCAAGTACGGCTTTTCCACGCCCATCGACATCTGGTTCTACGAAGCGCTCGTGATGGAGAGCGGCGGCAAAATGCTCTCCGAAGACGGCAAAAGCCTGCTGATCAATTCGGACGAAGGCAAGGCACCGCTACAATTGTGGGCGGGCATGATCAAGGACGGGATCATGAAAAACCCTCCAGGAGCCAAATACGATTCCTGGGACGTGGCCGAACAAGACTTCCTCAACCAGCAAGTCGGAATGATTTTTACCACCACGGGCAGTCTGAAGTCGATGCAGGAAAATGCCAAGTTCGACGTCGGCACAGCGTTCCTGCCGGCCGGAAAGAGCTATGGCGTACCGACAGGCGGCGCGAACCTCGTCATTTTAGCCAAATCGCCTGACGAGAAGAAAAAAGCAGCCTGGGAGTTTATCAAATGGATGACCGATACGCCGCAATCCATCGACTGGTCGCTTGCTTCGGGTTACATGCCGGTGACGACAGAGGCTGTTTCGTCGCCTGAAATGAACAAATTTTACGAGCAGAACCCGAACTTTAAAGTCGCTGTCGACCAATTGCAATACGGCAACCCACGACCGATGGCTCCTGGCTACAGAGAGCTGCAGGAAATCATCCAGAATGAGCTGCAGCGCGCCATTCTCGGCCAGACAAGCGTAGATGACGCTTTGCAAAAAGCAGTGGAAAAAGGCAACAAAATGCTGAAAAAATAAGCGCGAATGCGTAAGGAGGGTATTGCATGAACCGTTGTATGGCCCATCGCGGCTGGTCCGGTCTGGCGCCGGAAAATACGCTTTCGGCGATCAAAATGGCGGCGGACGATCCGCTCATCTCTGCGATCGAAATCGATGTGCAGCTGTCTAAAGACGGTGTGCCTGTGGTGATTCATGACTTTACGCTGGAGCGTACAACCAGTGGCAGCGGCTTGGTAGCTGACCATACGTATGCTGAACTGCAGCAGTTGGATGCCGGAAGTTGGTTTGATCAACGGTTCGCCGAAGAGACGATCCCGACGCTCGACGCTGTGCTGGCTGTGGTGCGCGGCAAATGCAAGTTGAACATCGAACTAAAAACGGCAGGCACGATGTATCCGGGTTTGGGACAAAAAGTGATTGAGCTCGTGAAGCACCATGAGATGCAGGACGAGGTCATGCTGACGTCGTTTGACCATGAAGTGATCAAAGCTGTCAAGCAGGCGGAGCCATCGCTTGCGACCGGACTGATTATTCTCGGCAGACCGACGCTGTTGCCGGAGCAATTGGCGGCGACCGGTGCAAACGTGCTGAGCATGTGCTATCCGTATCTCACCCCGGAGCTTGTCAAAGCGATGGTCGCAGCAGGGATGACGGTGGTCGCGTGGACGATTGACGAGCCGGCAGCAATGCAGGCTGTAATGGAACTGGATGAAGCGGTTATCATTTGCACGAATCATCCGGAGCGGATGTTCACGCTCGCAAACGTATAAATGAACAGCAAACTCCCCCTTTCGCGATGTGGAAAGGGGGAGATTTTATGTATACACTATCAGCATGAATTGGCTCTGGCAATTGGTCGGGTTGTAAAAGCGGTGGGGATCGCTCGAATCGAACACGAGCGTGTCGCCGTCCTGTAATCGGTGGACGGTCAAATCGATTTCAATCTCCACCTCACCGTGGAGGACAAAGCAGATTTCCTTGTCCTGATGGGTTGTCTTTTTCATGGAGGAGTATTCGCCCGGCTCCAGCGTGACGACCAATACGCGCACACTCCCATCCAGCTCTGAGGGTGTAGCCAGTTCATAGGCTTGCTTGTGGTGCGGCAGGATGAGCTTTCGCCGCTCAGATTTGCGCACGACAAGCTGTTCGGTCTTGTTTTCTTCAAAAAACGTTCCCACCGGACAGCCGAGAATCTCCGCCATTTTCACCAGAGAAGCGATCGACGGGCTGGCCAGGTTGCGCTCGACCTGGCTGACCAGACTGGCGGAAAGCTCGCACAGGAAATCTGGGCGAAATAAAACAACCGGCTTGGACATATATAGGGAGAGAGGCGTGTTGCTCGTTGTTTGAAAGGAAATAATGAGGGAATAAGCCTTTTTTCGAGTGGTGGTTTTATCAATAATGAACGATATCCGTGGCTGGGAATGAGGAAAGGACGCGATGTACCATGAGAGAGATCCATGTGGTTGAATCGCTCGTACCAAACGATGTTCTCGGAGCGAGCAGGCAGAAAGCGTTGGATTTTAGCCGGGCAAATGAAGCGTATGTCAAGTACCGCACAAGCGCTTCCGGGCGAACGAAGCTTGTCTTTGAAGCGCTGAAAAGCGTCAACAATCCCAAGTCGATTCACGGTCTCTATCCGTATCGGGGAAAAATATCCGCACTGGACGCACGGCAAGTCCTGTCGCAGCTGCCGTCTTCGCTGACGCTGCTGGATCCGTTTTGCGGCTCGGGCACCATCCTTCACGAAGGACAAAAGCTGGGGATGGATGTCATCGGTGTGGACAACAACCCGATTGCCTACAGTCTGTCGCAAGCTAAGCTGGAACAGAAAAGCCGGGAAGATTACATCGCTGAAGTGACGACACTGCTTCAAGCCGCCAAATGGTCACTTGAGAAAAACTGCGTGCCCGCTATGCCGGAGGGGCCGGCTAGGCACTTTCACGAGCAGAGCGCGAATGAGGTTATGTCTGTCAGCCTGTTTCGCGAGCAAATGTCTGCCTATGTCAAAGGCTGCTATTACGGAGCGATTGCGCTGACGGCCAGAGGGTGCAATCATTACAGGTGGACTTCCAGCTCGGTGGGCAAAAATATCGAACCGAAGCAATACATCAGCTTTTACGAGAAGCTGGAGGAAAAAGTAAAGAAACACTATGCCGCCAATTGCGGCCAGCCGACCGGCAGGGTCATTCTCGGCGATGCCCGCCAGCTTAGCCAACTGGTCGAGCCGGGCTCTGTCGATGTCGTCTTTACATCCCCGCCGTACTTCGATGCGCTCGATTACACGGCCTATTACGGCAAAATCATTTACGAGATTCACGAGGAGAATCGGCTGGAAATCAAGGAAGGGCTCATTCAGCGGTTCGCCGACTACTCCGCCAACATGGAACGCGTCCTCGAAGAAATCAACCGGGTGACCAGACAGGATGCACTGATCATCTTTGTCGTCGGCGATAAAAAAGCGAAGGACGGCACAATCGACGGTGGCCAATTTTTCGCATCCCTGCGGGAAAAGCAGCCGGCCTATATCGTCGAGCGCGTCTATTCCGGCAGTCAAAGCCAGATTTTCGATACGTTGAACCGGACGAGACGAAAAGAACAAATCGTCGTATGGGACAAATCAATCGGTTTTTAACTGTCCGTTGCGAGTGGTTCACAGCAAGCATGGCTGCTGCAAAAAGCCTGAAACGAAAAATGCAAACGATCCGTCTGATTGGAGGAGAAGATCCAGAGAGAAATGGGGACAGGGACGTATGACGAAGATGAAAATGCGGATGGGAACGGCAGTGGGCTGTCTTGCACTAGCTTTGACAGTTCTTGGCGGGAGCGGATTCGCACAGGGGCAAGCGGCAGCAGTATCGCAAAAGGCAAAGACAAGCACTGCGTCGACACAGAAAAACCAATCTGCAACAAGTCAGACGGAACCGATCCCGCAGCGAGTGGCGGCGGCAGCAATTCCGGCGAACATCGCTTTTACGAGCAACGGCGATCTCTGGCTCATGGACGGGCGAAACCCGGGAGCAAAGCCAAAGCAGGTGACGAAAACGGGAATCATCGAGATTGTTGGCTGGTCCGCCAATGGTGAATGGCTCCTGTACCTGCAGCACAGCGAAAAGATCATCTACGGCTCGCCTGCTTACCTGTGGGCGGTAAAGGCGGACGGCACAGGAGCGTTTCAGGTTGAGAAAAAACCGCTTCGGGGAAAACCGAAATGGTCGCCAAACGACACGACGATCGCCTATCTGACGGAGAATAGCAAAGATCCGATCAGATCAAACCTGTTCCTCTGCAAGCTCGAGAAAGGAAAAGTCACATCCGTCACCAATCCGACCGGCGAGATCAGCATCAGTGATTTTGCCTGGCTGCCTGAGGGGAGGGGCTTGCTAGTGTCCACTCCTGCTGCCAAGGAGCAGCCGATTAAACTGATGAAAGTAGATGTATCCGGCCATACTGGGAAATCGTATTTGATCGGAGAGAAGCCGAATGTGGACGACGGCATTTACTGGTACCAGGCAGATGGACTCACGCTTTCGCCGGATGGGCGCTATGTGGCGTTCTTTGTCAGACCGAATTCGGCGTCGATTTCTGCGGATGGCGTAGACATCCGCATCATGGACTTGCTGATGCCGTCCAGGCAAGCGGTTATTGACGGTGGGCTTGGCTATCCGGAATGGTTCGCCTGGTCG
Organism: uncultured Brevibacillus sp.; assembly: GCA_946402065.1. GTDB lineage: Bacteria > Bacillota > Bacilli > Brevibacillales > Brevibacillaceae > Brevibacillus_D. Next base: position 44,918 of record CAMIVR010000015.1, on the reverse strand, counting down.
CCGGACAGCCATCGCCTCGCTTACATCGCTGGAGGCAACAGAGAAGCGACCACAGATAAATCGTTAGCGATTGCCGACACGACACTCCAGTTCAAAGTGACCGATGCGGGGCAGAAAGATTTTACCGACTCCCAGCCGATCTGGAGCAATCCGGATGGCAGCAAGCTTTACTATACACATGGCAAATCGAACATTGCCTGGTTGGGCAAGTATAATCCGCAAACGGTATTGGTTCCGGGGCAGCGCATCTGGGAGCGGACGCTGGACGGGAAACAGCAGCAGGTCACCCAGGGCTCCGCACAAACCGCAGACTACTATCCGGACATTTCCCGGGACGGAAAGACTTTGCTGTTTGTCCGTTTGGACGGGGCGGAGCACGGCTCGCTTTACCTAAAATTCACCGGCAACGGCAAAGAAATCGAGTTGCTTCGCAATCTTACCGGCGAAGCGGGATATTACGGGAATTACCTGCCCAAGTGGGTATCGGTATACTGGTTCAAGCAATAAATCAGTCAGAGCTGTTCGATAAGCGGAAGGCAGCGTTTGCCCCCTTGACCCTGACGTTAATGCCAGGGTTTATAATGAGCGTACCGTTCACAGCAGAAAGAGGTGTGCAGCTTGAAAATTGGCGAACTGGCCAACCAAACAGGGGTGAGCATTCGCTCGCTGCGCTATTACGAGCAGATGGGCCTGCTCTCGCCTATCCGCCACGAAAACGGCTATCGCGACTACTCGCCATTTGCCGTAGAGCAAGTGCGAACGATTCAATTGTATCTCAACCTCGGCTTGTCCACGGAACAGATTGCCGGCTTTTTGCATTGCGTTTTGAAAAACAAGGAAGCGTTTTGAGAGGAAGTCCTGCCGATTTATCAGGAGAAGCTGAGCGAAATGGACGAGCAGATCACGCTCGTCCATTTCGGCGCTCCCTGGTGCCCGCCGTGCAAAGCGCTGCTGCCGATTCTCGATGAGCTGGAGCGCGATCTCGGGGAGCATCTGTCGATCCTGAAAGTAAACTGCGACGAATCGCCCAAGACTGCTGCCGAGTTCGGGGTCATGTCGATGCCGACCGTCGTCGTCCTGCAAAATCGCAAACCGGTCGAAAAGCTTGTGGGACTCCGCTCAAAGGACACGTACCAAGCGATGATCGGCAGATATGTATAACGGACGGTTCCGCCAAGCCACAAAGCCGCCAACCCGCCTCTGCGCCGGGGTGGCGGCTTTTATCATGGTGCGCCCGGCATGGGCGATAACTTGGCGGTGAAAGTCCGCTACAGGCTTGGCAGTAGGAACTGTTAGCCAAGGGCAAGGGTGTCCGTCGTGAGGCGGAATCTGAAGGAAGCCGGAGGCAAACCCTCGGTCTGACGAACAGAAATCACATAGAAGGCATGTTGGGACGGACGAGCTTGCCATACAAAGCAAAGTCCAATACTGCCCGAATCCCATCATGTAGATGTGGCAGATGGATGAGGGGAAAGTTATCGCTCTTACCCGGGGAGGTCTCACAGACGTGGAGTAGAAAAAAAAAAAAAAAATCCGAAACACGGAGTAAAGCTTGCTGTGAGAAGTCAGCAGACGCCATAGTACGCGAGCCGCGACAGCGTCGAGCGGAAGGGCCGAACAATCGTAGGTCTCGAACACAGACTGAAAGGAGAGTCGATGCGATGAAAGCAGAATACCGAAAGGGCTGCCGGCAAAGAGATAGCGTGGAACGCGAAGGGTATGCAGGAGCGCGGAGTATCGAAGCTCGGGAAGGTAGAGAAAGAGACGGTGCAGAGGGCCTGATGGAACGTATCCTGAACAGAGACAATCTGAATCAGGCGTACAAACAGGTCAAGCGCAATCATGGCGCGCCGGGAATCGATGGGATGACCGTCGAGGCGGCATTGCCGTGGTTGCGGGACAACAGAGAAGAGCTTCTGGAAAGCATTCGGGAAGGGAGCTACAAGCCAAGCCCGGTGCGGCGCAAGGAGATCCCCAAACCAGATGGAAGCGGCGTTCGAAAGCTGGGCATCCCGACGGTCGTAGATCGGGTGATCCAGCAAGCGATCGCACAGCAACTGCAACCGCTATTCGAGCCGCTCTTCTCGGACGGAAGCTACGGCTACCGTCCGGGGCGAAGTGCGCAGCAAGCCATTCGAAAAGTACAAGTGTATGCCGAGCAAGGATACGGCCACGCGGTCGAAATTGACTTGTCCAAATACTTCGACACGCTGAACCATGAACTTCTGCTGAATCTGCTGCGCAAACAAATCCAAGACAAACGCGTCATCGACCTGATTAAAAAGTACCTGAAAAGCGGAGTCATGGAAAACGGGGTGCGCCGGGCGACAGAAGAAGGCTCGCCTCAGGGTGGACCGTTGTCCCCGCTTTTGGCCAACATCTATCTGAATGAATTCGATCAGGAGATGGAAAGCCGAGGGGTGAGGGTCATCCGCTATGCGGATGATATCGTCTTGCTGGCGAAGAGCAAGCGAGCAGCCATGCGACTGCTGAAATCTAGCCAGATGTATTTGGAGCAGAAGCTCAAGCTCCAAATGAACACGCAGAAGAGTAAGGTGGTCAGCGTCGTAGCACAGAAGCACTTCAAATTCCTCGGATTCGCGCTGGGAAAGAATGGGAAGGGCATATATATACGCGTACACCGCCAATCCCTAGCTAAGGCAAAGAAGAAGCTGAAGGAGCTAACGAGCCGAAGTCAAGGCAGAAATGCACGGCAAGTCATGGAGAACGTAAAGGTCTACATTCGAGGCTGGATCGGCTATTTCTACGTAGCGGACATGAAACGAATCCTGCAAAGCTGGAATGAATGGTTGCGAAGACGAATACGGATGTACATTTGGAAACAATGGAAGAAGCCACGAACGAAGGTGCAAAACCTGCGAAAGCTGGGCGTGCCGGAGTGGCAAGCGTACCAATGGGGAAACACCCGATTGGGCTACTGGCGGATAGCCGGAAGCGCAATATTGAATCGCTCTGTAACAAACGAAAGGCTCGCACAGGCAGGGTATTATGACTTCCCTGCACAGTACGAGCGCTTGCGTCAATTGCACTCAAACGGTTGAACCGCCGTATACCGAACGGTACGTACGGTGGTGTGGAAGGTCGGCTACTCAATTAATGGGTAGCCTCCTATCCGATCTACAGAAATAACGGCGTATTCCTGTCGGTAAAAGTGTGGAGTCACAGGTACAGCACGGTTTCATGCGCGATTCATTTTTGCATGCTGACAATCGTCTCGCGCAGCCAGTAGGATCGGTTCTGCCCGGATCGCCGTTTGCGGGCCAGCTCGATCGATTCCAACTGAAACCCGACGTGCTCACCGACGATCGCCAGCAGCACGTCGGCAGGTACGTACACATTGCCAAACAGGGAATCGCCGACGACGAAAATGAAGCGGGCCCCAGGCTTGAGGACGTCATACGTACTTTGGAAGACGCGATACATGTCGTCGAAGTACTTGAGAATGACGAGGTGGATATCTTTTTTCCAGTAGCTGCTGCTGAGCGCTTCGAGCTTGCTGACGACTTCGTGCAGGTTGGCTTCCCGGTAGTACTCTCCTGCCTCATACCACTCGCGCAGGACGAGACTGCGCGTCTTGTCGTAGGCGATCATCTGGTCGCGCAGCGTTTTTCTCGACTGTGCGTCGATTAAATCCAGCCAGCCCATCTCCAGCGAGTAGTCCGTGACGTAGTCAATGCCATTGGCGTACGGCGGCGAGGTGATCGCCATGTCGGCCGTATTCGTCGGGAACTGGCGAGTGCGGGCATCGCCGTTGACGATGGCGACATTCCCGAGCGGGCGACCTTGATAGCGCTGCAGGTCGGCGACGATTGCAGCCAGCGACGCATCGAACAACCGATAGGGCAAGCCGGGCGGCACATGCGTTTTGGTTTTATAGCCAAAGGAGGGAACGCGCTTGGCGTTGCTCGCAGGCAGCAGGATGCTGGCGAAGGCCAGCGTAAGCATGTCTCTTTCCGCAGATGCGGGCAGGCGCCAAATCGCTTCCTTGATTTTCAGCACTTCCGCCATGACTGCCGGCAAAAAGTGCTTGTCGTTGCGCAAAAATGGCGGCGGCTCGATCGTCGGTACCGGGGGAAACGCGAGTGACGTATGCAGCATTTGCAGCGCCTCGACAGCGACCTCGTCAAAGCGCGTTTTCAGAGTGGAGATAAAGTACATGAACGGATTTAATTCTACGCCGATCGCATTCATATTGAGCAGCTTGGCGCAGACGCCGACAGTTCCGCTGCCCATAAACGGCTCGTAGACGGTTTTTGTTTGATCCATGCCGTGCTTGTTGAAGTAAAACTGGACAAAAGCGTTGGAGAAGCCTTCGGCAAAGCGAAACCAGCGATGGATCGGCTGGTCCGTATTGTCGCGGAAGATGACGCTCGTCTGCGCCGGAATGATCAGATAATCGGCAATCGTCCGTCGGTGGGGCATTCGGGTCATTGGGCAATCCTCCTATCTGCCAGAGGGAGGCACGCTAGCTGAGGTATACCATAGAATATCGGGCAGACGCGGCGATTATGTCAGGCAGTACCGGATCACAGGCTGCTTTTGCAAGGCAAAAAACGCTGCCTGTAAGCGACAGAAGACCAGTGTATGGGCAAACCGGCATAAACACACGAAAACAGCCGACACACTCCAAACGACGGGAGTGAGATCGGCTGTTTATAATAAAAGCGAACTTGGGAAAGCATTCTTTTTGGTAGCCGCTGTTTTTTTATTCTGGCGGCTTTCTTTTGTGGTTTTTTCTCTAAAATTTAGCCCGTTTCATATCATTAGACGGGACTGTTTAGTAAAAGGTTACGAATTTCATTTATATAAAAATTGGAAATCACAATGGGTGCTGCAATTTCGCGTATACTTTTTTCCATAAGCCGTGATAAACTGTTACCATTCTCGACTTGTACATCCACACAAGAAACAGCACAGCGTGTCATCTGGCTGCTCATCGGTATCGTCATCGGCTGCACCAAATCAAAAGGCTCTAAGGAAGTCCACCCGTATTGCGGGATTTTTAAAATTAGGCGAATTTGGAGGTAGGTAACATGAGAATTGAGGGAAAAGTCGCAATTGTCACTGGAGCAGCACGCGGGATTGGAGAAGCCATCGCCAGACGGTTTGCCCGTGAAGGTGCGAAAGTAGTTTTATCCGACTTGCTTGCATCGGGAGAAGCGACTGCTGCGTCGATTCGGGCGGAAGGGGGAGACGTTCTCTTCGTCCAGGCGGATGTGAGCAAAACCGACCAGGTGAAGCAGTTGATTCAGGCGACGGTGGAGCAGTACGGCCGGATCGACGTCATCGTCAACAACGCTGCCGTGAACATTCCCGGCTCGATTCTCGACATGGACGAAGCGGTTTGGGACAAGACCATGGAGGTCAACCTGAAATCGCAATTCCTCGTACTGAAATACGGCGTGCCGGAAATGATCAAGGCAGGCGGCGGTTCGATCATCAACATGGGCTCAGCCAACAGCTTTGTCGCCGAGCCGATGCTGTCCGCTTACGTGGCTTCCAAAGGCGGCATTCTGATGTTCACCAAGGCGCTCGCGCTCGATTTCGCGCCGCACAACATCCGCGTCAACTGCATTTGTCCAGGCTGGGTCGACACGACGATCAACGATGCTCATGCCGAGCTGTTTGGCGGACGCGAGAAAGTGCTGGAGTCGATTGCCGATTTCCAACCGCTTGGCCGCACGATCCGTCCCGATGAGATCGCCAACGTCGCACTCTTCCTCGCTTCCGATGAATCGTCGGCGATGACGGGCAGTGCAGTCGTACCGGACGGCGGGATTACGGCGAAGTAAAATGATGTAGCCGTGGACGATAACAGAAAAAATCTCCGGTCCCACATCGTGTGCAAGTGGTTCCGGAGATTTGTGCGTATAGCTGTTGTTTACTGCGGCGACTGTTCCGCGATTGGCGGGGCGCCGTGCAAAAGCAGTTTCCTTCCCCAGCTTGTCCGGTAAAAGCCGCGTTCCAAGAGGCCGAACAGCGAACCGGTCGTCCAGTACAGGCCAAGCGCGACAGGCGCTTTCCAGAGGATGAACATGAAGATGGCGACCATCAAGAGAGACGTAAACACGCGTTGGCCGATCGGTGCCTGTGTGATCATGTCGCCTGTCAGCGGTATCATGCTGGTAAAAAACGTCAGTCCGGCCGCGAGCGCAGGAAGGACATGCAGTGAGTCGTTTTGGGCAAACGTGACGACCCAGGGAATGAATGCGGAAGACATCGCCGTTCCGTGCGAGAGAAACATGCCGTACATCGCCATGAATATCGGCATCTGCACGATTGCGGTGGCAAACATCGACAGCGGTTTGACTCCTGCCCGCTGATACAGCGCCATCGTCGCTTGCATCATCTCCGCCTGGTCGTTCTTGTATTTTTCTCTCAGGAGCTTCAGTTCGGGCTGAATCTGTGACTGCCGCAGTTGCTGGCGGGCAGTGCGCAGACTGAGCGGGAAAAGAAACCCGCGAACGAGCAAAGTTAGCAAAATGATCGCAGCTCCCCAATCGTGGGCGAACTGAAAGAGCAGCGTGAGCAGCGAAGCCAATACGTTACTGACAGGTTGAAGAAATGCGTACATGGTATACCCTCCTTGTATAGTCCTGCGATTGGATGTGAATACAAGGAGTTCAGGCGATCTGCATCAGATGTGGAGCCGCTGTTCTTGCGCCGGGGGACCTTGCGCCGGATGAACAGAAAGTGAGGCCGGCAGGCTCGCCCTACTGCGGTATTGGCCGCGAGCAGTGTCTGGGCTTGACAGGTTGCCTGTTCCAAAAAAGCCAGCGGAGGCGTTGGCGACCGAAACAAATGAGCGACTAAGTATCCCGATATGCCCAGTGTGAGAAACAGCAGGGTCAAGTCAAAAGAAAACTCCACAGCGATCACCTCCTCTTCGTCCGCGTTTGTCAGCGTAGTGCTTTCTACATCATAACACATTCACAGGCGAACTTCCCAACCTGTCTTATCCAACATTTTTCCTGCCGGCAACGTCTTTTTTGGCGTCTTGGTCGGGGGCAATCAAACGTTGGAACTATTTACAACAAATTGTCCGATATGTTACCTTTCTATATATAAGTATGCATAATCGGCACTCGTGCGCCTTTTACGGTGTGCCGACACGTGAAAAATGATCAGGAGAGAGGTGTAGAAGGATGCAACCGTCTGATGAGGGGCAGATTTCCCCGGATGTAGAAGACGTTCAGAAAAACAAAGTGTTTGCGATTCTCGGCTACGTCCTGTTTTTGATTCCGCTGCTTGCCGCAAAGGAATCAAGGTTTGCGATGTACCACGCCAATCAGGGTTTACTCTTATTGATATGCTCTGTCGTCGTCAATATTGTACTCGGCATTATTCCGATTATCGGCTGGATCATTCTTCCTTTGGCTAATCTTGCCGTTTTTATTTTCTTTATTTTGGGCGTTATCAATGCGGCCAACGGCCAGTGCAAGCCGCTGCCGTGGATCGGTCAATATACGCTGCTCAAGTAAGCCGGAAAGCTGGTGCCAATCAGGCGCCAGCTTTGTTTGTCGATAAGAATTTATAAAAATTCTTATCGACATAAGCGCAACTAAGGCTACGCCGAAAGGCTTGGCGTAGCCAAGTTTTCTAATTGGCAAAACGGTTGTCCATGCCATCAATGGTTCACTACTTGTGTGATCGGGGCTACACCTTTCCGCCATCTTGAAGTGTAGAATCAAGCCGAGACGGGCAAGTAAAAGAAAGTTACACCTTTTTTTCTAGTGCATTCATCTTACTTGGGTAAAGAATTCTGTTCCGCCCGGTTGAATCCTATAATGATTAGCCATATAGCCAAAACCAATTGTTGAAAGGCTATTGGAATGTTCAACATCATGTAGGTTGCATCCAGACCGATGAAGCGAATCATAAAGAATAAGCTTGCCAAAATGGACAATGTAGACCCAATAAGCCCCGAAACTGACAACCAACGTGGAACTAATTTTGTGCCCGGTTTCCTATGGAAAATGCGACGCAAAAGGTATGTTTCACGTCGCTTCATATACGAAATGGAATGAATTGTATTCGCGTATGTTTTGTCAAAAACTTGGTGCTACTAATTACATCTGGACGTATTCAGCAATTACAATATTTCGATATACCCTTCTGTTCCATGCACGCGAATTCGTTGCCCATCTTTTAACAGTTTGGTAGCATTCTCCACTCCAACAACTGCTGGCAAGCCATATTCACGTGCGATAACGGCTCCATGGGTCATCAGTCCACCAACTTCGGTGACCAGGCCTTTTATCGATACAAACAATGGTGTCCAGCTAGGGTCAGTAAAGGAGGTGACTAATATATCCCCATCTTCCAGGTCAGCATCTTCCATGTGTAAGATGACACGTGCTCGTCCCTCGATGACTCCGGAAGAAACAGGCAGACCTACAATCGCTTCGGCTGGGAGATTTTCTCGTTTGTACTCTCCGGCAATGATTTCACCATCAGACGTGAGCACACGTGGGGGAGTTAGTTTTTCATATAATGTGTATTCGTCTTTTCGTTTGTCGATGATCTGGTAATCCAGTTTATTTGTGCGTACGACTTCGCGAAGTTCTTCAAAAGTGAGATAGTAACAATCTTCTTTTTCATGAATAACGCCCACTTGTACGAGTTGTTCGGCTTCTTTCAGTAAAGCCATCTTATATACGAAGTAGCGATAAACCATGCCGTATTTTGGATATTCCCGAAACCCGATGTAATTCCGGATGAGGTCGATCATTCGTTTTGTTTCTTTCGCTTTTTGTTCACCATCCGGTAATTGCTTCAATCGATCTAACAACTCTTGTTCTTTTTTCAAAGCTTCCTGTCGCCCTTGTTCAAATTTCCGATTGCTGGCATTAGGCTCAAAGTTTTTGATGTTACTGAGAATCATCGGAACAAGTGTAATTGGTTTTTCACTCCATCGAGTTCTCGTAATATCGATTTCTCCGGTACAACGCATTCCGTATTTGCGGAGATAAGCATGGATAGCGTCTCGGGTTTCCTGGCCACCATCCAACGTAACCAGTTCATCCAAAAAGTTATCATCTTTTACATGCTGTAAATAATCAATTACTTCCGGAAAAGGACGAATCACATCTGCGACATCCATTAGCGCCAGACCCATTTCCGACGTAATATTGTTTGGTACGGATTGGGAAAGCGTGTCTGCTGCGTTTTTTTCACCTAACCACTCGTTCATTTTTTCATTGATCCATGATGAAGCATTCATAGCAGCCATAATCACACGGGAACTTTGTGGGGCAAATAAGATCTTTTTTAATTGCTGGATATCTTCCAGGATAAAATCAAATAAATCTGATCCTGATTTCGTTTGGATATTTTGTTTTAACTCTTCTATCGATGTTTGACTGCGCTTAATCAAATCTGAAACGATGGTCGGATCGATTTCGGTTTGATCTTGAAAACCCGTAGACGACATACCTTTATTGCTTTTACCGGGACTCTGTTCTTTTTTATCATTTGGTAAAGATTTTATAAAGTCTCCTCGCTCTAGTATGGTTATAATTGCATCTTTTAGGAGTGGATCGTGTTGTTCCATGGTATTTAAAAACATTTTTCTGCTGTCAGGTGAAGCCAGCATAGGTGTGCAATCAACAAACAACCTTCCCCCAGCTTTATACATGGGTGCATTAGTTGTTAACAGGAAAAAAGACAGTCCCAACGGTTTCATGGGGTCGGTCATCATTTGCTGATGACCAACAGATATATAGACGTGGTTTTCTTGATCATTCGCTTCAGGAATGGGGTATAAAGTCGTGATCGGCCGACTCTGGACAATATAAAATGTGTCATCATCTAAACACCATTCGATATCCTGTGGGCAGCCGAAATAAGCTTCGATTTGTCTTCCGATGCGTGCCAGCTGTAAAATTTGTTGGTCCGTAAGGGTTTGCGTCTTTTGCTGACCAGGATCGATCGGTTGTGTCTCCGTTCCGCCTTCTTTACGTCCATAGATCGCCAATTTTTTGGTTGCTATCCGCTTATCGACGATTTCCCCATCCTGTACTTTATAACAATCGGCAGATACCAAGCCAGAGACCAGCGCTTCTCCAAGTCCAAAACCGGCATCGATTGATAGCAGCTTCCGATTGGATGTAATCGGATCGGCGGTAAATAAAATCCCTGAAGCCTGCGGGAAAACCATCCTTTGAACGATAACGGATAAATAAACGTGACCGTGGTCAAATCCATTTTGCATACGGTAGATTACCGCGCGATCCGTAAATAGGGAAGCCCAACATTTGCTGATATGCTGCAAGATTGCTTGTTTGCCGATGATATTTAAATAGGTGTCCTGTTGACCAGCAAAAGAGGCATGCGGCAAATCTTCAGCAGTCGCACTAGAACGCACTGCATAAGCATGTTCCTCGCCAAACTGGGAGAGATAGTCAGTAACTGCTTCTACAACATCGGAAGGAATTTCTACTTCCATAATGATTTGTCGAATCTTCCTGCTGATTTCACCAATTTGTTCCCGATCTTCTACTTTAAGCAGTGTTAGTTGATCCAACAATGCTTGATACATTTCGTTTTGTTCGACGGCTTTTTGATATCCCGCTGTTGTAACACAAAATCCTTCTGGTACTTGTATTCCTTGAATTTTTGATAATTCCCCTAAATGTAACCCTTTTCCGCCAACGAGCAAAAGCTGTGCATTTTCCGTTTCCTGGAAACCGAGAACCAAAGGACCCATTCTATATCTCTCCTTTATTTTGGTTTCTTTGATATATTTAAGCCTTTGCGATTCCTTCTCTCTTGATGTGAAGCATGTCCCTAACCTTTCAGGGGTACGGAACCGACTCGCATAGTAAGGGACATTCTGGAAATTACTCACAATCCATCTTCTCCCGTTTTCTGTTGTTCTAAGCCCGGTATTAACTAAGATTTTCGTCTTCTGTGAATTGTGTATTACTGCGCTTTACTCGGTTTACGACCAAATTAAATCACCAATAATGGCAGGCATTGCAGTAGAATGCTACTGTTTGATCCATGGAAGAAAAGAACATTGTGCGAGTGCCCATCACTTTCTTACCTGTAATACGATTTGAAGTTTGGATAACAGATCTTGACATATTGATCCCTCCAACAATTCTCATTAAAATTCTATTGCATTTTAGCAGCAGTAAATGAGAATAAACAGTCTATATTGGCCATTTTTTATCTGCTATAATTAAATTAGGAAGAGTTCAATTTTTAAAAAATCCTTACCATACAGTAACCTGATGCCCAGGTTCATCCCCTCGAAAGCAGCTCATATACCTTTTAGCCATCTCTCCGTGGCAGTGCAGTGGCCTCAGCCTTGATTTCTAGCGAAACATTCGAAAATTTCCGCAGAAAGCTTGCCTGCCCGCTTCTTCTATTGCTATCATCAAAAGACATCGGAACATCGCAACGAGCAATCGGCTGGAAAGGTCAAACGAACTGAACAGGACAAGCAACATCCGTATTCGTCAGCCTGCCAAGCGAGGCTGCGTGTTGCAAGCTGCAAGCGATTGCACAAGCAGAGGAGAGGAATCAGAATGAAAGAAGTCGTCATTGCAGGTGGCGTAGAGAGTATGAGCGGCGTGCCCTACTTGGTCAAAAACCGCTGGGGCAGCAAGTTCGGCAATCTCGTCATGGAAGATGCGCTCCTCTCGGACGGGCTGATCTGCTCGCTGGAAAAGGAACATATGGGCAATACGGCAGAGCGCCTGGCCGTACAATACGGAATCAGTCGCGAGGAACAGGACGCATTCGCCTACCTCAGTCATAAAAAAGCAGCAGCAGCGATCAATGAAGGGAAATTCAGCGATGAAATCGTCCCGATCACCATCACCACGCGAAAGGGCACGCAGCATTTCGCTGTCGACGAGTCCGTGCGGATGGACATTAACAAGGAGGATTTGGGCAAGCTGAAGGCAGTGTTCCAAAAAGACGGCACGGTGACGGCGGGCAACGCATGCCCGATGAACGACGGGGCGGCGGCCGTCCTGATGATGTCGCGCGAAAAAGCGGAACAGTCCGGCCTAAAGCCGCTGCTGAAAGTGAAAGCGTTCGCCAGTGCAGGCGTTGAGCCCAACGTAATGGGGATCGGTCCCGTTCCGGCAACGCAAAAAGCGCTTGCCAAAGCCGGACTGACGCTCGACGACATCGGTCTTGTCGAACTGAACGAAGCGTTTGCCGCACAGGCGTTGGCCGTGATCAAAGGGCTCTCGCTCAACCCGGAGATCGTCAACGTCAACGGCGGTGCGATCGCTTTGGGCCATCCCGTCGGTGCGACTGGTGCCAAGCTGACCGTTACCTTGATGAATGAAATGCTCAGACGCCAGGTCAAATACGGTATGGTCACGCTCTGCATGGCAGGCGGTATGGGATTGTCCGTCATCTATGAAAATCTGACAGTGTAACGACGTGGAATAAGGGAGTCTCCCGAGCGTTTCAAGGTTTTGCAGCGAACAAGCCGCAGAGACAGCGGGAGACTTTCATCAAATAGGCAGGGTACGAAAAAGGGGAGATGACCGCCGTGTACGAAAAAGAGATTCCGGACATCGTGGAAGCGGAGTATGCCGATCGCGTTCAGATCGTCGAATGCGGCGAAAAGTTGGTTTCGTTAGACGGCGTGTCCGAGCGGATTACGTGTTTTCCGTACTACGCGCACCTGGGCTATCCGGAAGCGGCAAAAACCTGCTGCGTGCGCGACGGCGTCGCCAAGCTGCTCGTCGATGCTGCAGAGCTGCTGCCGCCGGGCTATCGCTTGGTGATCTGGGACGGCTGGCGCTCCAATGAAATGCAGCAAGCACTCTACGATGCGTTCTATCAGCGGCTGCTCGCGGATGGCTGGCCGGAGGGGGAAGCGCTCGACCAGGAGCTGATCAAATACGTCGCCAAGCCGAGCAGCAGCCCGCTTCGACCGTCGCGGCACCTGACGGGAGGGGCCGTCGACGTGACGCTGGCGGGCACGGATGGCTGGCTGAACATGGGGACGGAGTTTGACGATTTTAGCCCGCGGGCGATGACGCGTTATTACGAGACGCTGACAGAGCTGAGTGGACAAGAGCTGCAAATACAGGCCAATCGCCGCCTGCTTTATCACGTGATGACGAGTGTCGGCTTCACCAACTACCCGGAGGAATGGTGGCATTTTGATTACGGCAATCCTCCTTGGGCAGGCAACAAGCAGACGACGGCCAAGTACGGCGGCGTACGGGCACTTGACGCGATCTAATCGGCTCGGGTGGCGTCGGTCAAAGAGATGTACCGCTTTTCCCCGGCACCGGTTAAAAGTTCGGGCAATTTTTCCGAAAACAGACAGAAAGCGCTTGCATTCTCGGCGATTTCCCTTTAAAGTTATGTTTATGAAACCATTCACGGAAGACTGTGAATAATTGGGCAAATAGCCCGCCATAAGTAAATAGACAGGCAATGGCGCCTAGGTACAGTTGATCTGCTGTACCCCGGCGTCTTTTTGTTTTACAACAGGACCTATGGTTCGGAAAAGAGGTGAACACAGATGAAAGATCAACCAATCCGCGCGGTGCCGCTGGCTGTTCGCGTCATCCCCAACGTGGATGCCGGACTGGCGGAGAAGCTCGGACTCAAGCCTGACATCCGCAGTCTGGGACTATTGACCTCGAGCATTGACGACGTAGGCTATACGGCGCTTGATGAGGCGACGAAAAAAGCGGCGGTCGAGGTCGTCTACGCCAAGTCGTTCTACGCCGGTGCGGCGCACGCGTCCGGTCCCTTGTCAGGCGAATTCCTCGGCATCATCGGCGGAGCTACGCCGTCAGAGGTGATCAGCGGCCTGGATGCGGCGACCGCGCTAATGGAAAATGGCGCGTGTTTTTACTCGCTCAATGACGATGGCAGCCATGCGTATTACGCACATGTCATCTCCCGAACGGGTACGTATCTGTCGCAAATGGCCAATATTCGCGAAGGCGAACCGCTGGCTTACCTGATCGCACCGCCGCTTGAAGCGGTGTATGGGCTCGACGCGGCATTGAAAGCCGCAGACGTATCCATCCAGCAGTTCTATGGACCGCCTACGGAGACCAACTTTGGCGGGGGCTTGCTGACAGGCAGCCAGTCAGCGTGTACAGCAGCCGCCCAAGCGTTCGCCGACGCTGTGCGCAGTGTCGCACAGACACCGAGAAAGCTGTAAAGACGATTGTGTAGAGAGGGTGAGCGCCCGTGGACGGGACCAGCTATTCATTGGGGATGATCGAGACGTGGGGCTTTCCCGCACTCGTCGCTGCTGCCGATGCTGCAGCCAAGGCGGCGGACGTAAAGATCGTCACCTTTCAGGGAGCAGATGCCGGGATTGTGACGATTTACATCATTGGCGACGTTGCCTCCGTTCAGGCGGCGGTCGCGATCGGCGAGCAGGAGGCCAAACGCGTCGGTACACTGCTGGCCTCGCACGTCATCGCCAGACCGGATCACAGTGTGAGAGAAATGATCAGGCAGATGCTGCCCAAGCCAGCCGCCGCGGCGAAGCCGGAACCTGCCGCTGCAGGCGATCGGACAGACGTACAGGCAGCGGCTGCTGACACGCTAAATCCGGCAGGGCAGCGTACTGACGAGGCACTCGCAGCCACTGCAGGTGAAGGCGGGCAGACTCCAGCCCTTCAGTCTCGCGATCAGGCAGACAGTCAGTCGGGGGGTGAGCCGGACGGCGATTCCGCTGTATCGACCGAATCCCCGACGCAACAAGCCGATCAGCCGTCGGATTGGGCCCGGAAGCCGGTCGCCGAACTGCGCAGGATCGCCCGCAGCATGGCTGATTTCCCCCTATCCGGGCAGGAAATCAGCGTAGCGCGCAAAGAAGAGCTTATCCGCTATTTAAACGAGCGAACCAAAGACGGAGGTGGGGCTGACGAATGATCTACGACGACGATCTTCGCTCCATTCAAGAAGTCAGAGACTATCTCAAGCAAGCCAAGCCGGCGCAAAAAGAGCTGGAAAAAATGAGCCAGGAGCAAATCGACAAGATTGTCCATGCCATGGCGCAAGCAGCCGAACACGCGGCTGAACGGCTCGCGGTCATGGCAGTGAGCGAGACCGGCTTTGGCAAGGCAGCCGACAAACGGACGAAAAACCTGTTTGCCGCACGCAATGTGTACGACGCGATCAAATCGATGAAGACGGTCGGCATCGTTAACAAAGACGAGCAGCTGGGGGTTTGGGAAGTAGCCCAGCCCGTCGGAATCGTCGCCGGGATCGTCCCTTCGACCAATCCGACGTCGACTGTCATTTTCAAAGCGCTGATTGCCGTCAAGGCGCGTAATGCAATCATCTTCAGCCCGCATCCATCGGCGGCCCAGTGCTGTGTGGAAACGGCGCGGTTGCTTGCGGAAGCAGCCGAACAGGCGGGGGCCCCGAAAGGGCTGATTCACTGTATTACTGTCCCCACCTTGCAGGCGACCACCGAGCTGATGAAGCACAAGCTGACCGACGTGATTCTGGCTACCGGCGGTACGGCTATGGTCAAGGCGGCGTACAGCTCAGGAAAACCGGCGTATGGCGTAGGGCCGGGCAATGTGCCTGTGTACATTCACCCCAGTGCCGATGTGCCGACAGCAGTCAGGCAGCTGATCCAGAGCAAGACATTTGACTACGGTACGATTTGCGCATCCGAGCAAGCGATTCTGCTCGATGCAGCGATCAAAGACCGGACGATTGCCGAACTGAAGCGGCAGGGAGCGTATTTCCTCAACGAAACGGAAAAGGCGAAGGTCGCGGCGATCATCATGGTCAACGGGGCGCTCAACGCGAAAATGGTCGGGCGCTCGCCGCAGGTGATCGCCGAGATGGCAGGGATTACAATCCCCGAGGGGACGCGTGTACTGGTGGCAGAAGAGACGCAGGTTGGCAAAGCGCATCCGTTTTCCGTCGAAAAGCTCGCGCCAATTCTCGCCTGCTATACAGTCGCCGACTGGCGGGAAGGCTGCGCACTCAGCATTCAGCTGCTGGAGCTGGGCGGTTTGGGCCATACGCTTGGCCTGCACTGCCGGGATGAACAAGTCATCGAAGCGTTCGCGCTGGAGAAGCCGGCGTCGCGAATCGTCGTCAATTCCGGTACGACATTTGGCGGAATCGGCGCCACGACGGGCATCCAGCCGTCGATGACGCTTGGCTGCGGCTCATTTGGCAACAACATCACGTCCGACAATATCGGGCCACAGCATTTGCTGAACATCAAACGGGTGGCCTTCGGCATTCGCGAAATGCCGGAAGAGGAGGTGAGGCAATCTGCTGCGCCAGCCGAAAAAGCGACACCGGCAAGCGGCCACGTGATCAGCAGAGATGAAGTGATGGCGATTATCAAAAGCGTCATTCTGGAAATGCAGTCAAAGTGACAGCTTCCGGTCACAAGCCGCGAACCTGCGGGAGATGACCAGGGAGCAAGCGAACCAAAAAAATCAATTGTGAACATAAAAGGGAGGTCCAGACAATGGCAGGAGAAATGTCAGCATTGGGAATGGTGGAAACAAAAGGATTGGTAGGAGCGGTAGAAGCAGCAGATGCTATGGTCAAGGCTGCCAACGTGAAGCTGATCGGCAAAATTCACGTCGGAGGCGGATTGGTTACGGTAATGGTACGCGGTGACGTCGGGGCCGTCAAAGCTTCGACCGACGCGGGGGCTGCCGCCGCGCAAAAGGTCGGGGAGCTCGTCTCTGTCCACGTCATCCCGCGCCCGCATTCCGACATCGAGCTGATTCTTCCGAAGCTGGAAGGATAGTCGCTGACGTATGGGTTTTATTACCGAATCAGAGCTGCGGGCAATGCTGAAACAAGGTATTCCCAACCCTTATCCTGTCCGCGAGGGGGATAAGTTTACCCCGGCAGCATACGATTTTTTGAAGGGGAGAGGGATCCAAGTGGGACCATCGCAAGCAAATGACGCAAACCGCCAACAGGCCGGATCACGGACGATTCCGGTAGGCGTCTCCAATCGGCATGTGCACCTGTCGCCGGAGGATGTGGAGCGGCTGTTCGGGAGCGGCTATGCACTGACCCCGATGCGCCCGCTTTCCCAGCCGGGACAGTATGCAGCCAACGAAAAGGTGACGCTGCTTGGCCCCAAAGGGCTGATCCAAAATGTGCGGGTGCTCGGACCGGCGCGCGGGGCCAGCCAAGTGGAAATCTCCAAAACAGATGGCTTTCAATTGGGAGTCCATCCACCCGTACGCATGTCCGGGCACATTGAAGAGACACCGGGGATTACACTGATCGGGCCAGCGGGAACAGTCGTCCTGCAGCAGGGTGTGATCGTGGCGAAATGCCATGTGCACATGTCTCCGCAGGAAGCCGCCGAGTTCGACGTGGAAAACGGCGATTCGCTCATGCTGCAAACGACCGGCGAGCGGTCGATTATGTACATGGACGTGGCGGTTCGGGTGCACGCCAATTACGCACTCGACTTTCATGTCGACCTCGATGAGGGCAATGCGGCAGGCTTGAAAACCGGCGACCGCGTGACGGTATGCGGTAAAAACGGGAAGCTGTTCGCCGGGCAGGGGAGGTAGGCAGCGTGAATCTAAAAGAGATGGTGGCCGAAATCACCCGTGAGATTTTAAGCGCGATGCACCAGGAAAAACAGCAAAACCAGCCGAAAGTGCTGTACATCTTCTGCGACAGTACGGCACACGAAGCGTACCTCGACCATTTTATCAAGCTGAAGGGCAGCGGGATCGCCCATGACCTGCTGTTTCTCGACGGCGAGACGTCTTCGTGGCTGGGCATGAACAAGCTGGAGTGCGGTGGAGCGGGCAAATGCATCGCAAGCGACGAGTTTGCTCCCGCTCCGCTCGAGCTGCCGAAAGAGTATGACGCTTTTGTCATTCCGGAGATTGATCTGGACAACGCTGCCCGCGTAGCGGCAGGGCTGAAAGGGACGATCAAGGCCGAGATTATCTTTGCCGCGCTCGTCTTGCAGAAGCCTGTGTTCGTTGGCTCCGACGTACCCGGCATCAAACGCGCCGATCGCAGAACGCTTCAGGCCGTCACCTTGCCTGTCGGCTACCAGAAGCTGTTTGCCCGTCACATGGCAGCGATGAAGGAGCTGGGGGTCGAGTTTCGCCTGCAGAGCGAGCTGGCCGACAGCGTCATAGCGGTGCTTAAAGCAAGGCAGCAGGCTGAGCCGGCAAGCGATGCAGATGTCATATCCGGGGATACCCAGCTCTTTTCCGGCAAACTGCTCACAGCCGACTGGCTGAAGACACAGCCCAACCTGCCGACCAAGTCTCTGAATGTTCAAAAGGGTACGATCATCTCGCCGCTCGCCGTAGATGTGTTGCGGGAAAAAGGCATTGCACTCCAGGTCGTCGAGAAGGGGTGAGAGGATGTTTCTGGGCAAAGTGATCGGCAGCGTCTGGGCGACGCAAAAAGAAGTCGGGATGGAAAATTTAAAGCTGCTGATGGTTCAGCCGATCGATACAGAGGCCAATGATCAGGGGCAGATCGTCATCGCCGCTGACCGGATCGGTGCGGGAGTGGGCGAGAAAGTAATCGTCTCGCGCGGCACTCCTGCACGGATCCTCTTTGGCAACAACAACGCACCGATCGATGCGGTCATCGTAGGGATCGTCGATTCGTTTGAGGTAGCCGACGATGTCTAGCAGGTCAGGGGAGGGTGAAAAACGATGGAACAGGAACGGCAACGAGTCATACAAGAGTACGTGCCCGGCAAGCAGGTGACGCTGGCGCATGTAATCGCCAATCCCGATCCGATTCTGTACACCAAATTGGGAATCAAGGAAGCAGGGGCGATCGGCATTTTGACGCTTACCCCGACAGAGTCGTCGATAATCGCGGCGGACATCGCGACCAAAGCGGCCAATGTCGACCTCGGCTTTCTGGACCGCTTCACGGGTTCACTGATCATCGTCGGCGACGTGTCGGCAGTCGAGATGGGAATTGAGGCGGTCAACCAGTTTCTTGCAAGCAAGCTGCGCTTTACTCCGGCGCTGCTGACGAGGTCGTAGGCGATGAAGCGGGTCATGATCATCGGCGCCGTGGAAGCAGGGAAGTCGACACTCATCCGCGCGCTGTTCAACGACGATCAGCCGGCGCGAAAAACACAGACGCTGGAATTTCACGACTGGATTATCGATACGCCGGGGGAATACAGCGAAAATCCGCTGTACTACCGCACCCTGATGGCAACCTCGCTGGAAGCGGGCATACTCGTCATGGTGCAGGATGCCACCCGCGATCGGAACTACTTTCCCCCCGGGTTTTCCCAAGGGTTTCCGAACACGCCGCTCGGGGTCATCACCAAAATCGACCATCCCGAAGCGAATGTCGAGCGGGCCATCGGCTTTTTGCGCGAGTCGCTTGGCGAGGGCGAGATCTTTCTCACCTCTGCAGCCGACAAGCGGGGGATTGCTGAGCTGCGTGAATCGCTTTTGCTAAAAATCAGTGGGTAATCAATTCCCGCAGAATCTGCTATAGTGTAGGAAAGAGTGTGAACATACATTCCGACAGGTCAGAATTTTGCAAAATCCTCAGGTAGCAGAGGGATTGATTATGACAACCATACGTGAGCTGTGCAAGGCCAAGACGACGTTGTCTGAACATGATATTTTACGGATTGAAGAAGTGTCGAAACATTTGCAGTCTTTCGCCGACATTTCGCAAGCTGACTATTTTATCGACTGCCCTACATCCGATCTGGCAGCCGCACTGGTTGTCGCCTGGGCTGCACCCAAGGGAGGCAAATCGCTGTACCAGCGTTCAGTGGTGGGGCAGCTCGCGCTGAGGGAAAACGAGCCTGCCGTCCTAACCTGCCTGCAGACCGGCAACGCCGTCAGGGGCTGTCGGGGCATATCGCAGGAGCGGATTCCGATTCAGCAGAACGTCGTGCCGATCAAGAATGCCCACGGCATGACCATCGGCACGCTGATTATGGAGCAAGACATTACGGAACAAGTGGAACAGGAAAAAAGCGTAGAGCTTTTGACCGAGACGACCGAACATCTCAGCGTATCGCTGATGGAAATCGCGATGTCGGAGGCTCGCGTCTCGGCGCTTATGCAGGAAGGCATCATCTTGTTTGACTACGCCCACAAAATTACCCATGTCAATGCGCGGGCGTATGAACTGCTCGGACAAATCGAGTACGAAACGCCGCTCAAAGGGGTGTTGATCGACCGGTTTTTATACGGCAAGTTTTCACGCGAGCGATTTCAGCAAAACAACGGAATGATTCTTGAGGAAATCCAGAACGGACGAACAACGCTGCTGCTCAAGGCTGTGCTCATCTACCGCCAGCAGATGACAGTCGGCGGGGTGATCCTGCTTCGGGACATTTCCGCCCTGAAAGAGAAAGACAAGCAGCTCATGATCAAGTCACAAGCGATCAAGGAGATTCACCACCGCGTCAAAAACAATTTGCAAACGATTGCAAGCTTGCTTCGCCTGCAGATGCGCCGCTCAAAGCTGCCAGACATTGAGCAGGTCTATCGGGAGAGCATCAACCGGATTAACAGCATTGCCGTGATCCACGAAATTTTGGCTCAAAATGGCTTTGAGTACGTCGATATGAAAGAGGTTATCGCCAAAATCTCGAAGACTGTCGTGCTGTCGATGGCGAGACAAGGGCAGGCTATCGAAGTCGCCCTGATCGGCAAACCGTTTTTCTTCGCCTCTGACAAGGCGATGTCGCTTGCGTTGATCATAACAGAACTGATTCAAAACTGTATGCTGCACGCATTCAAGGAAGAGGCCGTCGGACTGATTGCGATCGAGGTCGAGCAGATGCACAATCAGCTCATCCTGAAAGTGACGGATGACGGCAAAGGCATTGGGTACGCAGGCGGGGCACCGCCCACCGGACATCTCGGTCTGAAAATCGTCGATACGCTGATCAAGGAGAACCTGGGCGGGGCCTTGACCTTTACCGATACAGGCAAAGGTACCGAAGTGACAGTCACGATCCCGATGTGAGAGGAGTTGAATGTGTGGATAGCAGAAAAATTTTGATTGTTGACGATGAACCGATTATCCGCATGGATTTGCGCGAGATTCTCGAGAGTGAAGGCTACAATGTCGTGGCAGAGGCGAAAAACGGCGAAGAAGCCGTGGAGCTCGCCCATCGACACAAGCCGGACCTGATCATCATGGATGTCAAAATGCCTGTGATGAACGGGATCAAAGCGACCGAAATCATCCGCAAGTTCACGGATGCATCCGTGCTGCTGTTGACTGCCTACAGTCAGAAGGAGCTGGTCAAGGACGCCAGCGCAGCAGGTGTGACCGCCTATCTCGTCAAGCCGGTGTCGGAGGAGGACCTGCTGCCCGCCGTGGAAATCGCCCTGAGTCAGCGCGAGCGGGTCAATTCGCTCAGGCATGACATTCAAGCGCTGGAACAAAAATTTGAAGAGCGAAAAATCGTCGAGCGGGCCAAAGGGAAAATCATGAGCCACTTTTCGTTCAATGAAGAACAGGCCTACCAGTGGATGCGGAAGGAAAGCATGAC
This sequence comes from uncultured Brevibacillus sp., assembly GCA_946402065.1. GTDB lineage: Bacteria > Bacillota > Bacilli > Brevibacillales > Brevibacillaceae > Brevibacillus_D. The sequence continues at coordinate 23,419 of CAMIVR010000015.1, read as the reverse complement.
CAAGCGGATTCCGTTGGCCAAGCTGGCTGAACAACTGCTGCACCTGGACAAAACGGAGTTAACTTACTAAGGGCTCGCGATGAACTTAGTTCCCGCTTTTGCTGGCAAAATATCAGCGGAAGTTATTACATCGCGATGCCTAATACGTAGACGAGCGAGAGAGACGATGAATACGATACGAAGCGAATACCTGCAGCAAACCGGGCTGTCTTCAGATGACGTTGTCCTGATTGAGAACATGATCAAGCAAACGCAGCTGCTCGCGGATGTTTCCGAAGCAGATGTGTTTATCGACTGCTTGCTCCCTTCTACGCGGGCGGCGCTGATCCTGGCACATGCCCGCCCCGCTACGGCAAAATCGCTGTACCATACAGACCTGGTCGGTCAGGTCGTGTTCGCTGAGCACGAGCCGGGCGTTCTGTTCAGCTTGCAGTCGGGCAAGCCGGTGATTGGTTCCCGCGGCATGTACCCCCATGAGCAGGTCGTCATGCAGCAAAATATCGTCCCGATCCAGAACCCTGCAGGCAAGACGATTGCCGTGCTCATTTCCGAACGCGACATCTCGGCGGCTGTTCAGCAGGAAAAAAGCGTGGAGAAGCTGATGGAAACGACGGAACACTTAAGCGAGACACTGCTTACGCTCGCGATGTCGGAAAACAAAGTGCCGGCATTGATTCACGAAGGCATCATCCTGTTTGACGACCGCAATCTGATTTCATTCGTCAATGCCAGGGCGTATGAGCTGATGAAACAGATCGGCTATGACAAATCGATCATCGGCCAGTCGATCGAGGATTTTCCGCTCGGCCGCTTTACCAAAGAAAAGATTGCCGAAAACGGCGGCATGATCTCGGAAGAATTTCAGCAAGGTACGATTTGTATCCAATTGAAAGCGGTTTCGATCTACCGCGAGCAGAAGGCGGTCGGCGGAATCCTGCTCTTGCAGGATATTTCCGAGATCAAGGAAAAAGACAAGCAACTGATGATCAAGTCAGCCGTGATCAAGGAAATTCACCATCGCGTCAAAAACAACCTGCAAACCATAGCAAGCCTCTTGCGCTTGCAGATGCGCCGTTCGCGGACGGCGGAAATCGAAAAAGTGTTTCGCGAGAGCATCAACCGTATTACGAGCATATCCATCGTTCATGAGCTGCTGGCTCACGAGGGCATCGATTCGATTGATTGCAAAGAAGTGCTGGAAAACATTTCACGCGGAATTATCGCTTCGACGGTGAAGCCAGGCCAAGTGATCCACGTCGCGGTCAATGGCGATACGCTGTTTTTGGCCACGGACAAGGCGACGTCGCTCTCCCTGATCATCAACGAACTGATCCAAAACTGCGTGAACCATGCGTTTGTCACGCGCGACGAAGGGCTGATTGAAGTACAGTTGCACCACCGCAACCAGTTTGTCCACGTAGTGGTTACCGACAACGGCGTTGGGTTCACCTACAAGGGCAAATCGCCAAAAGGGCACCTCGGCCTGGAAATCGTCGAAACGCTGGTGCGGGAAAATTTGAACGGGATTCTCGAATTTCACAACATCGGCACCGGAACGCAGGTAACGATCATTTTTCCGGTTGAGTAATGAAAATCAGGTGAATAGGGACAATCTGCAAAGCAATGACGCTTTGAAGCGATTGGGCAGGCATCTGCGCAATTGATTCGGGCGTTTTTTTATTTGAGGCATGTGATCGAAGGGAGGACGCGATGGAAGAGAAGTGGATTACGAGTGTCGGCCTGGATGTGGGGACGAGTACGACGAAGCTGATCGTCAGTCAGTTGAGACTGGCCCGCGTCTCAGGGCGCACCGACATTCCCAAGTTTCAAATCGTCGAGCGCAAGCTTACGTACGCCAGCCCGATTTACAGTACACCGCTCGTCAGTCAGGACGAGATCGACATCCGCGCCCTCGATTCCCTCCTGCAGCGCGAATACAGCCAGGCGAGCCTCTCGCTGTCAGACGTCAAATCAGGCGCTGTAATCATTACCGGAGAAACGGCGACGAAAAAAAACGCGGAGCAGATCGTGCACTATTTGGCCGAGCGAGCTGGCGATTTCGTCGTCGCTGTCGCAGGGGCTGATCTGGAGGGCGTGCTCGCAGGCAAAGGAGCAGGAGCGCAGAACCGCTCCATCCAGAGCGAAAAGGTCATTGCCAACGTCGATATCGGCGGCGGAACAGCCAATGTCGCCTATTTTCAACGCGGCAAAGCCATCGCCACCCTAACCTTTCACATCGGCGGCAGGCTGATTCAACTGGACAAAGCCGGAGCCATCCGCTACCTCTCGCCCAATCTGCACGCCTGGCTTGCCGGCAACGGCTATCACCACGTGGCAGAGGGTCGGCAGGTTTCCTACGAGCAACTGAGCGAGGTACTGACGCATTTGAACAGGTCCATGCTTGATTTGCTGACGGGGACGCGGCAGGATCGCACAGCCGGGCTGCTCGTGCTGGGAGATCTGCCCGAGCGCTTGCCGCGCATGGATGAAATGATGGTGTCGGGCGGTGTCGGCCAGCTCATGCGGGAAAAAGCGCCGGAATCGCTGGCAGAGACGGCAGTGTACGGCGATATCGGCCCGCTGCTCGCGCACACGCTGCTTGCGGAATGTAAGCGGCAAGCGATTTCCCTTGTCGCGGCTGCCCAAACGGTTCGCGCCACGGTGATCGGAGCGGGGATGGAGAGCGCGGAGATCAGCGGTTCGACCGTGTTTATCAACGCAGCCCTGCTGCCGATTCGCAATTTGCCGGTCTGCAAGCTCGACCTAGCCAATCTCGGCGAGCCGGCCATGCAAGCAGCAATCGAGCAGGCTTTGTCAGCCGGTGTCCGCTTGTACGGCGGGCACGCTTCGCCGCCTTTTGCGATCGCCTTGAAGGGACTTGGCCACTGTTCGTTTGCGATGGTGCAGCTGCTGGCCGAGACACTAGCCAATGGGTACCGGACATTCTGCCCTGAAGCAGCGATCATGGCGGTCATTTGCGAGAACGACATGGCCAAGGCACTGGGCCAGTCACTGGCAGTCCGCTGTCGGGAGCGGCCGCAAATCATTTGCATTGACCAGATACAGGTGGAGCACGGGGATTACATCGACCTGGGTGAACCGATCGCCCAGACGATGATTCCGGTGATGATCAAGACGCTGGCATTTCATACTGGCGCATGAGCGCGAGAATAGATGGAGGGGAAGATACGATGAAGCTTTCGTGTGTCATCCGTAAGCAGCACTACCAGTTCGCTTCATTAAAAGAAGTACTGGCCAAAGCGAGCGAAGAGAAGTCGGGCGACCGCATGAACAGGATTGCCGCCGAATCGGCACTGGAGCGGATGGCGGCAAAAGTGGTCGTAAGCGAGCTGCAATTGCAGGATATTTACGAGAATCCCGTCGTTCCGTACGAAACCGACGAGGTGACGAAAATCATTTACGATGATCTGAATCAGTTCGTCTATCAGGAAATCAAGCATTGGACCGTCGGACAACTGCGCGAGTACATCCTGGCGAGCAAGACGCGCATGCCGCAATTGCAGCGGATCAGCCGCGGCTTGACCAGTGAGATGATCTCGGCTGTCGCCAAGCTGATGTCCAGCATCGACCTCGTCATGGCCGCGCAAAAAATGCGCTATCAGGCCTATTGCAATACGCTGATCGGCGAGCCGGGGCGACTGGCGTTCCGCTGCCAGCCGAACCATCCGTCAGACGACCCGGAAGGCATTCTGTTCTCGATCAAAGAAGGGCTGTCTTACGGCTCCGGCGATGCCGTCATCGGGATTAATCCGAACAACGATTCGGCGGAGAGCGTGGCCCGGCTGCTGACGATGTCGCACGAATTCATGCAGAAGTGGGAGATTCCGACGCAAAACTGCGTACTCGCCCATATCACCACCCAGATGAAAGCGATGAAGCAAGGAGCGCCGATCGCCCTGATGTTCCAGAGTCTGGCCGGAACGCAGAAAGCCAACGATGCCTTTGGCGTGAACAGGGAGATTCTCGATGAAGGCATGGAAATGATGCGGCTGTACGGGACGTCCACCGGACCCAACGTCATGTACTTTGAGACAGGCCAAGGCTCCGAGGTGTCGCTCGACGCCAACCTGGGCGTCGACATGCAGACGCTGGAGTCGCGGACGTATGGCTACGCCCGACACTGGAAGCCGTTTATGGTCAACAATGTCTCCGGATTCATCGGCCCGGAAACGCTGTACGACGGCCGGCAAATGATCCGCGCCGACCTGGAAGATCTGTTTATGGGTAAAATGCACGGCTTGCCGATGGGCATCGCGCCTACGTATACCAATCACATGGAAGCGGACCAGAACGACCAGGAGATTGCCGGTATCCTGACTGCGCTTGGCGGAGCCAATTTTTACATGGGCGTGCCGGGTGGCGATGACGTCATGCTGAATTACCAGGATACGAGCTATCACGACGATGCCAGCTTGCGCGAGATGCTGGGGCTGCGGCCACTGCGCGAGTTTGAAAAGTGGTTGGAAAAGATGGGGATTATGGAAGACGGCCATTTGACTGAGCGCGCCGGTGACCTGTCGATATTTGATTGATAAAAGTGGAGGTGAATGAAATGATGAATGAACTGAATGTGGAGGAGATTGTCAACCGCGTGCTTGCGGAGCTTGGCAAAAAGCAGCAGCAGAAGCGCGAACCCGTGCAGCAGGCGAGTTCAGCCGATACGGAAGTCATCCATTTTCCCGAAACCAAAGAGATGGGCGTGCAGAATCCGAACAATCGCGCAGTCATTGAGCGCGCCCAGTCGCTGACCCCGGGCCGCATCGGGATTGGTCGGGCCGGGACGCGGATGCGCACGACCAGCTATCTGCAGTTCCGCATCGATCAGGCTGCTGCCCAGGATGCGGTGATCAAGGACGTGAGCGAGTCATTTTTGCAGGAGCTTGGCTTGCCGATCCTGCATACGCGAGCAAAAGACATGCAGGATTATTTGATGAACCTCGATTCAGGCCGCAGGCTGAGCGACGAGTCCGCAGCCTGGCTGCAAAAACACGGCGAGAAAAACAAGCAGGTCCAAATCATCGTCTCAGACGGCCTGAGTTCATCTTCCGTGGAAGCGAATACGAAGGACTTGCTGCCGGCCTTGCTGCAAGGACTGCAGCTCAAAAAAATCAGCGTCGCCCAGCCGGTATTCATCAAGCGGGGCCGCGTCTGGGCACAGGATCATGTCGCTTCCATCGTCAACTGTGACCTGGTCGTCTCGCTCATCGGTGAACGCCCTGGACTGGCTACTGCGGAAAGCCTTAGCGCCTACATGATCTATCGCCCCAATGAACAAAGCGTGGAGTCGGATCGAACAGTCATCTCCAACATACACAAGGGAGGCACCACACCCGTCGAAGCAGGAGCCCATCTCGCCGACATCATAGCGGAAATTCTCGAATGCAAGGTAAGCGGTGTGAAATATACCCAATTGCGCGGTTAAAACACTTTTCCATTGACTGGAGGATGTTGCATGGCTCAAATCGGCACTTATGTGATTTATGTAATTATGGCATTTGCCATTTGTGGAGCAATTGCGGCGATCAGAAACGACGAACACGGGATGGGCAAAGAGTTTATGCAAGGGCTGCATTCGATCGGCCCGATTTTCGTGCCGGTTGCCGGGATCATGGCCTCGGTCCCGTATCTGTCGCAGTTTATCAGCACCGTGTTTGGCCCTGTCTTTGGCGCTATCGGCGCCGATCCGGCGATGGCGGCCACGACGTTTATCGCTACCGACATGGGCGGATATCAGCTTGCGGACGCATTGGCGGCTACGCGCGAGAGCTGGATCATGGCGATGATCACCGGCTTTATGGCGGGTGCGACAATCGTCTTCAGCATCCCGGTCGGATTGGCCATGCTTGACAAGCGGGATCACAAATATATGGCGCTGGGGATCATGTCCGGCATCCTCACCGTTCCGATCGGCGTATTTATTACGAGCGCCATTCTCGCCTTGAGCAATGCCAAAGTGCGGGGAGCAGTCGCTACGGATGCCGAATCCAGCTACCAGCTTGCGCTCAGCTTCGGAACGATTTTTGCCAACCTGAGCCCCTTGATCATTATCGTCGTCGCCATCGCGCTTGGCCTGCGCTTCTTCCCCGACGCGATGATTAAAGGCTTCATGTGGTTCGGACGGATGATGGATGCGTGTCTCAAGCTCGTCCTCGTCTTCTCCATCGTCGAGTATTTCACGGGCGCATTCTCCACGCTGTTTGGCAGTTGGGGCTTCGATCCGATCATCGCGGATGCCAATGATCAGTTCCGGGCATTGGAGGTTGCCGGCTATATCGGCATTATGCTGTCAGGGGCATTCCCGATGGTCTATGTGATCAAAAAATACCTCTCCAAACCGCTGGAATTCATCGGCGGCAAAGTCGGTTTAAGCGGACCGGGCAGCGCCGGCATTCTGGCAGCGATCTGCAACATTTTGGCGATGTTCCGGCTGATTCGCGACATGCGGCCGAAAGACAAGGTCATCTGTATCGCATTCGCCGTCTGTTCTGCCTTTTTGTTCGGCGACCATCTGGCGTTTTCCGCCAACTTCCAGCCGACGCTGATCCTGCCGTTGATGCTGGGCAAAGTCGGCGGCGGAATTGCGGCGATCGCACTGGCCTACGTCATCTCCGTACCGAAAGCCTTGCTGCTGGAAAAACAGGATCGTTCGACCGGAGTCATCGGCAAGGACGAGTATGTGTCAGCAGAGCAATCCGCTTGAAGTTCACCCCCTTCTTGACCGCTCATCCGGTTGAGAAGGGGGTTTTCACACTTGGGAGAGACAGCGTGATTTAGTGGAGTCGAGGGGAATCGCAAAGAAGAGCTCGCTCCGCCGGTGACAGCTTGACGATAGCTTTAAAAATACAAGCACTGGCAATTCCAATTCTCTCGATCAAACGATAACAATGCTCTTGGTCGTTTCTTTTTTAAAAGATGTGTTAAAATGTTAACGAATTGCTAATCGTGAGTTATCCGGGGTTATGCTCAAATATCGTCACGTGCGATTAAAAGTCAGAAGAAAATGGCGTCTCTTGAAGGGGGAATCATGTTTGAACATACAGCAAACAGCTATTGACGCCGCGAAACAAGCAGGAGAGCTCATTCGCGAAAGAGCGGGTAATATCGCAAGTGTCGAAACGAAATCATCGCTGTTCGATCTCGTCACAGACGTCGATAAACGCGCAGAGGGCATTATCCGCCGTGTGGTCAGCGAGGTGTACCCGGATCACTGCATTTTCGGCGAAGAGAGCAGCGACGGCGATGTCGGCGACGTCAGCAGCAGCCATGAATACGTCTGGATTGTCGATCCGCTCGACGGTACGACCAACTTTGTGCACGGGGTACCCTTTTATTGTGTTTCCATTGGTGTCGTTCACAAGAAAGAGCTGGTGGCCGGGGGGATTTATGACCCGATGAGTGACGAGCTGTTCACAGCTGCCAAAAGCGAGGGGGCGTATCTGAACGGCAGGCTGATGCGCGTCTCCGGAGAAAAGCGGATAGCCGAGAGCCTGCTCGCTTCCGATTTTCCGGCTAACGAATACCGTCAAGCAACAGTAAATGGAATGCTCAAGCTGTCGCCGCTTTGCCGGAATATCCGCACGGCAGGCTCTACAGCGCTGGAGCTGGCGTATGTCGCAGCTGGCCGGTTCTCAGGGTACTGGGAGCTCGGATTAAAGCCGTGGGATTTGGCTGCCGGCGTCCTGCTGGTGCAGGAAGCGGGAGGACGCGTTTCGGATACGCTGGGCAATCCGTACACGATCGAGACGAGCCATGTAGTGGCGACGAACGGCTTGATCCATGAAGAATTGATCGGCCATCTGGCTGAAGCGAACGCGACAGGATGAGAAGCGCGAGAAAATCCTTGTGTTGCAGGTAAAAAGTATGTCAAAATAGAAATACAATTGAGACAATTATCAGAAAAAACAAGTGCATAGGGAACGAAGCAAAGGCGCTTTGAAAATGACTAATTCGTGACGGGATTAGTTCTATTTTCAGCGCTTTTTTGGTTTTCCTACAATCGTACTCGGAGGGAAGCAGATGGAGGAGCAGTGGATCACCAGCGTCGGTATCGATTTAGGCACGAGCACCACGAAGCTCATCGTCAGCAGGTTGCGGCTGGGACGAATGTCCAGCCATTTTTCGCTCCCGCGCTTTCAAATCGTCGAGCGGCAGCTGCGGTATGCCAGTCCGATATACACCACTCCGCTGAAAAATATGGAAGAGATCGATACGGAGAAGGTCTTCAGCCTGCTCGCGGATGAATATCGCAAAGCGCAACTCAATCTGTCTGAAGTGAAGTCCGGCGCAGTGATCATCACCGGAGAGACGGCGACGAAAAGCAACGCAGAGCAAATCGTTCACTATCTCGCGGAGCGTTCAGGCGACTTTGTCGTCGCTACGGCAGGAGCCGATCTGGAAGGCGTACTGGCTGGCAAAGGAGCGGGGGCAGAAAAGCGCTCCAGGCAGATTCACGGGGTCGTCGCCAACATTGACATCGGCGGCGGTACGGCCAATGCCGCTTTCTTCCAGCGCGGCAAGGTCGTCGGCACGGTGACCTTCCACGTCGGCGGCAGACTGATCAGGCTGGATGAAGCAGGTGTCGTCAGCTATGTTTCGCCGCATCTAGCCGTCTGGCTAAAAGAAAACGGTTTCACATTGGCTGTCGGCCAACAGACAACCTACGAGCAATTATGGACGATAACGAGTGCTCTCAACAGGGCGATGCTGTCGTATGTAACGGGCAAGACCAGTCAGGCTGACATTCAGGCGCTGCTTTTGGGACCGCCAATGACGAGGATGCCGCCGATCGATGAGCTGATGATCTCGGGGGGGATAGGCCAGCTGATGACGGAACCGCGGCCGCAGACATTGGCCCAGGCGGCAATTCACGGCGATATCGGGCCGATTTTGGCTCACAGCCTGCAAGCTGAGCTCGGGCACTTTCCTGTTCAGACGATCACCCCGGAGCAGACCGTGCGGGCGACGGTCATCGGCGCAGGCATGCAGTCGACGGAGATCAGCGGCTCTACCGTTCACCTGCACCCGGCGTCCCTGCCGCTGCGCAACATCCCGGTCATCAAGCTGGAGCTTGAACCTGCGCCTGTCTATACGGCTGATTTTTTCCGCGAGCGCGTGGGGCAGATGATGGAATTTGCCTATCGTCTGTTTGGAGACGAGAGCTCGCCGCCATTTGCCCTGGCGATGAACGGGCTGCCGTATTGTTCCTATGCGACCCTGCAGCTGCTTGCCGATCAGCTTGCCGGCTGTTACCACGAGTGGTTTGGCAAAAGCCGCCTGATGGTCGTCGTCTGCGAGAATGACATGGCCAAGGCGCTGGGGCAGGCGCTGACGATACGCTGTCAGGGGAAGCCCGACATCATCTGTATCGATCAAATCAAAGTGGAGTACGGGGACTATATCGATCTTGGCGAGCCGATTTCCGAAGCGATGATTCCCGTCGTCATCAAGACGCTCGCGTTCCATGAACGTACCTAAGGGGTTGAGAACATGTTGTTGAAAGCTACGGTGTTGGGCCAGACGTATCAATTCCACGATCTGAAGGAAGTCATGGCCAAAGCAAACGAAGAGCGGTCAGGAGATCAACTGGCCGGCATCGCCGCCGCCAACTCGCGGGAGCGGATGGCTGCCAAGCAAGTCTTGGCCGATCTGACGCTGGCGGATATCCGTAACAATCCGCTGCTTCCGGCGGAAGCGGACGAGGTCTCCCGCGTCATCGAAGAAGGCATCAACGAAAAGATTTACAACCAGATCAAAAACTGGAGCGTCGCCGAGCTGCGCGAGTATATCCTGTCCCATCAGACCGGGGCGGATGAATACAAGCGGCTCAGCCGGGGGCTGAGCAGCGAGATGATCGCTGCCGTCGCCAAGCTGATGACCAACCTCGATCTCGTCTCGGCGGCGGCGAAAATCCGCAATCCGACGCACTGCAATACGACGATCGGGGAAAAGGGCATTCTCGCTGCTCGCGTACAGCCGAACCACCCCTCGGACAGCATACCCGGGATCAAGGCTGCGCTGTACGAAGGACTCAGCTACGGCATAGGCGATGCCGTCATCGGAATCAATCCGGTCATCGATACGATGGACAGCGTCAAGGACATCCTCGTGATGACCAAGGAAGTGATGGAGAAGTGGAGCATCCCGACGCAAAACTGCGTACTCGCCCACATCACGACGCAGATGCGGGCGATCCGCAACGGTGCGCCGGCTGACATGGTGTTCCAAAGCCTGGCGGGGACAGAGCTTGGCAACAACGCCTTTGGCATCAGCGGGGCACTGCTCGACGAGGCGGATGAGCTGATCAAGCGGGACGGCACATCTACCGGACCGAACGTGTGGTACTTTGAAACCGGCCAGGGCTCGGAGCTGTCCTCGGAGGCGAACCACGGGATCGATCAGGTGACGCTGGAATCTCGCTGTTATGGCTTGGCCCGCAAGTACAACCCGTTTATCGTCAACACCGTGGTCGGCTTTATCGGGCCGGAGTATCTGTACGACAGCAAACAGGTGATTCGCGCCGGGCTGGAGGACCACTTCATGGGCAAGCTGCACGGGTTGCCGATGGGGGTAGACATCTGCTATACGAATCACATGAAAGCGGACCAGAACGATATGGATAACCTCGGCGTGCTGCTCGCATCGGCAGGTGTGAATTTCCTCATCGGCGTGGCGATGGCCGATGACTGCATGCTGAACTACCAATCGACCAGCTTCCACGATATCGCCACGCTGCGGGAGCTGCTTGGCATGAGACCGGCACCGTCATTTGAACGCTGGCTGGAGCGGATGGGCCTGATGGAAAACGGCAAGCTGACGCCACAGGCCGGCGATCCGACGATCTTTATGTAGGAGGTGTTAGCGAGATGAGTCAGGAACTGGAAAAAATTGTTGACCGCGTGATGGCCGAGCTGGAGAAGCGGCTGGGGCAACAGCAGGAAGCGTCATCGGTAGAGCAGCTGATCAGAGAGCAGTTCGCCCCGGAACGTCAGGAAGAGCAGATGGCGGACGACAGTTCCTTTTTCGCAGAGAGCAAGGAGCAACGCACGAGCAACATCCCCGCACCCAAATGGCCAGAGGGCATGGCGGAGCTGATGAACAGCACGCCTGCCCGCATCGGCGTATGGCGGACGGGGACCAGGCCGTTGACCAAGACGATGCTCGGATTGCGGATCGATCACGCCGCTGCCGTCGATGCCGTATACGGTGAAGTCAGCGAAGCGATTTTGCGTGAATTCAACCTGTTTACTGTCGAGACGACACATGAAAATACGGAAGTGTATCTGAAGCGGCCGGATCTCGGGCGGATCATTACCGAAAAAGGCGTGGCAAAGATCAAGGAATCGTGCAAAATGAAGCCGCAAGTCCAGGTCGTCGTCTCTGACGGACTAAGCGCCAACGCCGTTGAAGCGAACCTGCGCGACGTCTACCCTGCCTTGCTCGATTCGTTGCGGGCGTATGGTTTGCAGACCGGCACGCCGTTCTTTGTCAAAGGCGGTAGGGTGGCCTGCATGGACCATATCGGCGAAATACTCCAGCCGGAGGTACTCGTGCTGTTGATCGGCGAGCGGCCCGGCCTGGTAACGGCCAATTCGATGAGCGCCTATATGTGCTACCGCCCGCGCAAAGGTACGGTGGAGTCCAACCGCACTGTCATCTCCAATATCCATCGCGGCGGGACGCCACCGATCGAAGCGGGTGCACATATCGGTACGGTCTTGAAAAAAATGCTCGAGCAGCAAGCGAGCGGGGTGAAATTGAGCTTGTAGCCAGGAAGGGAGGTGAAAGGCGGGGCATCATGTGTTCAACGAACAGGCACGACAGACGCTTACTAAGGCATCGCGATGAAATAACTTCCGCTAATTTCATCGCGAGCCCTAACAGGAAACAGCCATATCGAAAGGAAGAGGTGGGCATAATGTTAGGCTTGGGTATCCTCATTGTTCTACTCACACTTGTCGTAGCGGTTGCAATTTCCATGAAAGCGAACCAAGCAGTGCGCAACTTTGATGAACGCAAACATGAGAGCTTTATCGGGGCGAAGAAACGATAACCAGCCGAAGGGAGGAAAAAGACATGTCACAGAATGACAGAAAAAATCAATTGCAAGAAGATAAAAAGTACCTGCATCAGTTTGGCTATGCGCAGGAGCTGCTGCGCGATATGGGCGGATTTTCGAACTTTGCGATTTCTTTTTCGATCATCTCGATTTTAACGGGTGCGGTCTCTCTCTACGGCCATGGTTTAACGTATGGCGGGCCGGGCATGATGGGCTTTGGCTGGCCGATTGTCGCGCTGTTCGTCATGCTCGTCGCCGCTTCACTGGCAGAGCTGGCGTCAGCGATCCCTACCGCAGGGGCGTTGTACCACTGGGCGGCAATCCTCGGCAGCAAGCGCTGGGGCTGGTATACGGCGTGGATTAATTTGATCGGAATGATCGGCATCGTCGCAGGGATCGACTATTCGTTTGCGACGTTTGCCGATCTGCTGCTGGCTGGCTCATTCGGATATGAATCGACGTTGACGACGACGTTGGTTGTCTTTGCAATCACGGTACTGCTTCACGGCATTTTTAATCATATTGGCATTCGTCTGGTGGCAATCTTAAATGACTTCTCAGCGTGGTACCATATTGCAGTCGTTCTGATCCTGTTCGTCAGCCTGGCATTTTTCACCGACAAGCTGCAGCCGGTCGACTACCTGTTCAAAGTCGGGCAGACCTTCTCCGACAAACCATACCTCTTCGCCTTCCTGATCGGTCTCTTGCAAGCGCAGTGGACGTTTACCGGCTTTGACGCCTCGGCCCATACGATTGAAGAGACGGTCAATCCGCGCGTGCGGGCACCGTGGGGCATCTTTTCTTCCGTCGCGTTTTCCTTTGTGTTCGGCTTTATCATGCTGGCGATGGTCACACTCTCCATCAAGGATGCCGGGGCAGCGGCCGGCGACAGCAATCCGTTTATCTACATTATCAGCGAAGCGTTGGGCGGAACGTTCGGCCGCGTCATTCTCTGGCTGGTGACATTTGCGATGTTCTTCTGCGGCCTGTCGTCCATTACGTCGTTCTCCCGGATGATGTACGCATTTTCACGCGACAAGGGCATGCCCGGCAGCAAGCATTGGGCCGAGATTTCCAAAAAATATCGGACCCCGGCCAAATCGATCTGGCTCGTGGTCATCCTCTCCTTTGCCCTCGTGCTGCTCGATTACATCGTCAAGCTGATCAACCCGGAAACGACTTACAGTACCCTGGCGTTCCTGACTGCGGTCAGCGTCGTCGGCTTGTACGTCTCCTACGGCATTCCCGTGTACCTGAAGCTCGTTGCCGAAGCCAGGGGGCACTTTAAGCCGAAGCATTTCGGCCCGTGGAACCTGGGCAACTGGAGCAAGCCGATCAACGTGCTCTGCCTGATCTGGATCGTCTTTATCTCGATCCTAATGATCGTTCCGCCGAATGAAACGGCGTTTTACGCATTGCTCGGGATGTTTATCATCCTGATCATCATGGACTTCGCTTACTACAAAAACAACTTTGAGGGACCCGAGGCTGCATTGAGCATTTCGCTCGAGGAGATTTTGAAAAAGGAATCCCAGTTTGCCGGTGAAGACAAATCGGTGAACGTATAGCAGCGAATCAAAACAGCGACCCAATCCAGGCAGCTTGCGGGAGAGGGTCGCTTTCGCATGATGCACCGCCTTGACGATTGCAGCGATTTGCGCGATTATTTTTTACGGGCATTTTTCAGCCCGTCTTCCGTGAAAAAATGTAAAAAACGAATCAGCACGGCTGCCAGCGAAGCGCTCGCGCTTGTTTGAAGCGTTCCTCTACATGATCCCAATTGACTACATTCCACCAGGCTTCCACGAAGTTTTTGCGGTTATTGCGGTAGGAAAGGTAGTAGGAATGCTCCCAGACATCGAGCACAAGCAGAGGAATTTCATCCCACTGGTATTTTTCCGACATGAGGATTTCCAAATGTCCGGCACGGGGAGACCAGACGAGGATGGCCCAGCCGCCGCCTTCAACTTTTTCCGCAGTCTGTGAAAAGTGCTGTTTAAACTGTTCAAAGCTGCCAAAATCGCATTTGATCTGCTCCATCAGCTCAGCTTGTGGTCGGCCGCCGCCAGATGGGCTCATCACTTGCCAAAAAATCGTGTGCAAATAATGGCCGGCTCCGTTAAACCCGGCTTCACGCTCCCAGTGCTTGAGCAAATCGTAGTCGTTATTGCTGCGGGCCTTGGCCATCATCGTCTCTGCCTTGTTCAACCCATCGACGTAGCTCTGATGGTGCTTGCTGTGGTGGATGCGCATCGTCTCTTCGTCGATGTATGGCTCTAGGGCGTCGTATGCATAGGGCAGCGGCGGGAGTTTGTGGCCTCCGACGGGAATCGGGCGATAGACGATGTCGTCCTGGCTGCGCAAGGAAGCGGGATTGCTTTCCGCAGGCTCAGGAGACTCCTGTTTCGCCTCCTGAACAAGCCGGAGCAGATCTTGAAAGCTGCGCTGGATTTCATCCGCTTTAACCGCCAGGCGGACGATGTCCGGCTCCGGCGTTTCCCGGCCCAGGTAGAGATTGGCGCGATTGCAGATTTGGGTAAAGGCCATGTCGTATTTTTTCAGATTGTGGTTGGATGTGGGCACCAGCTCCGGATGGTGCTGCAAATAATCGACCCATTGCCGCCCCCATTCAGCCCAGGTGATCAGATCGGTTAATTTTTTTACTGTCAATCCGGGATTCCTCCTTTTTCAATGCAAAACGGCCAGGCATTGACAAGCATGCTCTCTTGAAGCGAAGTGCTTGCCCATGCCGCATTGGCGTTTTTTCAGCACGTTGTTTGGCCGCACCAGTCCGGCTAGGACGACCCTGCCTTTTTTGGGCAGCCCTCCTGCCCTTACTATATGTACGACGCCCACGATAGGTTCAGCCCGTGCATGGTACACGACACCAAGCTGTGGCATACTGTAGTAGCAGCGAATACGAAAGGGAGAATCGATGAATGAAGAGACAGCAGGCAATCGGCATCATTGATTCAGGCGTTGGTGGTTTGACAGTAGCACGTGAGATTCTTCGCCAGTTACCACACGAGCAGATCATTTACGTCGGTGATAATGCCCGATGCCCTTACGGATCAAGGCCTACGCACGAAATACGGGCATTCAGCTTTCAATTGATTCAGTTCTTGCAAAATCTGGATGTAAAAGCGCTTGTCATCGCTTGCAATACCGCTGGGGCCGTCATCATGGACGAATTGTATGCCAGCACCAACCTGCCGGCCATCGGGGTCATCGAGCCAGGGGCACGGGCTGCCATCGCCGCTACGCGTTCCGGCAGGATCGGTGTGATCGGGACGGAGACGACGATCCGCACAGCCGCCTATGAACGCGCCCTGAAGCGGATGAATCCGGAGCTGACGATCACGAGTCTGGCTTGTCCGGCATTTGTGCCGCTGGTCGAGCAGCAGCTTCTGGAAACAGTCAACGCCCACGATGTCATCGAATCCACGCTGAGTCCGCTCAAGCGGGAACAGCTCGACACGCTCATACTCGGCTGCACGCACTACCCGCTTTTGGCCCCTTTGATTCAAGATGTGCTGGGCGCAAGCGTCACCTTGATCAACTCGGCAGAGGAGACGGCCCGTGAGCTTACCGACTTGTTCACTGCCCGGGCACTGCATACGGACAATGCATCGGCCGAACCGGTACATCAGTTTTTCACCAGTGGCGACACGCACATTTTTCAGGAGATCGGTGAGCAGTGGCTGGGCCGGGAAATTCGCGTACAGAGTCTGCCGACCGCTGTAAGCCAAATGGATTAGCAGCGCAGAATCGTTACACCGCGGCCGCTCACAGGCAGGGGCTTGGTTTTCCGTGACGGAGAGCACATTCTGTCGGCAAAAATGTCAATAGCCTGCTCGCCATTTCGGACAATCACGCATAAACCTCGGATAAGCTCGTATACATGGTAGTACAAAGTGTTGCGAGGAGGTAAGAAGTGATGGGAATCCGGCGTGTGGGGAAAGTGACGGCAGTGCTTGGCGTCAGTGCGATGCTATTGGCTGGGTGTGGGCTATTCGGTCCCTCGGAGGAGGCGAGCATCGATCCGCCGAAGTCAGATGTGAGTGTTGAAGGTGGGAGTATCGGCGTAGACAAAGCGGCTCCGGGCACCGATGAAAATGGGGCGGCGGCGACAGCCCAGGCAAAAACGGAGCGGACTGTCTATTTATTGGATGCCAATGGCTTCGTCGTGCCTGTCATGCTGTCGCTGCCGAAGGTCGAAGGGTCAGCCAAACAGGTGCTTACGTACATGGTCAAGGGTGGACCGGTCCAAAACCTGCTGCCGCAGGGCTTTGCGGCAATCCTCCCGGAAGGTACGAAGGTGCTGGGCATGACGATAAAAAATGGACTGGCGACCGTCGATTTTTCACCGGAATTTAAAAAGTACGCGAAAGAAGATGAAGAAAAAATCGTCGATGCCGTGACGCTGTCACTGACGGAGTTCGAGTCGATCAAAAACGTCTCGATTTGGGTAAATGGCACGCCGCTAACCGAGATGCCTGTCGACAATACGCCGGTTTCCCACCTTGACCGGAAGCAGGCCATCAACCTGGAGCTGGCCGACGGCGCTACACCGGGCCGGACGACACCGATAACGATATACTTCCAGGGGCAGCTCGATGATCAGCGCAGCTACTTTGTCCCGGTCACCCGGCTGGTGCCGGAGACGGGGGATGTCGCCAAAGCGGTCGTCGAAGAGCTGATCAAGGGTCCAAAAGAAGGTGCGCCGCTGTACAGCTCGCTGCTGAAGACGACGAAAGTAAACCACATCGAAGAAAAGGACGGCCTGGTCAAAGTTGACTTGAGTGACGACGTATTGAAGTACGACAGCGGAAAAGAAGCGAATCCCGATGCGATGGAGGCCCTGGTGCTTTCGTTGACGGAGACGACAGGAGCCAAGAAGGTCCAAATCACCGTAGACGGAAAGCCCCTTGCCAGCTCGGGAGGACTTGACTTCAGCAAGCCAGTCGTCCGTCCGACGCAAATTAATTCGATGCAGTTCTAACTGGGGCACTCCACGCCAGCCAACGGCGTGGAGTTTGTTTTCACGAAAGCGTCAGCTGGGAGTGGCAGAACGATTCCCGGCTTTGGTATAATGAGCAGACTTAGCATATCTCGCAATAGTGATTGCGCAGGAGATAAACAAATAGGAGGAACGAATGATGAGACACGATGAACGGGCGAATGACCAACTGCGCCAGGTACGCATTACGCGCAATTACATAAAACATGCGGAAGGCTCCTGTTTGATCGAGGTCGGCGACACGAAGGTGATCTGTACAGCGACATTGGAGGACCGCGTTCCTCCGTTTATGCGCAATGGCGGTAAGGGCTGGATTACCGCGGAGTATGCCATGCTTCCGCGGGCGACAGAAACGCGCAATGCCCGCGAAGCGGCAAAAGGCAAAGTCAGCGGGCGGACGATGGAAATCCAGCGTCTGATCGGCCGTGCCCTGCGCTCGGTCGTCCAGCTGGAAGCGATGGGCGAACGTACGATCTGGATCGATTGCGATGTCATCCAGGCTGACGGCGGCACGCGCACGGCATCCATTACCGGGGCATTCGTGGCGATGATCGATGCCATGCACAAGCTGGTCCAGGCCGGTACGTGGAAAACGCTCCCGGTCACCGATTTTCTTGCGGCGACCTCTGTCGGGATGATCAACGGAGAGCTGCTGCTCGACTTGAACTACAAGGAGGATTCGTCAGCGACTGTCGACATGAACATCGTCATGACCGGAGCGGGAAAATTCGTCGAGCTGCAAGGGACGGGAGAAGAAGCGCCGTTTAGCGTTGAGCAATTGCACCAGCTGCTGGCATTGGGCCAAAAAGGCGTGAATGAATTGATTGCCGTGCAAAAGCAAGTGCTGGGAGAAGTTGCCGAGCTCGTACATAAAAATGCTGCCCAGGCGGTGTTGGCGGAGGGCAGCCATGCGTAAAGAGCAACAAATTGTGCTGGCGACCCGCAACCGGGGCAAAGTAGCGGAGTTTAACCGCCTGTTTGCCCCGTTGCAATGGAACGTCGTCAGCCTGAGTGAATTTCCGGAGGCACCGGAAGTGGTCGAGGATGGCGAGACATTTGCGGCCAATGCGATCAAAAAAGCGTTGACGATTGCCAACTACACCGGAATGACCGCGATTGCCGACGATTCCGGGCTTGAGGTGGATGCATTGAACGGGGCGCCGGGCGTGTATTCGGCCCGTTACGCAGGGGAAGGGGCTACTGACGAAGCGAATTGGCGCAAGCTGCTGGACGCTCTGGCAGACACCCCGATGGAGAAGCGCACGGCCCGTTTCCGCTGCACGCTTGCCTACGTCGAGCCCGGGCAGGAGCCGATTCTTGCGAGCGGAGCCTGTGAGGGCGTCATTTTGCGGGAGCCGGCGGGCAGTGGCGGCTTCGGCTACGATCCGGTGTTTTACTTGCCGACGCGGCTGTGTACGATGGCGCAGCTGCCCGCAGATGTGAAAAATCAGATCAGTCATCGGGGCGCTGCCATGCAAGCGTTATTGAAGCGATTTTTGGGGGAGTAAACCGTGAGCCTATTGATCATGAGCGATTCGCACGGCCTGCAAAAGGAAGTGCGCCAAGTCGTGGAGCGGCATCCGGCAGAAATAGTGCTGCACTGCGGAGATTTTTGTGTCGACCACAAGCTCGAGCCGTTCAAGCGGATGGCACTCGTCCGCGGGAATTGCGACGCCCCGAGCGAAGTTGCCCTCGAACGGGTGACAAACTGGCAGAGCCTGCGCATTTTCCAGACGCACGGACATCTCTTCGGGGTGAAAAATTCCCTCTTGCGGCTGCACTACCGTGCTGAGGAGACAGGGGCAAACGTCGTCATTTTCGGTCATTCCCACGTTCCCGTCTGTACGGAAGAGCGCGGCATTCTGTTTATCAATCCGGGCAGCTTGCAAAGCCCGCGCCAGTTTCCGCAGCCGACCTACGTCGTGCTCAATCAGGCGGGCGCAACGGACGAAGGCGTCCAGGTGGAGGTCGTCTTTTATGAGGCGAAAGGCACGCGCATCAAGGAATTGGGAGGCACGTACCGGATCAACAGGTAGCTTCTTGAAAAATGTTTCGTTTGTGATATACTATAATGGTTATAATGGCATGTAACGTACATAGCACCATGTCCTATGTACTTTATAGAGGTCGTTCAATGCTGGTGGCGCTTTTTTTATGATACATCACCTTTTTTTGAACCGACCTTTCGAGTTGTTTTGGGAAACAATCTAGGAGGGGAAGTTTAAGTGGTAGCAAAATGGGAAAAGTTAGAGAATAACCAGGGAGTATTGACGGTTGAAGTCGAAGCCGATCAAGTTAACGAAGCGTTAGACCAAGCGTTCAAGAAAGTCGTGAAAAAAATCAACGTTCCTGGTTTTCGTAAAGGAAAAATTCCGCGCAAGATGTTCGAAGCGCGCTTCGGTGTAGAATCCCTCTATCAGGATGCTCTTGATATTATTCTTCCAACTGCTTACGGACAGGCTGTTCGTGAAACAGGCATCGAGCCGGTTGACCGCCCCGAAGTTGACGTTGAGAAAATGGGCAAAGGGGAAACCCTCGTTTTCAAGGCGACGGTCACAGTCAAGCCGGAAGTGAAGCTCGGCGATTACAAACAGCTTGAAATCGAACCGAAAGATTTTGCCGTAACGGAAGAAAATGTGGATGCTGAACTGAAGCGCATGCAAGAGCGCCATGCCGAACTGATCGCTGTCGAAGAAGGTGCTGTGCAAAACGGCGACCTGGTCAACATCGATTTCGAAGGCTTCCAGGACGGTGTTGCTTTTGAAGGCGGAAAAGCGGAAAACTACAGCCTGGAAATCGGTTCCGGTACGTTTATCGCCGGTTTTGAAGAGCAAATTGTCGGCATGGAGGTAGGTGCCGAGAAGGATATTACGGTTACCTTCCCGGAAGAGTACCACTCTCCGAGCCTGGCTGGCAAAGAAGCGCTGTTCAAAGTGAAGCTGAACAGCCTGAAACGCAAAAACCTGCCTGCGCTGGACGATGAATTCGCGAAAGACGTGAGCGAGTTCGATACGCTGGAAGAGCTGAAGGCAGATACGAAAGCAAAGCTGGAGAAAAAAGCCGAGTCCGACAAAGAGACGCACATTCGCGAGCAGCTCGTGCTCAAAGCGAGCGAGAACGCAGAAATCGACATTCCATCCGTCATGATTGAGCAAGAGCTCGACCAAATGGTGAAAGAATTCGCCCAACGTCTCCAATACCAGGGCATGGACATCGAGCTTTACTACCAATTCTCCGGAATGGATGAAAGCCAGCTGCGCGACCAATTGCGCGCCGATGCTACATCCCGTGTGCGCACGGCCCTGACGCTGGACGCGATTGCGAAAGCGGAAGAAATCAAAGTGGAAGAAGCCGATATCACGGAAGAGCTGAACAAGCTTTCCGGCATGTACGGACGTCCTGCAGATGAGCTGCGCAAGCTGTTTGCCGCTCAAGATGGGCTGGCTGGTCTCTACACCGACATTTTGACGCGCAAAACAGTAGACTTGCTGGTTGCAGAAAGCAAAGTCACTGCATAATCTAGTCATGAGTACAAGGCACGAACAGCGTATTCGTGCCTTGTTTTCTAACCACGTGTTTTTCTACCAAAGAGTAGAGGAGGACGGTACATATGCTAGTCCCTATGGTCATTGAGCAAACAAACAGAGGTGAGCGTGCGTACGATATCTACTCGCGCTTGCTGAAAGATCGGATCATCTTCCTCGGAAGTGAAATTGACGATGAAGAGGCCAACCTCGTCGTCGCGCAATTGCTCTTTCTCGCCGCTGAAGATCCCGACAAGGACATCAGTCTGTACATAAATTCACCTGGTGGTTCGGTAACGGCTGGCATGGCGATTTTTGACACCATGCAGTACATTAAGCCAGACGTCTCCACGATCTGTATCGGCATGGCGGCCAGCATGGGAGCAGTCCTGCTCGCTGCGGGAGCCAAAGGCAAGCGTTACGCCTTGCCGAACAGTGAAGTGATGATTCATCAGCCGCTCGGAGGCGTTCGCGGTCAAGCGGAAGACATCCGCATTCACGCCGACTGGATTCTCAAGACGAAACGCCAGCTGAATGAAATTTTGGCGGAGCGTTCCGGTCAGCCGTACGAGAAGGTGGAACAGGACACCGATCGCGACAATTTCTTGAGTGCAGAAGAGGCCGTAGCGTATGGTTTAATTGACAAAGTAATTGATCAGGTAAGGAATTGACCGACAAGAGGTGATAAGGAATGTTCAAATTCAATGACGACAAAGGTCAGCTTAAATGCTCGTTTTGCGGCAAGTCACAAGAACAGGTTCGCAAACTTGTAGCCGGACCTGGCGTATACATCTGTGATGAATGTATCGAGCTGTGCAATGAAATTGTCCAGGAAGAGCTGGGGAACGACGAAGAAATTGACATGAAGGAAATTCCCAAGCCGATGGAGATTCGCAAAATCCTCGATGACTACGTAATTGGTCAGGATGTTGCGAAAAAGTCATTGTCGGTCGCGGTATACAACCACTATAAGCGGATCAACACCGGAGCGAAAATAGAGGATGTCGAGCTGCAGAAGTCCAACATCGTCCTGATTGGACCGACTGGCAGCGGCAAGACGCTGCTGGCCCAAACGCTGGCGCGGATTCTCAACGTTCCATTTGCCATTGCGGACGCCACTTCGCTGACGGAAGCCGGATACGTGGGTGAGGATGTAGAGAACATCCTGCTCAAGCTGATCCAGGCAGCCGACTACGATGTGGAAAAGGCGGAAAAAGGCATTATCTACATCGATGAAATCGACAAGGTGGCTCGCAAATCCGAGAATCCGTCGATTACGCGCGACGTATCAGGCGAGGGCGTACAGCAGGCGCTGTTGAAAATTCTCGAGGGTACGGTAGCCAGCGTGCCGCCACAAGGTGGCCGCAAGCATCCGCACCAAGAGTTCATTCAAATCGATACGTCGAACATCCTGTTCATTTGCGGCGGTGCGTTTGACGGCATCGAACAAATCATCAAACGCCGAATCGGCAAAAAGGTGATCGGCTTCGGCACGGATCATACCGAAGGCGCGAAAGGCGATCTGAAAGCGGGCGAGTACCTCAAGTACGTGCTGCCGGAGGACTTGCTGAAATTCGGCCTGATCCCTGAGTTCGTCGGACGTCTGCCGGTTCTGGCCACGCTGGAACCGCTTGATGAGGATACGTTGATCCGCATCCTGACAGAACCGAAAAACGCGCTGGTCAAACAGTATCAAAAACTGATGCTGCTCGATGGCGTCGAATTGGAGTTCGAAGCAGGGGCTCTGACGCAAATCGCCAAAGAAGCGATCAAGCGAAATACAGGCGCTCGCGGTCTGCGGGCAATCATTGAGCAGATCATGCTCGATATGATGTATGAGCTGCCATCCCGTGAGGATGTCGGCAAGTGCGTCATCACCGAGGAGACTGTACGCGACAAAGTGAAGCCGCAGTTGACTGACAAGGAAGGCGCAACGCTGCGCAGCGAAACGGCCTGACCCGTTCATGCCCATAGCTTTTCCACCACCTCTTGGCCGAGGTGGTTTTTTTTCGTTTACTCCCTCAACACCTAGGCAATACTACAGAGTATAGCGTGAAGGACTCGACTACAGCCGCCAATGGCTTTAATAGAGAGTTTGGCAAATTTCCTGAGCGAGTTTTTGGGAGGGAACGAAAAATGGACTATACGACATTAGTAATCGCATGTATCGAAGTGGTCGTCGGGATTATTATCGGTGCGTATTTTTGGAGCTTGCTGCGGACGCAGCGCAATGCGAAGACGTCTACGGACCGTGAGTCGCGCAAAGACCTGGACCAACTGCGCAAGCTGCGGATGGTCGCCTTGACAGAGCCGCTGTCGGAAAAAACGCGCCCGACTGACTTGAAGGAGATCGTCGGTCAGGAGGACGGCTTGAAAGCGCTGCGGGCCGCGCTATGCGGACCGAATCCGCAGCACGTGATCATTTACGGCCCGCCGGGAGTCGGCAAGACGGCAGCAGCCCGCGTCGTCCTGGAGGCGGCGAAGAAAAACCCGCACTCCCCTTTTAAAAGCGACGCGAAATTCATTGAAATCGATGCGACCATCGCCAGATTTGACGAGCGCGGGATTGCGGATCCGCTGATCGGCTCTGTGCATGATCCGATTTATCAAGGCGCCGGTTCGCTCGGTCAGGCGGGGGTTCCGCAGCCCAAGCCGGGAGCAGTGACGAAAGCCCACGGCGGCATTTTGTTCCTTGACGAGATTGGCGAGCTGCACCCGATTCAGATGAACAAGCTGCTAAAAGTGCTGGAAGACCGCAAAGTCATGCTGGAAAGCGCTTATTACAGCGAGGAGAATACC
>CAMIVR010000014.1 GCA_946402065.1 uncultured Brevibacillus sp. | reverse complement strand
GATCAGGATAATGAGCTTCCGCTTTTCTTTGACGTCCATGAGTTGCCATCGGTTAGGATGAGGTTCACGTTTGGATTGAATCGTTTTGAGGATCATGGCAATCGGGATCAGCACCAGGGCAAAGCCAAGAACTTTTTTTATGATGAAATCCGTGCCACCGTAGACGTGTTCCACCCATTGCAAAAGGTTGACGGCGATCACGGCACACGGTATGCTGCCCAGGGCAAAGTAGAAGACGATGGATAAGTGAACGGTGCGCTGGCGCCAATGCTGAAATGCCCCGAAAACTTTCGTGATGGAGTTGTAAACGAGGTCGGTACCTACGGCGATTGTAGGCTGAATGCCAATCATGATCAAGAGTGGCGTAAGCAAAGCTGCTCCGCCCACCCCCGTTAGCCCGACGAGAAAGCCGACAAAAAGACCGATAATCGTTAAGTGGAACTCCATGTCCAACCCCCTTTGGCTTTACCTGTTAAATGTGAAGGGATAAGCAAAAACAGGCTGCTGACCTATAGACTACTAACACACTATGGATATTCATCTAGGGTGGTTCGTCGTGCAAAGAAAATTAGGCAGTTCCAAAGTTTAAAGAATTTGTCAAGATTCAGAGTGGAAAAGGAAATTTTGATCTGGTACAGTAATCATGTACGCACATTGTGATAAGTCGGCCCTTATTTGAAAGGTTTCGCCATCGTCTGGCGATGCCCAATTTTTATTATCCGCAAGCAGTTTCTCTGAATAAAGTTCGAAAAGAGCTGAACGGCAAGCTTACTTGATCTTTTCGGATACGTAAAAAGGAGGTTTACACATGGATCA
Organism: uncultured Brevibacillus sp.; assembly: GCA_946402065.1. GTDB lineage: Bacteria > Bacillota > Bacilli > Brevibacillales > Brevibacillaceae > Brevibacillus_D. The sequence goes on along the minus strand of CAMIVR010000014.1, from coordinate 63,646 downwards.
ACCAGCTGCTATTCAGGAGTCGCTTCAGACCGATTCTCCTGTGGCTGATGGGCAGCAACAGCTTCAGCGTGCGACATGGAGTGATTATCTGCACCTGACGAAGCCAGGCATTACGATTTCGAACTTAATGACTACGTTTATCGGGCTCTGGTTGGCCTCGGAGGCAGCACCCGGACTGAAGCTGACAATTTGGACATTGCTCGGTACAGCATTTGTCATCGCTTCCGGAGCAGCGCTAAACAACTACTGGGACCGCGAACTGGATTTGAAAATGAAGCGGGTCAATCGCGCTGTCGCTAACGGGAAAATCCATCCGCGCAATGCGCTGGCGATCGGGATCGCTCTGTTGATTGCCGGATTGCTCGTGCTTACAGTATTTGCCAATCCATTGGCGGCGGTGTGGGGACTGATCGGACACGTGGTTTACGTCCTGATCTACACGCCACTCAAACGGGTTACGTCGCTGAACACGGTAATCGGCGGCATTGCCGGTGCAGCTCCGCCTGTGATCGGCTGGGTCGCAGTGACGAACCAAATGGATATCGGAGCGTGGCTGCTCTTCCTGATTTTGTTCCTCTGGCAGCCGCCGCATTTTCTCGCGTTGGCTATGCTAAAAGTAGAAGCGTATCGCGCCGGAGGCATTCCCATGCTGCCGGTCGTCAAAGGCTTCGCTGAAACGAAGCGCCAGATGTTTTTATGGGCTGCAGCCCTGGTGCCTGCATCTCTGTTGCTCTTCCTGCACGGCAACCTCGGCTATGTCTATCTGGCCGCGGCATTGGTGCTCGGCATTATCTATCTCGTACTGCTGTACAAAGGTTTTTCTACCAAGGACGATATTGCTTGGGCGAAAAAGCTGTTTGGCTATTCCTTGATCTATCTGACGGCGATGTGCGCAGCCATGTTCATCAGCGCAATCACGCTGCCAAGCTAGTCGATTGACACGAAACGATCATATCTTATAAGGGAACATCCCTTGCATCGCAAGGGGTGTTTCTATATGTTAGTAGATAGAAATGAGCAGTTTTCGGCGCTGCGCTGAAACAGTGACTAGCTGGGGCAAATGGGGTGTATGAATGGATAGATGGCTAAAAGCCTTGGCTGTTGTGGCTTCGATTACAATGTTTCTCGTCATGATTGCAGGCTCGCTTGTAACGAAAACGGATTCAGCACTTGGCTGTGGAAACGATTGGCCATTATGCAATGGAAAATGGGTACCTGAATACACGTTGCAGTCGATGATTGAATACGGGCACCGCGCTGTGACCGGGTTAAGCGGAATTATTGTGGTGATTTTTTCCATTTGGGCGTGGCGGCGATACACCAAGAATCAGGAAGTCCGCAGCTTGGCGATTTTCGGCCTGTTCTTTATCGTACTGGAATCTCTGCTTGGTGCGGCCGCTGTCATCTGGCCGCAGTCTCCGCCCGTTTTGGCGCTGCATTTTGGCTTTTCCTTGCTTGCGTTTACCGGCGTGCTGCTTCTGTCTATCTTCGTCTTGCAGCGGGATCGCGTGGCAAAATTGGTCCAGGGTGGAGTATCGAAAGGGTATCGGTTTTTTGCCTGGTTCGTAACGATATACGCATACGGAGTCGTCTATTTGGGGGCATACGTGCGCCATACCGGGTCAAGCCTCGGCTGTCCGGATTGGCCGCTCTGCCAGGGAAAGCTCATTCCCGAGCTGACTGGACAGGTGGGAATCCAGTTTGCCCACCGTTTGGCAGCGGCAATCCTGCTTATATTGATTTTGATCCTGATGATCTGGGGGATTCGCGAGTACAAGACGATGCGACGTGACGTTTACTCTGCGGGGATTCTTGCATTTTTGCTGGTCGTCATTCAAGTGCTGAGCGGGGGATACGTGGTGTCGTCCAACCTGGTGCTGTATGCGACGATTTTCCACTCGATGGTCATCACTTGCCTGTTCGGAACGCTTTGCTATATTTGCTTGCAGGTGTTAAAGGGGCCGCAGAGGTTCAATTGAGTGTCTTAGGCAGAAGCAGATTCTTCATGTGAATATAGGGAATGTACTTCTATCTTCTCACCTTTTCCCTATAAAAAGATGAGGGAGAGAAAATGTTACCTTGTCGAAATACAGATAGCCTGATCTATGCTTCGATCAGGCTAAGTCGCTAGTTTTGGAAGATTATACGCGGAGTATTGCTTAGTAAATATCAAAGAGCTACTGAAAAGTATAAGCATAATTGACCATAGCTACCGAAAAATCCTCCGCATGTTTATGATATTTTAATCGAATAGACTGTATCGAAGAAACGACACTTTGGCGGGGAAGGCTACTCGTTTGTTAGCGTTTTGAAACACATGATTCCGAAAGTTATACATAATTCTAAAGGGGAAGGAATAAATTAAGAAGGCCATCTTCATCAACCTGTGTTGGGAAAACCTATTGACTCTTGTCATAGGTTATACTACAATATAGGTGTCGATTGTGGTGCGAATGGCAGCCCACCTTAAAAACAAAAGCCAAACGAATGATCGTGGTGCGAATGGCAGCCCACCCTAAAAACAAAAGCCAAACGAATGATGAAGATGGTATGGCGCTGATATGGCGCCATTTTCCATTTGGGAGTCTATAATGAACAATCAGCCTAAAAATGACTTTCAATACATGCACCTAAATAGGCAATTTTATCAAGACTATGGTATATATTCTGAAATTATGAAAAATACTAACAGACAATACCTTCATCTTGTCACCTAATATAAGGGGAATACCTTTTTAATACCCTTTCGTAGTGAAATGCCGCATGGAATCGGATTTACATTTGGAAATGGGAGAAAAGGATTGGATTATACAAAAGCTGTTATCATTAACGATCTCCCAAAATACGCTTTCTTATCACAAAAAACAATTCCACAATACCAACATGATTTGATTGTCAGAAATGCAGGCAAAATCAAACGTGACTTTTATCGCCATGTCGACACGTACTGCAAAGCCGTTCAAAAAAATGATATCCGCGTTCTTAGCCGAATTAACAGTTCTTATAATACTTTGCAGTACTTTCATACAGAGCTCGGACTTATATAGTTTAGAGGTGGATACCCAGCATTATTAAGGGAGTTCACCTTTTTTACTTTTGGGGGAGGGAATGGCAAAAAAGGTTCGCTTCGCAAGTGACACCGCCTGTGAGGGAGTATTCAGGCCGAATCCGTTTAAAAAGCTGAACTGCGCCCCAAAATAACATGATCGAAAAAGAAAAAAATAAAGAAGAAAGTAAAAAATCGGGTGTAAGGGCTATGTAGCCTATTGGAGGATGCTGGGTTCCTCTCTTCCTGGCTAACCTTTCACTATTTTTTACTTTCTCTTTCAGTCCGTTGATGCACGTAGCTGGTAGAGAGAGAAAAGAGGAATGGGCGGAGGCCTTTGCGGCTTAACCCAGGTGGAGCGGAAAAAACGGCACAGCTTTATAGACCAACTCTACGATTGAATAATCTTCCTTGAAATTTTGGTCGACGTGCCGTTTTTGGAGCGGAGCCGGACAGAGCGCGCTTCCCTGCAAAAGCCGCAACGAACGAAGCCCAGTCCTCTTTTCACTCTCGTCACCACTGCAGCATGAAGGACTTACCCCCTCCCCCATTCTTCTGGTACAATAAAAGCAAACAAATGATCGTGGGGTGAGGACGGTATGCGGATATTACATACGGCCGATTGGCACTTTGGACGGCTGCTGGAAGGGCGTGACCGCCGTGAAGAGCAGATGGCATTCATCGATGAGCTATGCCGGGTCGCCGATGAGAAGGCGATTGATCTCGTACTGATCGCAGGGGACGTGTACGACTCTGTCAATCCTCCGGCATGGGCGGAGGAGCTGTTTTATGAGGCGGTGGAACGGCTTTCGCAAGGAGGCAAGCGCGGGGTTGTGGTCATTGCCGGGAACCATGACCAGCCGGAACGGGTGCGGGCGGCAGCGCCCTTGGCGCATAAGCAAGGGATTGTGTTGCTCGGACTGCCAAAAGAAGCGCCGATTTGCACGTCGACGGACGATTCGTCAGAGCGGGTCAGGATTGTGCAGGCAGGTCCGTCCTGGTTTGAGATCGCCGTACCCGGAGTCGGGCATACTGCAGTCGTCATCGCCTTGCCGTATCCGTCAGAAGCGAGGCTCAAGGAATTGCTCAGCGAAAGCTTTGACCAGGAGCAGATGCAGCTCGCTTACTATGAGCGGATCAAAGCAATTTTTGCCGAATTGGCCGAGCATTATCGCGACGATACCGTGAACCTGCTGACGAGTCACCTGTTCGTTGCAGGCGGGAGCGAGACGGATTCCGAGCGGCCGATCCAGATCGGCGGAGCGCTGACGATACCGCTGTCGGCATTCCCGGCCAAGGCGGATTATGTCGCGCTTGGACACTTACATAGACTGCAAAAGCTCAATGAGAAACCGCTGGTTCGCTATAGCGGTTCGCCGTTGCCGTACAGTTTTTCCGAAGCGGGGCAAAGCAAGGCTGTGGTGGTTGTCGACATCGTGCCCAGCCAGTCCGTGAACGAGGAAATTGTCTACTTGCAAAGCCCGAGGCCATTGGCTCGCTGGAAGGCTACGGGCGGTATTGCACAGGTGGAGCAGTGGCTGGCAGAAGGCAGAGATACCGATAGCTGGATCGAGCTTGAGCTGCACGTCAGCGATGTGATCGACCCGGCAGAATTTCAGCGGTTGAAGAAAAAGAGCGAGAACTTTATCAAAATCCAGCGTGTACAGGTACGTACTGCAGAAGAGCAGGAGGATGAGGCTGCCGTCGAGAAGCGGGCAGAGCTTGCCCCTGAACAGTTATTCCGCCGTTTTTACGAACGGAAGCGCGGCGTACAGCCGGATGAGCGGGTGGTTGAACTGTTTGCCCGGGTCATGCTGGCAGCAGGCGAGCGCGATTCAGTGCAGGGAGGGGACCCGGCGTGAGACCGATTTTATTGAAAATAGCGGGCTTGCACAGCTATCGCGAGCTGGTGGAGATCGACTTTGTCACGCTGTGTGAAGCAGGCCTGTTCGGCATTTTCGGACCGACCGGCAGCGGCAAGTCAACCATCCTCGATGCGATCACGCTGGCGCTATACGGACAAGTCGTCCGGATGGGGGGGAACTCGCATCCGCAGCAAGTGCTGAACCAGCACGAGCAGCGGTTGTTTGTCTCTTTTACGTTTGAGCTGGGCAAAGCGGCGCAACAGCAGCGGTACACGATTGAACGGGAATTCGGGCTGGACAAGAAGGGGAATAAACGGCCTCCGGAAGTGCGGCTGATTCAGCATGCCTCGACCGATGAGGAAGCGGATACGGTACTGGAGTCAAAGGCGAGTTCGGCGACGAGTGCGGTGGAGAAGCTGATCGGCTTGACGCTGCAGGATTTCACCCGTGCAGTCGTCTTGCCGCAAGGGCAATTTTCCAAATTCCTCACTTTGAAGGGCAGCGAGCGCAATGAAATGCTGCAGCGTATCTTCCAGCTGCAGGAATACGGGGAAAAGCTAAACGAGCGCATACGCTGCGCCTATGAACAGAACAGGGCGGAGCAGTACCGCTTGCAGCTTGAATTGGCCGCATTGGGCGAGGCTGGTCCGGAGGCGTTGAAAGCGGCGGCAGAGGAACTGGCTGCCGCTAGCGAGCACGAGCAGCGGTACGCCGCAGAAAAAGCGACGTTATTTGCCCAAAAGCAGGAAATGGAGCAGGTGCGCCAGCTACAGCTTGAGCAGCAGCAAATCCGCGCGAAACTGGACAATCTGGCAGCCAGACAGGCGGAAATGTCCCGGCTGACAAGCCGGATAACCGAGATCGAGGCAAGTGTGCAGGCGTGGCCGCACATCGCCAAAGCCAGACAGCTGCGGCAGCAATGGCAGCAAACAGGCGAGGCGCTGGCATTGAAACGAACGGAGAAGGAGCGGGCCGATCAAGCACATGAACAGCTGGAAAGCCGCTTTCACGCACTGCAAGCCGAACAGCGCAGCGCGGAACCGGCGCTGATCGAGCGGAAAAGCAAGCTGGAGCAAGCGCTGGAGTGGGAGCGGGAACTGGCGGTACTGCAAAGCGAGCTTGAACAAGGCGAGGCGCTTTTACTGACTAAAAATGCGCAACTGGCAAACATCACGGAACAATGGACACATGCCGGGCAGCAATTGTCTGCGTGGGAACAAGAGCGTACAAAGCTGGAGCAGGAACTGCAGGGCAGTGCCGTCTCGGCAGACGAGCGCAAGCGGATTTTGCAAGCGCGGGAGAGCAAGCAAGCATGGGAGCGCGAGCGGGCCAAATGGCAGCAGAGCGAACGCGAAGTCCTGGAGACAGAAGCGGAAGAGCGGCGGACGAGCCAGGAGCTGGAACAGCTCCATGCCGTCTGGCGTCAAGCGGCAGCGGAGCGGGAAGGACTGCAGCAGCAATTGGTACAGGCAGAGACAGAACCGGTCGCCGATGAGCAAGTGTTGGCGAGTCAGCGGGAGCAGCTTTCCCAGGCAAAAGCATTGGGCCGGGACTGGCGGGAAGCGGACAACGCCGAACGCGAATGGCTGGGCAAGTGGCAGGCGCTTGAGCCGCTTTGGACGAGCGGACAGGAACGCATCCAGCAATTGCTCGAACAGCAGCAGGCCGAGGCAGAAGACTACCGGCTCCGACAGGCGGAAAAAGCGCAGGCGGAAGCTGACTGGCACGCCTGGCAGCAGGAGAATATGGTCCGCGTTCTGCGCGATTCGCTTCACGCAGGAGAAGCGTGCCCGGTGTGCGGTTCGACGACTCATCCGCATACAGCGGAAGCTGCCCACCTGCAAGCTGACGGGCTGACGAGTGAAGCGCTGCAGGAACAGGTCAAGGCGGCTGAGGTACGGGTAGCCCAAGCGGAGGAGCGTTTGCGGCAGACGAGCGAGCGGCTCCAGCAGGCGAGAGAAGAGGCAGCCGGGTTGGCGCAGCGGAAAGCGCTGCTGCAAGACGAGCGAAACGCGCTGACAGCACGAGTGGATGCAATCAGGGAGGAATGCAGCCAGCTCGGGTCAAGCTGGTCGGTTACCCGGTTTGCTGAATTGTTGGAGCATTACAAACAGGCGGAAGTTCGCTACAACGAGCAGGCAAAGCAGCGTGAAACGCATGTGCAGCGGTTAGGACAGCTGCAGCAAGCCGTAGGCCAACTGCGCGAGCGCGAGCTTGAACAAAAGCTGCAATACGAGCGGAAGCTTGTCGTCAAGGAACAGATACAGGCAAAACTCGTTTCCGCCAGCGAGCGGCTGCAAGAAGCCAGGCTCAATGCCGAGCGGGCGGAGACAGAGCTGCGGCAAGTGTCGCAGGGAATGCCTCCCGAGCAGATCGAGCTTCAGTACAACCGTCTGGAAGCGGCAGACAAGCGAGCGGAGCTTTTGCAAAAAAAACGCCAGGAGCTCGACGGCCAAATTGCCCGGCAGCGCACCGACTGGCAGACGAAACAAGAGCAGCATCACGCGCTGACGTATGAGATCGCCACACTGCGGGAGCGAAATCAGGAACGCCAGGCGCTGTACGGGCAGAAGCGGTTGCTTTGGAATGAGCGGACAAACGGTGAAAGGGCCGCTAGCTGCATTCAGCAGGTAGAACAGCAGTTGCAAGCGTTGCGCACTGCCACAGCCGCAGCAGAACAGGCTTATACTGCATCGCTTGCAAACAAACAGCAGCTTCGCGATGAACTGTCCAGACTGGAAGAAGCCCACGACCAGCTCACCCGGCTAAAGCTGGAGGCAGAGACGGCGCACGATCAAGCCATCGCTGAATCGGGGCTGGCGAGTGAGGAGCATATCGAGCGGTGCTACACAGAGCGCGAGCAGGTAAAAACGTACCGGGAACAGGTGCGGCTGTTTCAGGCGGAGTGGGACAAGTACCAATACGAACAGCAGCGAATTGCCGAGAGGCTGGCCGATCGGTCAGTCACTGAAGATGAATACGCAGCGCTTTGTCAGGTATGGTCTGAATTGGAAGCGACACTGCAAACGACCAAGGACCAGGTCGCAGTCGCCAGACGGGCTCTGACGCTGATTGAGCAAAACCATGAAAAGTGGCTTGCCCTGAACGAACGGCTTGAGCTGATCACAGACGAGCAGAGCCGCTACGATGACATGAAGAAGCTGTTTGAGGGCAAGGCATTTGTCCAGTTTATCGCGGAGGAAAAGCTGGCTTCGATCGCCCGCGATGCCTCCTATCACCTCAAACGGATGACCAAAGACCGCTATGCCCTGGAATTGGGCGACGACGGGGAATTTGTTCTCCGTGACGAAGGCGCTGGCGGCATTCGCCGATCGGTCAGTACGCTTTCCGGCGGAGAGACCTTCCTCACTTCACTGGCACTGGCGCTGGCGCTCTCTGTGGAAATCCAGATGCGCGGCGCGAGATTGGAGTTTTTCTTCCTGGATGAAGGATTTGGCACGCTCGACCCAGAGCTGCTGGAGGTTGTTCTGAATGCTTTGGAGCGGTTGCGGATGAGCGATTTTACCATCGGCATCATCAGTCACGTGCCTGAACTTCGGGTGCGGATGCCGCGTCGATTGGTCGTCACTCCGGCAGAGCCGTTGGGGCGCGGCAGCCAGGTTGAGCTGGAGTTGGACTAGCAGGAGAGAGAGGGAAGACGTGTGAGTGTTCGATTTATACTGGGCAGAGCAGGTACGGGGAAAACGACGGCGGTGTTTCGCGAGCTGGAAGAAAAGCTCAGCGCACAGCCTGACGGCCATCCGCTCATCTACATTGTACCGGAGCAGGCCACTTTTCAAGCCGAGTATGCACTGGCCACGCTGCCCCATCTGGGAGGAACGATCCGGGCGCAGGTGCTCAGCTTTGAGCGGCTGGCGTACCGGTTGATACAGGAATCCGGCGGTGCCACGCTTTTGCCCGTGGACGAGACAGGGAAGCAAATGGTGCTAAGGATGCTGCTGGAGCGTCATCGCGAGCAACTGCAGGTATTTCACCGCTCTGCCTTGCAGCCGGGCTTTACCGGACTGCTGGCGAGGATGATCAGCGAGTGCAAAAGCTACGGCATCACGGCGGACCAGCTTCAGGGAAGAGAGTGGGGGACTGGTACCCTGGCTAACAAGCTGCATGACCTGTGCCTGCTGCTAAACGCGTATGACGGGTATTTGCACGAGGTTTACTACGATACTGACGACATGCTCAAGCGCGTTGCGGAGTCTGTCGCCACTTCACCGTATATTGCCGAGAGCGAGATCTATCTGGACGGGTTTAGTGGCTTTACCAATCAGGAGCTGGCGATCATCGCCAGGCTGATGCGGCACGCCAGGCGGGTGAGCATTGTCCTCTGTCTCGATCCGCAGGAGCGTACAGGCGAGCCGGATGAGCTGGCCCTGTTTTTCCCTACCGTAAAAACCTATCAGCGGCTGGTAGGCTTGGCCAGAGAAGCAGGGGCCGAACTGGAACAGCCCGAGCTGATGACCGAGCTGCGGCGGTTTGCGACGAGCCCGTGGATCGGCCAGCTTGAGGCGAACTACTTTTCCTGGAAGAAACCGCCGATGTGTCCACAGCCGGGGCGCGAGCAGGAAATCGTGCTCTATTCTGCCGCCAGCCGCCGTGCCGAGGTGCAGGCGGTAGCGCTGCAAATGCTCGCTCTCGCCCGGCAGGAGCAGTATCGCTTTGGTGAGATGGCGATTCTTTTGCGCGACATTCCGGCATACGCTGACGAGATTGCCAACGTGTTTACCGAATACGGCATTCCCTACTTTCTCGATCAGAAGCGCTCCGTGCTGCATCACCCCGTCGTCGAGCTGGTTCGCTCGGCGCTCGAAGTGGTCACGTCCAACTGGCGCTACGAGGCCGTTTTCCGCTGTCTGAAGACAGATTTGTTCAGCGAGGACGGGCGACGCGAGGAATCAAGGGAAGAGATTGACGAGCTGGAAAACTACGTGCTCGCCTACGGGATTCACGGCGGTTTTTGGAAATCAGGCGAGCCGTGGCACTTCCATGGGCGTCACGGGGGCGAGCAGGAGCAGATCGATTCGATTCGCCGGCGCTATGCGCAGCCGCTGCTTGCTTTCGAAGCTGAGCTCAAGCGCGCTGCCGTCTCTAACGTCCGGGAAATGGCAACTGTGCTGTATCAGTTTCTCGCCGAATTGCAAATTCCTCTGAAGCTTGAAGCGTGGCAGGAAGAGGCGGAACAGAGAGGCGACCTGCAAGCCGCGCAGGAGCACGGACAGGTCTGGAACGGTCTGCTTGAGCTGCTCGACCAAATCGTTGAAGTAATGGGGCAGGAAAAGCTCGATGCCGCCACCTTTGCCCGTGTGCTGGAGAGCGGTCTCGAAGGAATCCAGCTCGGCCTCGTCCCGCCTGCACTTAATCAGGTAATCATCGGGTCGATGGAGCGTTCCCGTGCCCCGCACGTCAAAGCGGTGTTTATCCTCGGCGCCAACGACGGGGTAATCCCGATGCGGCCGCAGGAAAACGGCATTCTCGATGAAGCGGAGCGCGATCGGCTGCAGGCAGCGGGGATCGAAATGGCCCCCAGTGCCAAACAGCAGCTTCTGGCCGAGCAGTTTTTGCTCTACCAAGCGCTGACCAGGCCGTCAGAGCGGCTGTGGATCAGTTGTGCCTTGGCCGACGAAGAAGGCAAGGGGCTGCTGCCGTCAATGCTGTTTGAGCGAGTAAAAGAGCTGATCCCGGGCGTCTCCATCCAATTCTTCCACAACCAGCCGACCGGCATAGAGGAAGCGGACGCATTTTTGCTGGGGCGTCCAAAACAAGTGTTCAGCCATTTGCTGACACTGCTCGGCCAGGTGAAAAAGGGAGCATCGCTCACTCCCTTCTGGTGGGAAGTGTACGACTGGTTTGTCCGGCATTCACCGGATGCGGAGCGGGAAAAATGGCTGCTGTCCGCTTTCCGCTACACGAATCAGGCACAACCGCTGGCTGCTTCCGACAGCAGAGCACTGTACGGGAAGACCTTGCGAATGAGCGTATCCCGGCTCGAACGGTTCCAGGCATGCGCCTTCTCCCATTTTGCCTCGCACGGGCTGCGTCTGATTGAGCGGCGAACGTATCGGCTGGAACGGTTTGACGTGGGCGAGCTGTTTCACGCCTCACTGAAGCGGGCAGTCGATAAAATGGCCCAGGAAAAGCTGGAATGGAGCCGCTTGACCGAGGAAGGGAGCAGGCAGTTGGCCAACGAGGTCGTCGATGAGCTGGTTCCGGTTACGCGCAGCAGTATTTTGAACCGGACGGCGCGCTACCGCTATTTGACCGGAAAATTGAAGCGAGCCGTCGGCAGGGCGATCTACGTGCTTGGTGAGCATGCCAAACGGAGCAAATTTGCCCCGGTCGGACTGGAGGTATCCTTCGGCCCGGGGGGAGAGATTCCCGGCATTACCATTCAACTGGGCCACGGTACAGCCGTGCAATTGATCGGCCGGATCGACCGGGTAGATCAATCGCTCGCCGGAGAGACGACGTATCTGCGCGTCATCGATTACAAGTCGAGTCCGAAAAAGCTGATCATGGCAGATGTCTGGAACGGATTGAACCTGCAGCTGCTCGTCTATCTTGACGTCGTGGTCAGCAATGCTCATTCCTGGCTGGGCAAGCAGGCTGAAGTCGGCGGCGTATTCTACTACCAGGTAGCCGACCCGTTTATCACAGCCGGCCGAGCCCTGACGGATGAAGAAGCGGACAAGGAGCGGTCGGCCAAGCTGAAAATGAAAGGCTTGCTGCTGGCTGATCCGGAACTGGCCAAGCTGATGGATGAACAGGCGGAGTCCGGGCGTTCCGATTTGCTCCCGTTCGCTTTTAAAAAAGACGGCAGCTTTACGGCAAATTCTTCGGTGGCGACGAAAGAGCAGTTCAAGCAGTTGCAGCGCTTCGTCCGCTCACAGGTGACAGAGCTGAGCACCCGCCTGATCAATGGCGAAATCGCCATCCAGCCGTATGCGCAAGGGACGGCGATGGCCTGTCAGACGTGCGCGTATAAAGCAGTCTGCCAGTTTGACCCTTCGTTTGCCGGCAATCAGCCGAAGATGCTTAGTCGCTGGAAGGATCATCAGGTATGGGACAGACTCGAGCAGCAAGCGGCAGAAGTTCATGACGCGAAGGGAGGCGCAGGCGATGAGTGAAGAAGCGATGAAGAAACCAGACCGCTGGACCGATGAGCAGTGGCAGGCGATTATTCAAAAAGGCAAGAACCTGCTCGTCGCCGCGGCAGCCGGTTCAGGCAAGACATCTGTGCTGGTGGAGCGGATCATCCGCAAAATGACGAATCAGGAAGAACCGGTCGGTGTCGACCAGTTGCTCGTCGTTACTTTTACCAATGCGGCCGCAGCGGAAATGCGCCATCGCATCGGCGAAGCGCTCAAGGCGGCACTTCAGGCCAATCCGCAGTCCGCCCATCTGCGCAAGCAGCTGGCCTATCTGCAGCGGGCGACGATTACGACGATTCACTCCTTCTGCCTGGGGCTTTTGCGGCAGCACTATTACGCCGTTGACCTCGATCCGGATTTTCGCATCGGCGACGAAATGGAGACAGAGCTGCTGCGGCAGGATGTACTGGAAGCGAAGCTGGAGGAGTGGTATGAGAGCGATCAGGCGTTCCGCGAGCTGGCGGACATCATGACCGACGGCCAGGACGACGAGAATCTCGCGCGGCTGCTTTTGCGGCTGTATGATTTTTCTCGCAGCCATCCGCAGCCAAGCCGGTGGCTAAACCGTGCTGCGGCGATGTTTGCGCTGAGCGGGCAAGGGATGCTTGACTTATTGCCGTGGACAAAAAGCGTAGTTCAGGCTGTCCGCTTCGAGCTGCAGGGCATACTGGGCCAATTGCGCAAAGCTGCGCTGCTGGCGGCTTCCCCGGAAGGACCGGCAGCCTACGTACCGTTGCTCGAACAGGAGCAGGCAGCGGTAAAACAGGCCATCGCGGCCTCTCGGGAGGGCTGGGAAGCGTTGGAGCAAGCTGTCCGCGGGATTGCGTTTGCCAGACTGCCTGCGGTCAAGGAAGCCGACCCGGGGCTGAAGGAACAAGCCCAGAAAGAGCGCAACGGAGCAAAGGATACACTGAAAAAGCTGCAGGAGGAAATCTTCCTCACCTCAGCCGGTGAATACCGCAGCGGGCTGATCAAAATGGCCCCGTACATGCAGACGCTCGCTCGCGTGGTGATGGAATTTTCCGAAGCGTATCAGCAGGCCAAACAGGAACGCGCACTGGTTGACTTCAACGATCTGGAGCACCTTGCGCTGAAAGTGCTGCTGGCTGAGTCGGACGGCGAAGGTCTGCAGCCATCGGCAGTAGCCCGTGAGCTGAGCCAGCAGTTTGTCGAGGTGTTGGTGGACGAGTATCAGGATATCAACCTGGTGCAGGAGACGATCCTGCAGCTTGTGTCCCGCGACGAGCGGGAAACAGGTGTTTCCAATCGCTTTATGGTTGGCGATGTGAAGCAGAGCATCTATCGGTTCCGCCTGGCCGAACCGCGGCTGTTTATGGAAAAATACCGCAGCTACGAGACGAATCCGGAGTCGGCGGGAGACAGTGCGGGCGTGCGGATCGATCTGGCGGCCAACTTTCGCAGCCGGGTCGAGGTTGTCAATGCCGTCAACTTCCTGTTCCGGCAAATCATGTCGCCGGAGGTTGGAGAGATTGACTACGACAAGGCAGCCGAGTTGATTTTTCGCGGCACATACGCCGATGTGGAACCGGAGCGCCTCGCGGTCGAGCTGCACATGATCAATCGGGACGAGCCTGAGGACGAGGCGACTGGCGAGGATGCTGCGGCATCGGAGTCATTGCCGACGGAATCGGCGGACATGTCCGGTGGAGATGACGGCACCGGAGCAATTGCAGCTATTTCCCGGGACGATGTGAGCGCAGCGCAATTGGAGGGGCGTTTCATCGCCCAGCGGATTCGCCAGTGGATGGCCCCGGGCGAAGGAGAAAAGCCGCTCGTAGTGTTTGACAAGGAGAAAAAAGCGCTCCGACCGCTCGCTTACCGCGACATCGTCATACTGCTGCGGGCAACTGCCGGTTCGGCGCAGCCGCTGATGGACGAGCTGCGGGCAGCGGGCATTCCCGTCTACGCGGAACAGAGCGATGGGTATTTTTCGGCAACAGAGGTTGAAGTGATGCTCTCGCTGCTTAAGGTGATCGACAACCCGCTGCAGGACATACCGCTGGCTGCGGTGCTGCGCTCACCCGTTGTCGGGATTACGGAAGCCGAGCTGACAACGATTCGGCTGCATCATAAGGACGGCTATTTTTATCAGGCGGTCCGGCATTTTATCCGTGAGCATGCAGATGAGCGGAGTGACTGGCAACGCAGGCTGTGTCAGTTTTTCGCCTGTTTGGAGGAATGGCGTACAGCTGCCAGACAAGGCTCACTGGCTGATCTGATCGCCCGCATTTATCGCGAGACAGGCTATGTGGAGTACGTGACAGCCTTGGAAAACGGGCAGCAGCGGCAGGCCAATCTGCGCCTGCTGTACGATCGGGCGCGTCAGTATGAGGCCACGACGTACCGCGGACTGTTCCGGTTCCTTCGCTTCGTCGAACGGCTGCAGCAGACGGGCAGTGATTTGGGAGAAGCGCGGACGATTGGCGAGAGTGAAGACGTCGTGCGGATGATGACGATCCACAAAAGCAAAGGGCTGGAATTCCCCGTCGTGTTCGTCGCCGGAATGGGCAAGCAGTTTAACACGATGGACATGAAAAGCCCGTTTCTGCTGCACAAGGAGCTTGGGTTCGGACCGTACGTAGTCGATGAAAAGCTGCGGCTTCGCTATCCGAGTCTCGCTCAGCTGGGGATCAAAAAGCAGCTTCAGCGGGAGATGCTGGCCGAAGAGATGCGCATACTGTACGTAGCGCTGACGCGTGCGCGCGAAAAGCTGATCCTCGTCGGCTCGGCCAAGCAGCTTGCCGATCGCGTCAGCGCCTGGTGCAATCAGGCGGGGGACGGCGAACGACTGGACGATGTCGATTTGCTCAAGGCAAAAGGCTATCTCGACTGGATTGGCCGGGCACTCGTGCGCCACTCCGCAGCCAGGCCTCTGTACGACTACGCGCAGCTAGCCGAACAGCCGCTGCGACAGATTCAGGACGACTCGCGCTGGTCGTTTCACCTGTACGAAGCGAAGCAATTTGTCCCGCAGACGAGCGATACGGAGCAGCAGGCGGCGCTCTTTGAGGCACTCACCAACCGCCAACCGGTACCGGATCGTCCTGCAGATGAAACATGGCGGCAGTATATCGCCCGTCAACTGGAGTGGCAGGATCAACAGCAGCACGCCGCTGCGATGGCGGCGAAGTGGACAGTCAGCGATCTGAAATACGCCAAGGCTGCGAATGTGCACACGCCGTTCAAGCCGCCGCGGATTACGCAAAAGCCGCGCTTTCTCAGCGGTGCGGAAGCCCATCCGTTTAGCGCGGCGGAGCTTGGCACGATTACGCATACAGTGCTGCAGCACCTCGATCTGCAGCGCTCACTGGACGAAGCGGATATCCGCGAGCAGCTCATGGCCCTAGTCGATCGGCAGCTGTTGACAGAGGAGCAAATGAAGCAAGTCAGGATCGTGCAGCTTGCCGCTCTGTTCGGTTCGCCGTTGGGCATGCGCATGCGTCAGGCCGTGCGGGTTCGCCGCGAGCTGCCGTTTACCATGGCGCTTCCGGCGCATGAGCTGTCCAGCGACTTCCGTGAAACAGACCAAGAGCAAGTCATCGTCCAAGGGGTGATCGACTGCGTGCTGGAGGAGCACGACGGCAAGCTGGTTCTGCTCGATTTTAAAACGGATGCGCTGCGCGGAGATTCGACCGATCAGGGCGTTCGTCTCATTGCGAATCGTTATCGCGAGCAAATCCGCTTGTACCGACGGGCCATCCGGCAAATTTGGCAGCGCGATGTCGATGAGAGCTACTTGTACCTGTTTGCAGCTGATCGGGCCGTGTTGATCGAGTAAGGGGAGCAGGCGATTGAAGTCGAGCCTGCTTCATAAGCGGCTCAAGACCACGAATAATCGCCGACTCCTTACAGGCGCGAGGCAATCGATGCTGGCGCGATACGAGGTTCAAGGCAACGGAAAAGGCCAGCAGCACGGTTCGGTCGCATCACTCATTTGCTGCTCTTCTGTTAACCTCCCAGGTGGCTTTCTCGATGGCAAAGTAGACCGTTTGCTCTTTGCCTTCCTCCTTGATCGTCGCTTGATAGAAAAAGTAGTTCTCGGCAGGCTGGTAATCCTTCATGTACGGAATAGACGCGACTGGTGCGGCTGTGAGTACCTCGTCTCCATAGGCAGCGAGGTGCTCCTTGATAAAGGCAAGCCCCGATTGCTCGGTTAACGGAACCAGCGGGGCGCCGAAGAGACCGAACGTTTTTTGTTCGCCCGTACAGTCAGTGAGCAGGTCGGCTTCACGCTTGTACTGTTTGCAGCTCTTCTCCGTTACGCTTGGTTGCCCGAACTTGTCATCACGGGTATCGATGGTCAGGGTAAACAGGCTTTGCGCAGGATCGTAGATCAGCGTATGGTGGATCGGGTCGCCCTCGGTCGTCATCACGTCAAAATTCCAGCGCACGGCTTGTTTCTTGTCCACTTCGTCAAAGAAGCGCTGCTTGAGCTCAGCGTTGTTACTTGTTCGATGGATGTACTCTGTTTTGCCGATATCGAGTGGAGCGGAGGCGACGCCATTTGGGGACGGATCGTCCGCTGGTGGCCGGGTTGACTCCGGCGCAGGCGGTTGGCCGGTAGAGTTGTTTGCCGGTGTGCAGCCGACCGTGAGCAGGATAGCCAGCAGGATTATTGCAAGCGGCATGTTTTTTTGCATAGGCGGTTCACCCTTTCCAGAGTAGTTGTGCGGTTGCGTATTGCCAGCAGCGCATTGACATAGACCAGCCATATCGAATGACAATCAGCTTTTGCGTAGACGAAATGGTCACAACAAACAGGCAGGCTTATTACGTTTGACGGCGAATGGAAGTGGATTGTTGCACGTTTGCGTCAAGCCGTTCTGTCAGGACTTCTTGCCGGGCGGACATTTTACAGATCATAGAAGGATGGGGAGGACGTTTTGATGAAAAAACCACTGATCGGGATTTGCGCCAACTATTCGTCAAGTGACGCTGCCGGACTGACAACATACCTGGGGGTGGCAGGGCAGGAGTGGCAACTGCTTGCCGACGATTATATCAAAGCGATCGAGCGTGCCGGGGGAGTGCCGATTATTTTGCCGGTTACGGAAGAGCTGTCAACGCTCGAGCCGATCGTGCAGATGCTCGATGGCATTTTGTTTACCGGTGGCTCCGACATCGATCCGCAATGCTACGGCGATTTGCCCAGATACGGCATCGGTGGAATCGAACCGCGGCGGGACAGTCATGAAGTGGCGCTGGCGAAAAAAGTAATCAGCGAGTTGCGTATTCCCGTGCTGGGCATTTGCCGAGGCTCCCAGGTGCTGAATGTAGCGATGGGCGGCACTCTGTACCAGGATTTGCGTCTGGAGCGGCCCGATGGAATGAACCACACGCTGACCAGCGCTCCCAAACACTACCCGACACATACGGTGGCGATCAAGCCGAACTCGAGGCTGCATGCGATTTTTCAGACAGAGACGCTTGCAGTCAACAGTCTGAATCATCAGGCGGTCAAAGAGCTGGGGCAGGGCTTCGAGGAAACGATGACAGCTCCCGACGGGGTGATCGAGGGGATCGAGATGACGGGTGAACGGTTTGTCGTCGCGGTTCAGTGGCATCCGGAGATGATGATCGACCGAAACCCGGAATACCTCGTGTTGTTTGAAGCGTTTGTGAATAGTTGTAAATTACGATAGAAATAATTTTTCCAGGCAGCCATATGTTGAGTCGTGCTATACTGATGAGAAAAATTTCATGCTTTGTGATGGAGGAAAAGAGAGATGTACCGACTGTCAGACAGGGAATGGCAAACGTATCGTGAAAAAAACAAGGACCGGGCGAGAATGCTGATCGCTTGTCCCGACCGGGCGGGGATCGTTGCGGAAGTATCGCGGTTTTTATTTGAGCACGGAGCTAACATCGCACAATCCGACCAGTATACGACGGATCCGGAAAACGGGCGTTTTTTCATGCGGATTGAATTCGATGTAGTGGATCTTGAAGCGAGGTTTGCCCAATTGCAGCAAGATTTCCAACAGATTGCCGATACGTTTGAGATGAATTGGTCCATTGTAGAGGCGAAACGGCGGAAGCGGATGGCGATTTTTGTTTCCAAAGAGGATCACTGCTTGCTGGAGCTGCTGTGGCAGTGGAATTCCGGCGTGCTGCATGCCGACATCGCGATGGTGATCAGCAATCACCCTGATCTCAAGGAAACCGTGGAGTCGTTCGACATCCCGTTCTACCACATCCCTGTGACCAAGGATACGAAAAGCCAAGCGGAGCAGGCACAGGTCGAGCTGATCAAGCAAAATGTCGATGTGATCGTGCTCGCTCGCTACATGCAAATCTTGTCGCCGCAGTTTTTGCAGGATTATCCTGACCGGATTATTAATATCCATCATTCGTTTTTGCCTGCTTTTGTCGGGGCCAAGCCGTATGAGCGGGCGTATGAGCGCGGCGTGAAGCTGATCGGTGCGACGGCCCACTACGTCACGGAGGAGCTGGATGCCGGACCGATCATTGAGCAGGACGTCCATCGTGTCACACACCAGTTCGAGGTGGATGACCTGAAGCAGATCGGTCGCCAGGTCGAGCGGACTGTGCTGGCTCGGGCAGTGCGCTGGCACCTGGAAGACCGTGTGCTTGTCTATGCAAACAAGACCGTCGTCTTTCCGTAAGGACCCAGGCGGTTGTTGCTTTCATTCAGTGGCGTGAAGCTCGGTGGTGAAATACTCCGACAGGGCATTGCTTCGGCACAGCAGGGGAGATCAGCAGTACGACTGTGCCGAAATCGCTTTGTCTGCTAAGCTTTTGAGACAGTCAGCTTCTCCAGGGCAGCGGAGATTGTCCGTACTGCTTCTTGGGCGTCCGGACTGTGCAGCAGAAGGTGACCTGAATTGGGGAAATACACCGTTTCCGATTGTTGACTGCCCAGGTGCTGACGTAAGGCGTCGGCACTTATCGCTTGAACGGTATCGTCGCGCTGGCCTTGCAGAATCAGGCTGGGACAGGAGACTTGAGCCATCAGCGCTTTGGTTTCCGCCAAAAGCTGGCGAAATTGCAGCATGCTGCTGACCGGGATACGGGTCAAACCTTTCAGGTAGCGGGTGACGTGAGAACGGAAATCGATTTTCACATTTCGCAGAGCCTGCTGCACATCCCAATAGTAGTACGGTGTGTTGAGCGTGATCAGCAGTTCGGCAGGGTGCTTGGCCGCTACCTGACAGGCGAGCAGGCCGCCCATGGAGAAGCCGATCAGGACGATCTTTTCCACGCGCATGGCCAATCGCTTGTACGCTTCCTCAGCGGAAGCAATCCAGTCATGGCGCGAGGTTTTGGCCAGCGAGCGGCGTGTGTGGCCATGGCCGGCCAACGTCGGGCACTCGACGACATAACCCGCCTCCTTCAGATGGAGGGCGAGCGGCAGCACCTCGTGAACATCACCGGCAAAACCGTGCAGGATCAAACATCCTAGCGGCTGCATAAGAGTCACTCCTTTTTGAGCGAAAAGTACGAAAGACCAGCAGGTTCCCTTGGGGATTTGTTGGTTTTTTTATCCTTTCAGGAAATTTTATCTCGCGAAAGCAATAATGGGTGTAAGCATAAGGGAAACTGGCTTTCGCTATGGGGCTGGGGGATAAGTTCACTCCCAGATTTGGAATTTCGTGAAATCGTTAAGTGAGCTACTTTTCATTATACCGCAAGCGGATGCAAATGGTTGGGGCAAAAGCTGGTCGGGACTATTTATCAGAATAATTAACGTAATTGGAATTATATAAAAATATTGACAACTCGTAAAAACCAAATTAATATTGCATTAAAACACATAAAAACTCAAAAAACATCAACAAACCACAAATTTTCGATGTGGTTTCAACAAGACAGCGATTGCTTTTCCTAGTAACCCCCCTCAACATGCCGCTCTCGGTTGCAGAAATTTACAATTACGCTCGCATTTGATCGCTGTGTTGAAAAAAGACGGTCGCCAGAACAATGACCTGTTCAAGAGCGATATGTTAGATGGTGTTTGAAAGCAAAGGGGGGGTATCATGCAACGTTTGCACGCGCAATCGGAAGAAGAGCGTAGATCATTCATGGACAAACTAGCCATCCAGGCGTTACAACTATATGATCTGTCTCCTGCTTCCACCTGCAGTCTGCTGAATTACTCGGAGAACACTACCTACTTGGTCGAGGATCCGGAGAACGATGTCCGTATGGTGCTGCGGCTAAACCGGCCGGGCTATCATTCGAAGAGGGAGCTGGAGAGCGAATTGATCTGGATGGAGAACATTGCTCACAGCGCTTCTATAACCGTCCCGCAACCGATCGCGGGAAAGAACGGGGAGTATGTCCAAACGCTACCCTGCGAAGACGGGGCAGTGCCTCAACACTGCGTCATGTTTACTTTTTTAAATGGACAGGCTCCTGACGAAATAGGTGAAAACAACCTGATCGCACAATTTGAACGGCTTGGCGAAGTGAACGCGCTTTTGCATGATCACGTGCAAAACTGGGAGGATTCCAAGCACGTAAGCCGGTTTACATGGGACTTTGAGACCATGCTCGGAGACAGCCCGCGGTGGGGGAGATGGCAGGACGGACCGGATGTTACGGCAGAGAGGGCGGAGCTGTTTCAACAGGTCGTCGATATGATCGCGCAAAGACTGCAACGGTTCGGCAAGACACCCGAGCGATTCGGGTTAATCCATGCAGATTTACGCTTAGCCAACTTATTGATTGAGGACAACCAAATCTATGTGATTGATTTTGACGATTGCGGCTATGGCTGGTTTTTGTACGATCTGGCAGCCGCAGTAAGCTTCATCGAGCACGAGCCGATTGTCCCGGAATTAGTGAACGCATGGCTGAAAGGCTATCGCAAGGTACGCGCCATATCCGACGAAGAAGAAGCCGAGATTCCAACGTTTATCATGCTTCGCCGGTTGATCCTGCTCGCCTGGTTAGGGACGCATTCCGATAGCGATACAGCAAAGCAATTGGGCACCGACTTTGCGGCCAACACGGTAGACATGGCAAAGAAATACTTGCTGATCAACTATCAATAAATGAAAACGGTTTCCTCACAAAAGCAGATTTACACGGAGGATTTATGCAAAATCCTGACTTGAAAAGAGGAGTGGTTGGACATGGCGAATTCAATCAACGGCAAAGCAGTTTTGGTCACAGGCTCAAGTAAAGGGATTGGAAAGGGGATTGCCCGTGTGTTCGCGAGTCAGGGGGCACAAGTGGCGGTTGTGGCACGCCATCTGGAGGCTGCCGAAGCGTGTGCGGCAGAAATCAGGGATGCCGGCTGGATCGCGAAAGCATTCGCCGGCGACGTGTCTAGCCGCAGCTCAATGACGGAGCTGGCGGAAGCAGTTGCCAAAGCGTTTGGCGGAATCGATGTGCTGTGCGCCAACGCAGGCATTTTTCCCAGCGCTTCACTGGAAGAAATGAGCGGTGATGACTGGGATCAGGTGCTTTGCACGAACGCTCGCGGCACGCTTTTCGCCCTGCAGGCCTGCCTGCCGTACTTAAAGCAGGCGGAGTACGGTCGCGTCATCATTACGTCTTCGATCACAGGTCCGGTGACTGGTTATGCCGGATGGTCCCATTACGGCGCCAGTAAAGCAGCCCAGCTCGGGTTGATGCGCAGTGCAGCATTGGAGCTGGCCCATCATCAGATTACGATCAATGCCGTGATGCCCGGTAATATTTTGACCGAGGGGCTGCAGGGCCTTGGGGATGAGTATTTGCAGAAAATGGCTTCGTCCATTCCGCTGAAGCGGCTTGGCAGCGTCGAGGATATTGCCCATGCAGCGCTTTTCCTCGCGTCTAAGGAAGCAGGCTTCATCACCGGCCAAACGCTCATCGTGGACGGCGGCCAAACAATTCCAGAAAATATAGATGCTATGGGGTAAAATAGGACACGTACCATAAAGCGCTTGCGCTCAGCATATCGCTGTTTACAGCTCCGGCGACGGAAAGGGCAGGCTGCTTGCGAGGCATGTTGTGGAAAACCGGTACACATGCTGATTAAAACAGATGAGGTGCTAGTAGACTATGTCCCTATCTTTTGAAGAAAGAAAAAAGACAATTTTAGAACGGCTGGTCAGAGATGAAAAGCTGCATGTTCCGATATTGGCCGAGGAGTTAAACGTTTCCACGGAAACGATCCGCCGTGACTTGGATCGGCTAGAGAAGCAAGGCAAATTAAAAAAAGTCTACGGTGGAGCAATCCTGGCAAGATCGGATTCATCGGAGCCGCCTTTTGATCAAAAAGCGATGATTAATGAAAAGGAGAAGCGGGCCATCGGGAAACTGGCAGCTTCGCTGGTCGAGGACAACGACATCATCATGCTTGGCAACGGCACTACGCTGATTGACATTATCCGGTATTTGGATGGCAAAAACAATGTGACGCTGATCACCCATTCCGCGCCGATCATGCTGCTGGCGATGGAAAGCTTTAAGGGACGGATCATTTTTATCGGCGGGGAAGTTGACGTCAAGCAGAAGTCGACGATCGGTCCGCTATCCGAAGGAATGCTACGGCAAATGAAGGCGAACAAAGCGTTCATTTCAGCTGGCGGCGTTTCGACTGTCGACGGGATCTCCGATTATGACCTAAACCAAGCGCATATGTCGCGCATGTTAAAAGAACGAGCGGAGGAGCTTATTGTTTTGGCCGACTATACCAAGCTGGGAAAAACAACGTTTGCTCACGTTTGCCAATTGGAGGATGTTTCGACAATCGTCTCTGACTGGCATTGTCCGGATGAGTGGAAGCAGATGCTCGCTCATACAGAAATCCAACTGATATTCGCCGACGAGGAAACCGTTTAAAAGAGGATGGCCAGAGACTTCAAGGTAAACAGTTTGCCGAGCGTGGCCGGAAAGTGTCACGGATAAAAACGGCGAATCGTTGGGCGAAAATTCGAAATGGAGCGAAGATGATGGGTACATTTAGCACAAAAAGCAAAGAAACCGTCCTTGAACAATCAATCAAATGGTGGAATCCGGGAAAGACAAAGCAATGGCAAAAAGACGGCGTCGATCTCGTGATCGGGAAGCGCGAAGGCTATTATCTTTATGATATGAATGGCAAAAAACTGATGGATGTCCATTTAAATGGAGGCACATACAATCTCGGGCACCGCAATCCTGAGCTTGTGGCCACGTTGAAAGAGGCCTTGGACGAGTTTGATATAGGCAATCATCACTTTCCCGCCATCACTCGCGCACAGCTTGCCGAAGATCTGTCGCAGTGTACGCCGAGCAGCTTGACTTACTCGATTTTCTCGAGTGGCGGAAGTGAAGCGATTGACCTTGCAGTCAAATGCGCCAGGTATGCCACGAAACGAAAAAAGGTCGTGTCCATTGAGTATGGCTATCACGGACACTCGGGATTAGCGGTATCGCTGGGGAATGAGCGTTATTCCCGCCCGTTTCTGAGCGAAGGCAATCCAGGCGAATTTGTACATGTTCCGCTGAATGATCTCGGGGCAATGGAGAAGGCGCTTTCGATGGAAGATGCCGCCTGCGTCGTCATTGAAACGATTCCCGCGACATATGGATTTCCCCTGCCGGACAGAGATTACCTTGCCTCAGTGAAAAAGCTGTGCGAAACGTACGGCTCACTATACGTATGCGATGAAGTGCAGACCGGCTTGATGCGTACAGGCAAGCTATGGGGGATTGAGCATTATGGGGTGGAGCCCGACATTCTCGTTACCTCCAAAGGATTTGGCGGCGGTATTTACCCAATCGCAGCTACGGTTGTCAGCAAACAGGCGGGTCAGTGGATGAACGAGGATGGTTTTGCCCATATCTCGACATTCGGCGGGGCGGAACTCGGATGTATTGTCGCGATGAAAGTATTGGAGATATCCCAACGCAAGGAAGTAAGGCAAAATGTCGAGTTCGTCGCTCGTTATTTGCGCACAGGACTTGAGACCATCAGGCAGAAAAACGCTGATTTCTTTACGGGTATTCGTCAGTTAGGCGTTGTGATGGGGTTGGAATTCAGTCATCCAGAAGGAGCGAAGCATGTAATGCGCGCGCTCTACAACAATGGGGTGTGGGCGATTTATTCCATGCTTGACCCGAGGGTACTCCAATTTAAACCGGGTCTGCTGTGCGATCAAGCCTATTGTGATGAACTGCTTTCGCGATGTGAGCTCAGTATTAGACAAGCAGCGCAAATGGTTCGCTAACGCTTGGGCCCCGACCAAAAGCCAGGCTTTTGCAGCTGCCGGCCGGGGCATCGACAGCGAACCGGTACCGTATTGGAGGTGTGAACATGGATCCGAGCCTAGTAGAAAAGGTTACAAGACTCGTACTCGCCAAGCTGGCGGAGTACGCCGAAGCCCAACCATCAAGTGACAAATACCCTCCGCTTTCAGAGGAAGAAATCAAAAGGTGGAACAGACTGACTGCTTCCATGCAGCAGACAATGACAGCCAAGCCTGCATTGCAAGAGCAGTTTGCATACCCTCCGCTTACCGCCGACGAATTAAACACGTGGCGCGATATCACTGCTGCTCTGGAGGCAGCAATCGCTACGAAGCAATCTGCCCGAGAAGGCGAGCAGGGAACGGGAATGGCTACGTTTTATCGAATATAGACTTCGGAATGAATACGTCGCTCTCTATTTTGCAAGAAAGGAGTGGTCCGCTGATGGCGTTGGATTACGACTTGCAGTCGATCCAGGAAATGAGAGAAGCAGTAAAGCGAGCAAAAGCAGCCCAAACCGCGTTTCTCGCGTTCACGCAGGAACAAGTGGATCGGATCGTGAAAAACGTCGCAGAAGCCGCTTTTCAAGCATCTGAAGCTCTGGCGCAATTGGCCGTCGATGAAACGGGAATGGGTGTCGTGGAGCACAAAAAGCTCAAAAACGAATTATGCTCCAGGGACCTCTACCAATATATCAAGGACGAAAAAACAGTTGGCGTCATTCGGGAAGATCATCAACAGAAGATTACAGAGATTGCCTATCCTTTTGGCGTCATTGCAGGGATTATTCCGACGACAAACCCTACATCCACGGCTATTTTTAAAACGCTGATCGCGCTGAAGACAAGAAATGCGCTTGTCGTCAGCCCGCACCCATCGGCGGTGAGGTGCACGGTGGAGGCGTTGAGGATTTGCAGCAAGGCGGCTGTAGAAGCTGGCGCACCGGAGGGCGTAATCGGCTGGATTTCCAAACCAGCTATGGGAACAACCGTCGAGCTGATGAAGCATCAAGATGTCCATTTAATTTTGGCAACAGGAGGGAGCGGGTTGGTACGAGCCGCTTACAGCTCCGGGAAACCAGCCTACGGTGTAGGGCCGGGAAATGTTCCCGTATACATCGAGAAAACGGCTAATGTGAGCAAGGCAGTAAGAATGATTGTCGACAGCAAAACGTTTGATCACGGAACCATTTGTGCTTCCGAACAGGCGATTGTGGTCGACCACAACATCAAGACATTGGTGATGAGAGAGTTGAAAAACAACGGCGGATATTTCCTCAGTGAAGCCGAAAAGGCGAAGCTGGAACAAGTGATATCGCCCACGAAAGGAAATCTGAACCCGGCGATTGTCGGGCGTTCGGCCAAGACAATCGCAGACATGGCAGGTATAGTCGTTCCTGCGGGGACACGATTATTAATCGCAGAAGAAGAGCGGATTGGCAAGGACATTCCCCTGTCTATCGAAAAGCTCTCTCCTATCTTTGCGATGTATACTGTCAAAAGCGAAGCGGAAGCGCAAAAAGTTTGTATGGAATTACTGAACCTTGGCGGAAGAGGGCATAGTTTTTCGATTCACACAAATGATGAAAATGTTATCAGAATGTTCGGAATCCACATGCCAGTGTCTCGTATCCTGGTGAACACGCTTGCTTCCATCGGAGCAGCAGGAGCGACGACGGCTTTGGCGCCATCCATGACTTTGGGATGCGGGGCATACGGCGGGAATATCTCATCTGACAACATCTCAGCGCGTCACTTGATCAACATAAAGCGAGTTGCTTACGGGATCAAGGATGTTGCTATACCGAATCCCGTTCAGCAGGGCAACGACCGCCCAGAAAAACACAGGAACACCGACAGCGTTGAACAGATTGTCGAACAAGTACTGCATGAGGTACAGTCGAAAGCCAGCTCGATTGAACCCGACATGATCTCTAAAATGGTCAGGAGCGTTATGGAACAGTACTACAAACAATAACAGGGAGGAATAGAATATGGCGAAAGAAGTAAACGGTGCACTGGGCATGATCGAAACGAGAGGGTTAGTGGCCTCATTAGAAGCGGCAGACGCGATGGTAAAGGCGGCAAACGTTAATATTGTCGGGAAGGTTCATGTAGGCGGCGGGATTGTCACCGTGCTGGTAACCGGTGACGTCGGGGCTGTAAAAGCAGCAACAGAGGCAGGAAGTGCAGCAGCACAGCGCGTGGGCGAAATTCTCTCTGTCCATGTCATCCCACGACCTCACCACGAATTGGCAAGCATTTTGCCATAACGTTTCCAAGGATTGCCAATCTAGTGACAGGGAGGAGTAAGGACGGCAAACAAAGCGCTAGGGATGATTGAAACGCGAGGGTTGGCGATTTCCATAGAAGTAGCTGATGCGATGTTAAAAGCAGCGAATGTCAGTATCGTCAATCAGGAAAAAGTAGTGATACCGCTGATAACGATTTTCGTCGAAGGGGATGTCAGTGCGGTACAGGTGGCTGTAGACGCGGGTGCAAAAGTAGCTCACCGCGCCGGGGCCCTGATCTCCTCTGCTGTCATCCCTCAACCGGGTATAGGTGTCAGAAGCATCGTGAAATAGCTCTTGGATGGATATGAACGTCAGCAGTTGGAAGGAGGCATGAGCGTGGCATGTAAACGAAAGAAAATTGCCGTGATTGGAGCCGGTTTTACGGGGACGACGGCAGCTCTCATGTTAGCCCAAAAAGAGCTTGGCGACATCGTGCTATTGGATATTCCTGCCATGAGGAATCCGACGATGGGAAAGGCGCTAGACCTGCAGGAAGCAGGTCCGGTGCAAGGATTTGATGCCACGATTACAGGAACGTGCGATTATGCAGACTTACAGGATGCCGAGCTGGTTATCATTACGGCAGGGCTTGCCAGGAAGCCAGGGATGAGCAGAGACGATCTGGTCGCCACCAATGCAAAAATCGTAACGGAGGTGTCCGAAAACATCGTCCGCTATGCTCCTGAAAGCTGTGTATTGGTCTTGACCAATCCGGTAGATGCCATGACATATGTTTGTTATAAAACGACGGGATTTTCAAGAAACAGAGTGATCGGGCAGTCAGGGGTACTGGATACAGCTCGCTTCAATACATTTGTTGCCCAAGAGCTGCATGTTTCGGTTGAAGATATATCCGGATTTGTTTTAGGCGGGCATGGCGACACGATGGTGCCATTGATTCGATTCTCCCATGTAGGCGGCATTCCGCTGGAACGGATGCTTTCCGCAGAAAAAATTGCAGCGATCGTTGAACGCACCCGCAATGGCGGAGGGGAAATCGTCCATCTCCTCGGCCAAGGCAGCGCATATTACGCTCCTGCTGCGGCATTGGTACAGATGGCCGAAGCGATTGTGAAAGACAAAAAAAGAGTCCTTCCCGCCATCGCGTACTTGACGGGGGAATACGGCTACGAACGGATATGTTTAGGAGTGCCTACTGTGCTAGGCGGCAACGGAATGGAAAGCATCATCGAGTTGCCGTTGACACGAGAAGAGCAGCAGGCGTTGGACACCTCGGCCCAATCAGTCAGGAATCTGTTGCGCCTGCTCCCGTCGAGCTAGATGGGAACGTCGATTGTAAAAAAATCCGAAACGAACTTCAGGAGGAATAGGCATGACGAGAGAGCTTGCTGCATTAGGGATGATTGAAACGAGAGGGTTAGTGGCGTCTGTCGAGGCCGCTGACGCGATGGTGAAAGCGGCAAATGTCCATTTGGTTGGAAAGGTGCACGTCGGTGGCGGGCTTGTCACTGTCTTGGTTCGGGGGGACGTAGGAGCGGTAAAAGCAGCAACCGACTCGGGAGCTGCAGCAGCGGGGCGCGTCGGGGAGCTTGTTTCCGTTCACGTCATTCCACGCCCGCACAATGAATTGGAATGCATTTTACCAAAAATCGATGCGGAAGTGTAAGGAAATGAACCCAAAAGACATTGAATTGATCGTGGAAAAGGTGGTCAATCAGCTTATGCCAAACCATACTGGGCAACATCCTGTTCCCGTCGCTGTTTCTGCCAGGCATTGCCATCTGAGCAAAACTGACCTGGAAGCGCTGTTTGGAACCGGATATGAATTAACGAAGAAAGCAGATTTATCTCAGCCAGGCCAATTCGCCGCCAACGAAACGGTCACGATCATCGGGTCGAGGGGAAGCATACCGAACGTGCGGATTCTCGGACCGACAAGGAATCTGACGCAGGTCGAAGTGAGCAAAACAGATGCCATCAAACTAGGACTACACCCTCCCATACGCGAATCCGGCGACATTCAAGGCTCCTCTCCTGTTACGATTCTAGGCCCAAAGGGAAGCATTTATGTAAAAGAAGGGTTAATCATTGCCCAGGCGCACATCCATATGACCCCACACGATGCGGAAATCTATCATGTCGAGAATGGCGAGTATGTACGGATTGCGATAGAGAATGAGCGGCCGATTACTTTTGATAAAATCCTCATTCGTGTGTCGCCTGCTTACAAGCTGGAGATGCACATTGATACGGATGAAGCAAATGCCTGTTTGATGGCAACAGGTGGAACAGGCCGATTACTCAAGTATGAAGGTTCGTTATGATTGACCGTGAAGCCATACAGGAGATCGTCAGCGAAGTCTTGAACAGGCTGCTTGGCTCATACGTCGGGAGTGAAGCGGGGAACAAGCCGAACCTGTTGGTGATGAATGCGAAAGAAGGCTTTCCCGATGATGAATGGGAGAAAGAATGGAATGTCGTCAAAATCTCGGCGTCATCAGAAGACGTTTTGCCGCATGTTCACGCTGTACTGTTTTTCGACGTTTCCCAGGATTTGCTGGTAAAAGGGGCGTTGGGGATCGCTGATAGTCCTGACAGCAAAAGGCTGGCTCATTTCTTGATGCGAGGCGTACGCATCGGTTTGATTCCCTCTGCGGAGCTGGCATGGATCATCAGTCCCGATGTGAACAGGCTCCTGAACCAGGCGTATGCCAATCACCTGTTGCAGTATAAAGCAAATCTTGAGGCATTTGGTGTGAGCTTTCATTCATTCGCGAACCTTTCCGCAACGATGTTTAAACCTGAGCGAGATGAACCAAGCCGTTCGCATGCAGGTGAGCAAGTCACATTTCATGGCAAGTTGCTGACACAAAGCGAAGTAGAAAACAGCAAGGAGCAGAGGTTCGTGATTCGCAAATCAACGATTGTTACTCCTCTAGCCCGTGATGCAGCGCGGGAATTGGGAAAGAGCATCGATGTTATTGACTAGGCAGGGGTGGATTTTTGATGCAAATCGGAACGGTGATCGGTAATGTGTGGGCGACGAGAAAAGAAGAAGAGTTGCGAGGGTTAAAATTTTTGATCGTTCAGCCAAACCTTCCCAATGGAGCAGATATTGACTCGCCTTTTATCGCAGTTGACCGGATTGGTGCAGGTGTTGGCGATAAAGTGATGGTGACAAAAGGAAGTACGGCTGCAAAGATCGTGTCGGGCATTCGCTTGCCGATCGATGCACTGATTGTAGGAATCATCGATTCGCTCGATATCGAAAGGGTGGAAGAGCTTGACGAAAGCAGTAGGGATGATTGAAACAAGGGGACTCGTCGGTTCAATCGAAGCCGCAGATGCGATGGTGAAAGCGGCGAATGTTCGATTAGTGAGGCAAGAGAAAGTAGACGCAGCACTCGTAACGGTGCTGGTGGAAGGCGATGTCAGTGCAGTGTATGCCGCGATCGAAGCGGGAAAAGCTGCAGCAGCAAGGGTCGGAGAGCTGGTTGCCGCTCATGTCATTCCCCATCCGGATATAGCAATGCAGGGGATTCTGCAAAAGGAAGAAGTCAAACGCAATGTTAGTCGGAATATTCGAACAAATAGCAAAGGAAGGATTCACCCGGAATTAGAAAAAGCTGCGGAACCGGGCTCTGAACATGCGCCCGAACCAGAAAAGAAGAATGAGGATCTACAGTCAGAAAAACCTGATGAGCAGAAGTAGGTGTTGAATTGCCAATTCAAATGGGAGGTACTTTATGGGAAATGAGAAATGGGTGGATTACGCCATGGACACTCCAATTCAACAAGAAAGTACAGTAGATCCTTCAAATGAACTAAGCAAATTCGGTTACAAGCAGGAATTAGAGCGGAAAATGAATGTTGCCCATCTAACCGCGTTCGGCTTAAACTACATGGTCCCGATTGCACCGGCTATCGTCTTTGGCTTTTTGCTGCAACTATCAGGTGGGACTGTAGCGCTTCCGTACCTGATTGCCGGTCTTGCCATGCTGTTTACCGCATTGAGCTATTCGGTAATGGTTCGTAACTTCCCTTTGGCTGGCTCGGTCTATAACTACGTCGGACGAGGCTGGAACGTGCACCTTGGATTTTTGTCGGGCTGGGTATTAATCCTGGACTACATTTTAATTCCCACCGTTACGTCGGCAAGCTCCGCCATGTATGCCCAGCAGCTGTTCCCCGCCATCCCGTTTTGGGTGTTTCTGGCAATCTTCTCGATCGGTACCGGCATCTTGAACCTCTTTGGCACAGAGCTCCTCTCCAAGATGGGATTGTGGCTGCTGATTATTGGCGAGTTTGTCATTTTTGCCGGGTTTATTGTCTGGGGCAAAGCAGTTTTCAACGGGATGGGAGTAGGCACACTGTTCAGTCCAGAGCCGTTTCAATTCTCCAGCTTTGCTGCATTGATTTCCGCTTCTTCGCTCGCTGTCTTTAGTTATCTCGGATTTGACGCCGTTACAACCCTTGCGGAAGAATCCAAACAGCCAAAACGCGACATACCGAGAGCGATATATTGGAGTATCGGGATCGGCACACTGACCATGTTTTTAAGCGGCTACATTGGCATGCTGGTCATCCCGGATTGGCAAAATCACATCACGGACGACACATGGGTCAACACGACGCTGTTCCAGGTATCGAAAATGACGGGTGGCGACTGGTTTAGCGTGTTTTATACAGCAGGGTACCTGACGTCATTAGGGGTCTTCAACCTGGTGGCAACTGCTGCGGGGGCGAGACTTTTATACGGTATGGGCCGTGACAATTTAATTCCGAAATCGATCTTTGCCAAGATTAATAAACGCTGGAAAACCCCGCACTGGAATATTTTGTTGATTGTTTCATTTGAATTTATTTTAGGGTTATGGTCGGAGCTGGACAAGCTGTCAAGCCTGATTAACTATGGGGCATTAACCGGATTTGGCATGCTGAACCTTTCCGTCATCTGGCTCTACTATGTCAAAAAGAAAGGGCGCTCGCCGCTAAAGCTTGGCGATCAGCCCAACTGGATGCCGTCCGGTATCGGCCATGTTCGGTATACGCTGCTGCCATTTATCGGGTTCCTCATCATATTGGCACTATTTATCAGCATGGACAGATTAGCGCTTACCGTGGGCACGATTTGGCTCATCGTCGGGATTCTGTTTTTGGCAGCGAAAACAAGAGGCTTTAAAGAGCTGCCGCCTACCCTTCATCTCAACGACTAGGAAGAAACCCCCACCTCGACCGCTATGGAACGGCAGGTGGGGGAACGTTCATTGGCAATTCTGAGCAACCGCTCAGATAGAGGAGAAATGTGGGCGAAGTCCCGCTCGCTGTGGCGGAACAAAGACTTACACAGTTATCGTCTTCATCGCTCCGGAGATGATCAATTGCGGTTCCGTGCAGGCCTGGATATCTTCAACCGTATACCCTTCGGCGATTTCAACGAGTACCAAACCGTCCTTGGTGACATCCATGACCGCACGATCGGTGATGATCCGGTTGACAACCTTTTGTCCGGTGAGCGGCAGCGAGCATTTGTTCAGTACCTTGGTCTCTCCGTGCTTGTTGACGTGGTCCATGATGACGACGATTTTTTTGGCTCCGTGGACGAGATCCATGGCACCGCCCATGCCTTTCACCATTTTGCCGGGAATCATCCAGTTGGCCAGATCACCCTGCGCCGATACTTCCATCGCTCCGAGAATCGCCAGGTCGATGTGGCCGCCGCGAATCATCGCGAAAGACTCTGCGCTGGAAAAGTACGAAGCCCCCGGGATAGCGGTAACGGTTTCTTTGCCGGCATTGATCAGATCCGGATCGACGGCGTCTTCCGTCGGGTATGGGCCGATTCCGAGCAGGCCATTTTCCGATTGCAGAACGACCGTTTTGCCGGTAGGGATGTAGTTGGCAACCAACGTAGGCATGCCAATCCCCAAGTTCACATAAAAGCCTTCTTCAATTTCTTGTGCTGCCCGCATGGCAACCTGTTCGCGTGTGAGTGACATAATTACCCTCCTTTAGCTGGGATATACGCTATTTGCTGACAGTTCGCCGCTCGATCCGCTTTTCAAAGGACGGAGCCTGGATCAAACGCTGGACGTAGACGCTTGGCGTGTGAATCGAATCAGGATCGAGCTCGCCAACCTCGACAATTTCCTCAACTTCCACGATCGTGATTTTTCCCGCTGTGGCCATCATCGGATTAAAGTTGCGAGCCGTTTTACGGAAAATCAGGTTGCCCATTTTATCCGCTTTCCAGGCTTTGATCAGTGCGAAATCGCCCGTAATTCCTGTTTCCAACAAGTACTCCTTGTCGCCAAACACGCGTGTCTCACGGCCTTCCGCGATCGGTGTACCGACTCCGGCAGGGGTGTAGAACGCAGGAATGCCTGCACCACCGGCGCGGACCCGCTCAGCGAGTGTACCTTGGGGTGTCAGTTCTACCTCCAGCTCGCCCGAGAGGAATTGCCGTTCGAATTCCTTGTTTTCGCCGACGTAAGAGGAGATCATCTTTTTAATTTGCTTTTGGCTCAAGAGAAGCCCCAGGCCCCAATCGTCGACGCCGCAGTTGTTGGAGACGACGGTCAGGTTTTTAACCCCTTTGTC
Organism: uncultured Brevibacillus sp.; assembly: GCA_946402065.1. Classification (GTDB taxonomy): domain Bacteria; phylum Bacillota; class Bacilli; order Brevibacillales; family Brevibacillaceae; genus Brevibacillus_D. The sequence continues at coordinate 30,511 of CAMIVR010000014.1, read as the reverse complement.
GCGCAGGGCGATGATCAGATTTTCAGGAATCCCCACCAAGCCAAATCCGCCGACAAGCAATGTTGCGCCGTCATGGATATCTGCGACGATATCCGTGTAAGACGTAAAGATTTTTGCCATGAAGTTCACTCCCGGATTCGTAATTTGCGTGAAAATAGTAAAGTGAGCTAATTTTCATTATACAGGAAGCGGTTGCAAATGGGTGGGAAAGTTGTCGTGTTTTCGCAAAAACAGTTGAAACCAATGGCTTGTTCAGAACGTATGGATTCATGAGGAGGGGTGAAAATGAAGCTGGGCAAAGCAGTGATCTTTTTCATCTTTGTTTTGGTGGTGGCAGCGGGGGCGTATGTACACCTGCAGAAGGAAGCGATTGACTACGTGTATAAAGGCGAGAGCGAGAACTGGAGCGCTACCTACCGCGTCACAGGCGACACACAATGGACTGAACACCGTGTAACGTTGAGATTCACAGGCGAGCATCCCGAACAGGTAGGGAGCATCAATTACTCGGTAAAAACAACCGCGGGAAGTACCGCAGCGCGTGGAGATACATTGGATGGCGGGCGCACGGTAAGCGCGGGCGGTGGCGGAAACGGAGCGATTCCCTTTCAGAATGAGGAGATCCCGCTAGACGTGGAGTGGGCGGGAAACAAGGAGCATATTGTCTTGCTGCCACGTAAATAGCCGAGCCGGCAGCAGTCATACATCCGCACCGGATTGTCTGAATGTTTCAATTATATAGTAGAGGAAGAGACGTGATGCTAGGCACTGGCCCCCGCATCGTTAGGCGTGCGGACAAAAGTAAAATCGGAGCGGGTACAGCCGCTTAAGGGAGGTAATCTCATTGACAGGGTACCATCAAGTGCTTATGCCGAAAAAAATCGTATACGGTCCCGGTTCCTTTGCCGAGACAGGCGCGCAGGCACGCGCATTGGGAACGAATGCGCTGATCGTCAGCGATCCGGTGATGGACAAAATCGGGACGATCAGACAGTGCGAAGCGTATTTGGGGCAAGCGAATGTACGGCACGCCAAATACTTCGAGATCGATCAGGAGCCGACTGACCGCCATGTGGACGAAGCGCTGGCCGTCTGTCGCGAAGCGGGATGCGACGTGATTGTCGCTGTTGGCGGCGGCAGTTGCATCGATACGGCCAAAGCGGTTGCCGTACTGATGACAAACGAGGGAGGGCTCGCAGACTACGTCGGCGGCAACAAGCAGTTTGCCAAGCCACCGCTTCCGCTGATCGCCATTCCCACTACAGCGGGTACGGGGTCCGAGGTGACAAAGGTCACCGTGATCATCGACACAAAGACAGACGTGAAAATGATGCTGTCACAGCCAGAGCTTCTGCCAACGGTGGCAATCGTCGATCCCCATCTGACTGTCTCATGTCCGCCGGCGGTGACGGCGGCGACGGGCGTTGATGCCCTTTGCCACGCGATTGAAGCGTACCTCTCCCGCCGTGCCCATCCGCTTACAGACACCCTGGCACTCTCGGCTATCGAGCTGATCATGGCTCACTTGCGCACAGCCTATCATCATGGCGATAACATCGAAGCCAGGGACAAAATGGCGCTGGCCGCGATGCTGGCCGGGGCAGCGTTTTCCAACGCTTCTGTCACGCTTGTCCACGGCATGTCGCGACCGATCGGTGCGTTGTTCCATGTCCCGCACGGCGTCTCCAATGCGATGCTGCTGCCATCCGTACTGGATTTTACCAAAGCAGAAGCAATGGAACGGTTGGCGACCCTGGGCAGGCTGATCCAGCCGGAAGCTGCTGCGCAAACCGACGGGGACTGGGCGGAAGTGATGATTACGCAAGTCAAACAATTGTGTCGGGAGCTGAACATTCCCGGCATGAAAACCTGGGGGATTGATCAGGCAAAGTTTCAACAGGTGGTGGCAAAAATGGCGACTGATGCACTGGCGAGCGGCAGTCCGGCGAATAATCCGAGAGTGCCTACGCATGAAGAAATCGTTCAGCTCTATCGCGTTTGTTATGAAAGTGATTCCAGCCTAGCGTCCACGTAATGGCCATTGCCCGCCCGCACCAGTCAATCGATGCGAACGATGTGCGTGTGAAGCTTGCTGCGCATAGATCGCTACTTGGGTTTTCCATTCATTTCCTTCCAGTTTTTATAGTCGTGAACGGCAATTCCAGCATAACTGGTATAGACAGAAAGGTTTTTCTCAACGAGCTGCAGTTCCTTCTCCATACTCTCCATGCTCATCGAGTAAAACGTCGTACGCGCGCTTTCCGCACTCTGGGCGGTATCTACCGCGATGACAATTTGTTTTTTCAGGGTAGATGCCTCCCGCAGCATTGTCTTGGCATTTTCCACAATGCCGTCGTTCCCGATGGCGAAATTCCGGTAATCCATGATGACCAGACAGTCAAACTTCTCCAGCAACCATGCACTTAAGTTGTAATTGGTGTTCGGAATCTTGATAGTCGAAACCCAAAAGGGAACATCCAGGGTGACGGGAATTTTCGTCGCTTTTGTTTCCTTCTCGATAAATCGCATGCTGTCGATCCAATTTTCAATGACTTTCAGCTTGTTCAGCTTCCAGTCGCTCAAAAGGTAGGGCTCTATATCGAAGTGAAGCCCTTGAAATCTCTCTTTTGGGTCGACCGCAGCATTGTAATTCGCAACCCACGTGATAAACTCTTTGATCCGGGCCTGATTGCTGTTCAGTGCCCAGTTCGGATTGCCGCCCAGGGCCTCCACTTTCAGCTGTCTTTCGTTGGCGGCGCGAACAAATTGCTGATAAACAGCCCGGTTGATATCCGTGTCGATATGTAGGTAAATCGTAGTGAGCTTGTTATCCTTGGCAAATTGAAAGATGCTGTTCTGATCGGTTTTGATGACGGCAGCATCCCAAATCCACGTCCCTTTTTGCGGTTGGTGCCGGGAAGCGGGCGGAACTGCCTTTGGATGTCCTGCGGTTGTCACGACTACGAGATTGCGCTCGGCAATCCAGTCGACATCGGCACCAAAGGCTTCGCTAATAAAGCGGAGTGGAACCATCGTGCGGTTGTTCATGATGACCGCCGGTGCATCGAGCGATATGGTTTTTCCGTTCACGATCGCATGGTTTTGCCCGATCGTTATGTACATCGATTGGCCATTGCGGGTAATGGTCACCTGCTGCAGCTTCGCGTTCCACCGGACAGTGGCGCCAAGCTTTTCCGTGACGAATCTGACTGGAACCATCGTCCGGTTCGATGCATCATTGACATACGGCTGTTGGTCGGGAAAAGAGACGTAATTCCCGTCCACTGCTACCCGGACAGTGGCGGCGGACAGGGCCGGCATGCAGCTGACCGCGTTGAAGAGAACAGCCAGCGTACCGGCTAAGAGTAGTTTGCGCATATGTGGATCTCCTTCACTTATACTATGGATTCACACGATGGTGCGGAGTGAAGTGATTCGCTTGTCCAGCTTAAAAAGGCTGCCAGCAAACCTACGTCATTTTGACACAGAAGCTGGCCGCTTTTCAAGTCTGGGAATCACTTTGATGGATCCATTCCTTGCATCCGACAGGCGAAAAAGGTTGAACGGAGCAGCGGGACGGGTGTCGTTAACAGTTTGTAACCAATTTTTTCTACCGGTGATTTACCATAGTGGTGTAGCAATGACACAGTGAACATACGGGAGGATCACATAATGAAACCTTTTACCAAACTAGCACAAGCAGCAGTCGTCAGCGGCCTGCTCATCACAGCAGCAGGCATGGGCCATGTACCGGTCAATGCGATGGATACGGCTCAGGCGGTCCAGGCGTTTGAGCAGAACAGCCTGTTTAGCGTGAAGGAGCTGGCTTTTAAACAGAGCATGTATGTACTTGACCATCAGCAGCAAGATGTGAATGGCGATGGGGTTGCAGATGAGCTGATTCTGGTCGGACACAAAGAAAAAGCAGATGACCTGTATGCCACCGACATCACATTGGTCGTCAAAGACGGCAAGACAAAGGCCTATACGAGCACGTCTGTCGGAGCGCTCAACGGTGGCTATGAAGCAAAGCTGCTGCCGTTCTCGTTCGACCCGAAAGGCCCGCAGGAGCTGCTGATTGCCATGGAGAACGGCGGCAGCGGCGGGACGAGCACATACAGCCTGATACGGTTTACAGACGGCAAGCCAAAGGCGCTGGTCGACCAGACCAAGCTGAACGAAGCGGTTTCATTCGAGGTCGCATTTCAGGATCAGTTTCAAGCGCAGATTACCAACAAGCTGACCAAGGCGGTCACAACGGTCGATATTAGCGAAGGCAAACAAGCGTACATCGAACAAGGCATTTACAATGAGTCTGGCAAGCTGCTAAAACCTACGGAAGGTGCGTATGACGGTTTTGCCCGTCTTGAACCGAAGTGGCAGCCTGACGGAAGCTTTCTTTTGGAAGGCGAGCAAAAAATTTGGGGCAGCGCTCATGCCGATACGATCGCGACGGCAACCTCCACCTGGAAAGTAGAGAACGGCGAGTGGAAGCTGGTCGATGTTGAAGTGCTGCCGTTCGATTGGTACAACCAGCCTGCACCGAATGTGGAGATCGACAAGCCGTTTACAGGGCCAGGTGTCAAAGCGAACACGTTTGTCCTCGACAGCCGATACGCTGATGTTACCGGCGACGGCGTACGCGATGAGATTCTGCTGATCGGCTACAAGGAAGGCGGCGCGAAGGACATCTACACGACAGATATTCAGGTCGTCGTCCGGGACGGCAAAACCAAGCAGCAGACGATCACATCGGTCGGAGAATCGGATGGCGGTTATGGTCCGTCGCTGTTCATCGGCAACTTCAACGGCGATAAAGCCAAGGACGTGCTGGTGTCGATGGCGACAGGCGGAAGCGGCGGAACCTGCATCTACAGCTTGCTGAGCTTTAACGGCAACAAAGCGCAGGCAGTGGTCGACCAGAAGGAGTTAAACGAAGGCTTGAGCTATGACGTGAAGTTCCTTGACCAATTCAAAGTGGAGCTCGTCAATAAGCGGACGAAGGAAGTATCGACTCTTGACATCAGCTCCGGCAAAGACCAATACATCGAAATGGGCATTTATGACAAAACCGGCAAGCTGCTGCAAGCGACAGAAGGAATGGTCGATGGCTTTGGCGTATTGGAGCCGAAGCACATCGGCCAAACGAAAGACGGCATCTACGAATTGCGCGGCTTGCAGTTCATTTCCGGAGCCTATCATGCGGATGGCCTGGCAACTGTCGTCTCCACCTGGGCTGTCGACAACGGCAAGCTCAAGCTGCTCAAAGCCACTGTCGTGCCATTGAAGCGATAATCCGGATACATTGAATATGAGAGGGCAGCTTTCCTTGAAAAGGGATGGCTGCCTCTTTTTGGTCCGATCAGCATGGGGATTCATTTCAATCGGGGCTGTAATCATCGTGCAACCGTGGCTGCAGTAAAGGCGAGGGGAATCGCCAAGAAGAGCTCGTTCCGCAAGTGACAGCGTCCGGGGGAGTATACAACGAACGGAGCCCATTTCTCTTTTCTCTCCTCCCCACAACAGCCCGAAACAAGTTTTCTTTTTATCCCTGTGAGTGCTTTTCAGGCAAACCGGCAATCATAGGGTGAAGGGGAGGCAGCGATGATTACATTATTCGTGACCGATCTTGACGGCACATTGCTAAATGAAGCGAAGCGGGTTGACCGCGAGAATCGGGAAGCCTTGCACAAGCTTGCTTCAACCGGCGTGGAAATCTGCTTGGCTTCAGGCCGCATGCACGTCGAGCTGAGCAAATTGATGGACGTGCTGGGGCAGGACTGTCACCGCATCAGCCAAAACGGCGCGTGCATCTACACCAAGACGGACCGGCTCTTGCGGCTCACTGCCTTTGAGCCGGAAGTTGCTGTATTGCTGTATCGGGCTGTCCATCCGTACGATTTTGTCGAAGTGATCTGCATGGAGCACACGATATACATTCCCCGGCGAAACGCGGCTACAGAGAAGATCGAAACCCGCATGTTTACGCCGTTTACGTATAGACCGGATATCATCGCCGCGATTTGGCAAGGGTTCTCTCCTTGCAAAATAAGTCTGTTTGGCGATATGGACCGTCTCTTGCAGCTCCAGAAAATGCTGCGAGACGATTATGCCGGGCTGGTCAACCCCGTCGTCTCCGATGTGGACTGCCTCGATCTGATGCCTGTGGGCGTTTCCAAGGGCGCGGCTTTGGCGGTCCTCAGGAAAGAGCTGGCGCTGCATCCGGAGGAAATCGCTACCGTCGGCGATTCCTTTAACGATTTGTCCATGCTGACCGCGACCCCGCACAGCTTTGCAATGGCGCACAGCGTAGCGGATGTGCGCCGACAGGCGGCCTATACCGTTCACTCTGTAGCGCAGGCGGTCGAGGCCGTCTTGGAGGAAAACAAACGATCAGTTGCCCATGGCGGCAGCCGACATAACGAGCCTGGATCACAAGCCTCCCGTGAAAACCGGTCGAAAGCCTGATTATCTCAAGGGCGCAGACGGGAATTACGGGAGGATTTTGCAAAAATCCATAGAGCGACTTTCAATAAGCATATTGCACTCGGGAGCGATCGGAAGCGAATTTTGCAAAATCCTGATTTATAAAAAATAATAAAAAAAACGCCAAAATCAATACAGAAGCCCAGTCAACATGTAAAATAAATTTTATCTATTTGAAAAATTCTTGTTTATTTTACGTTTTTTCGGAGGTCGATGAGATGAACCAATGGCTGGCTTTCGTGATTGTAGCCATGCTGATAACGAGCGGTTGCGGACAGATCGAACAACAGGTAGAGACATTGCGGGAACGGGTGAGAGAGGACTCCCCGTTAAAAGTAAAGACAGTGAATGCGTTCGTGCTGGAAGCCAATCAGGACGGTTTGACTCAGGAAATCTCCGGAACGGTGAAGCCACGGAAAGAAATTGCCCTGTCGTTTGGCGCATCAGGCAAAATCGCCCGCTTTTTTGTGGAGAAGGGCAGTGTCGTCAAGGCGGGGACTGTCCTGGCAGCGCTTGATGTGACTGTCTGGCAGCAAGAGATTGCAGCGGCTAAGGGACAGGTCGACAAGGCTGTACTCCAGCGCGCCAAAACACTGCAGGGGGCACACAAAATAGACGTTTCCCAGCAAAAATTGCAAGTCGAGAAAGAACGCCAAAATTACGCAAAAGCTGCCGAAGAATACGCCAAGGGTAAGCTGCTGTTCCAAAATGAGGCGATCTCCAGGGAAGAATTAAACCGCTTGCAGCTGGCAGAGCAGCAGGCCCGAATCAACCTGCAGGAAGAAGAGCTTCGCTACGACAAGCTCGTTGAAGGTGCCGACAAGCTGGTTGTCGAGGAAGCCAATGCCGATGTGAAAGAGGCGGCAGTCAAGCTGAGCAAGGCCCAGCAGGATTTGCAGGAAGCCGTGCTGAAAGCGCCGTTTTCCGGCGTCGTCGCATCCATTCAGGCGGTCGAATCCGAGCAGGTAAGTGCAGGGACGGAAGTGATCAAACTGATTGATCCGACCCAATGGCTGGTCCAGCTCCAGGTGGAGAGCGATCAGGTCGGCAACTGGCAAAAAGGAAAAACCGTGACCTTGCATGCGCCGGACGGTTCGGACGTGAACGGCACGGTCAGCTTTGTCTCGCCCGTCCTCGATCAACAGACGGGGACGTTCGCCGTAGAGGTAGTGGTTGACGGCAGTATCCCCGATTGGAAGTCAGGCATGACCGTCAGTTGCCGGTATCAGGTAAAATCAGCCAGCGGCCTGTTAGTTCCGGTGACGAGCGTAGGTGTCTCGGAGGAGGGTCACTACGTGATGAAAATTACCCCCAACCTGTCTATTGAGCGTACGGAGGTTCAGGTAGGGGCGATATATGGCGAATATTATGAGATTTTGCAAGGTCTGGAAGCGGGCGACGAGATTGTCAAGTCGGGGCTTTCCTATGTGCTCGATGGCGAAGCGGTGAAGGTTGCCAATGAATAAGCCGCAGGTCGTTTCTATCCGCAAAAGTGTCGCTTGGTTGCTTGCCCTGCTCCTGCTGGCCTTTGGCTGCTTCGGTTTGCTGAAGACGAATGTCGTGGTCTATCCGGATCAGCCGCTCCCTGTCTACAATGTCCTCGTCTCGGCGCCGGGGATGAGCGCAGAAAATCTGGAGGAACAAATCGCCCGACCGCTTGAAAAGAAGCTCCGCGAACTCGGCAGTATGGAAAAGCTGACCTCCGTTACGCAGGCCGGCTCCGTGCAGTTTACGATCAAACAAAAGCAGCTCGGAGCGGACTTTTACCAGCGGCTGGAGAAAAAGCTGGAAGAGGCGGCCAAGGCGCTCCCGATCGGGCGCGACAGTATCCAGCTCGAACAAAGCACGCTGGCTGACAAAACGCTTGGGTTTTATTTGCTGCATGGAGCCGACCTGCAAACACTGGTAAATCAGGCGAAGCTGACCGTATCCGATCGCCTTTCAGCAATTGAGGGCGTCTCCGGAGTCGATATCGCCGACTCCTTGGCAAACAAGGTCGAGGTCGTGCTGCGCCCTGATATGCTGCAAAGCTATCAGTTAACCCCGCAGGACGTTTTGCAGCAGCTTCAGCAAAAGACGGCAGACGAGCGAATCGGCCAGATTGGCAAAGACACGGATCGAACAGGGTTTCTCTGGACAGATCAGCCGGCGAATCCGGAGGAGCTGGGCAGAACGCCGATCGCTACAGCGAAAGGCTATGTCGCATTGAAGCTGCTCGCCGAAATCAAGGATATGCGTGGCAGCCAAGGGGACGACACGCTGCTCTTTCGCGGTGAACCGGCGATCGGGATTACGGTCTACGGAGCAGACACAGGCGTGTATCCGCACATCGCCACAGACATCGCAAAGACCGTAGACGCCATCAACAAGGAAGCGAACGGACGCTTTACGATGGAGCCGTTCGTACTGAATACGGAGCCGATCGCAAACGGCTTGGCCGATATGCTGCTTTTCGTCGCACTGGCGGGGACAGTCGCTGCCCTGTTCATCGGTTATTGGATGCGGCAGGCTCTGGCCGGACTGTTTTCGCTCCTGCTGCTGCTCACAGCGGTTGGGACAATGCTGGGCGGGCTGTGGCTGACGGGAGTGAACATCGACATCGCCACACTATGGCCGCTTGCCGTAATGGGCCTGTTGTTCGTCAGTACAGGACTTTTGCTATTCCACCGCTACACGCAGATTGCGGAATGGAGTCAGCTGAGCGTAGACCGGGTGACGCGGGCGTACGCAATGCCGCTGCTCCTGCCGGCGGTGGCACTGCTGTCGCTGTTGACGGTACTCGTCTTTACGGACTTTTTGAATTCAACGGATATTCCCGTTGTGTATGGCGCTTTTCCGGTATTTTTAATCGGGATCGTCGGGATGATTCTCGTGTACGGATTTTTGCTTCCGACACTGGCGACGAGTTGGCTCAGTGCGTCGCCAGGGAGCAGCGCTGCTAAGGATGCAGAGCGGACAGGGCCAAACCGGGTGGCGGCATGGCTGGAAAACCGCCGGCAGCGCTGGCTGAGGGCCAAGCTTCTCCCGTATGGCGTTACGCTGGCGATCGTAGCGGCTGCGTTCTTTTTTCTCCGCTCGTTTATCCTTGTCGATCCATTCCTCAAACTTGATGGCGACATCTCGACGATCTCGCTGCCGATGATCAAGGGAAGTACGCTTGCGGATGCGATGAAGGCGGGCAGATACACAGAAGAGAAGCTGCGCAGCGTTGCCGACATTCAGGAGCTGTACGCATCGGTAGCGAAGGAGCGGCTGACATTTACCGTGAAGAAAAAGGATCGGGCCGATCGCATTCTGAGCGAAACCAAGTACGAGAAAGCGATCAAAGCGATCCTGTCAGATATTCCGCACACCGACCCGTTCAACCTGGTCGTCGGAGACAGCGCGGGAACGCGTCTGGAATTCACCGTAAAAGGCGTCGCGCTGAAGAAGGTGAAGGAAATTGCCAACGAAATCGGCGACTTTCTCCGCACGACCCGCATTCAGGATAAGAAAGGCAATCGACTGCTCACGGACATCAGGGTGAACTACCATGAAGGGACCCCCTACATTCACCTCGTTCCCAAGCAAGCGATGCTGGCTCGTTACCACGTAACGGAAGCAACGATCAAAAATCAATTGGACAACTACCTGGGCGATCATGTCGTCGGCAGCGTCCGGTGGAATGAACAGGCACTGCCCATCGTCACCCGGTATCCCGAGACACTGCTCGACCATCCCGATCAGGTCAAAAATCTGCTCATCCGCACGCCTAAAGGCACTGTCAGCCTGGGGGAGCTGGTCGACTGGAAGCTGGTCGAGGAACCGCCTGCGTACATGCGCGAAGATGGCATGTACGCGATCAAAGTCAGCAGCGCGATTTCTGATCCAAGCCGGATCGAAGGCTTCTCGTACTTCCTGCCGACCATGATGGAGGAGAAGATTTCGATTCCGCAAGGCTACTCGATCTTGTCCGGTGAAGAGATTCGCAAGCAGGAAAAAGAGCGGGTCGAAAAGCACGATCTGACTGCGCGAACAATGGTCAGTGGCCTTAGCCTCCTTTGTTTTATCCTTCTCAGTCTGTTCTTGACGCGGAGAGCACACTACGGCTGGATATCTGTACTGCTGCTGCCGTTAACAGGCTTTGCGCTCATGATGGGCCTGCTCTTGTTCGATCGTCCGCTAAATGTTATGGCCTTCTTTGCCCTTTTTGCCATCGCCGGAGTAGTGATGCAGCAGGCGATGGCGATGATCCGCACCATGGAAGCCCCGCAGGAAGAAGAGCAGACGGAGAGGTCCTTGTGGCAAGGCGTGTTGACCGGCAGCAAAATGCACCTGCCCGTAGTGACCGCACTTTTGCTCGCTTTGGCTGTCGGCCTGCTGCCGGTGGTCGGCCTGCGCTTGGCCGGTGTAGGCGTACAGGCTTCGTTTGCCGTCGTGCTGTTGCCAGGCCTGCTCGTGATCGCCTGGAGCTTGTACGCTCTTGTACCCGGCATGTACTGGGCGCTGGTCTACACGCGGTTGACTTCGTCGGCCATAAGCGGTGTACGTATTCGCCAGCAACTGACCGCTTGGTGGGTGAATCAGCGGATCCGCCGGCGGGACTGGCGGGAATGGCAAAAGAAACAAAAAGCAAGCCGTGCGGCAGCGGAGGCTGCCGGCGAGAGCCAGAATGGCGACACACGCCGGTACGAGCGGGAGCGGGAGCTGACCACAGACGATTTTCGCCCGCTCTCGTGATAACGTGGTGATAACAGTGCTGATCGACATTGATCAGCGCTTTTTTTGAGTATTGTTTGGCGCTTCATTACTAACCACTGCCGGACCATCAGAATAGTGGTATACTAGACAATGGCCAGGTGAGGGGGGAATTTGTGAAAAAAAACGCTATCTTCTTCGTCATACTGCTTGCGCTGGTACTGGCAGGCTTGTTCTTCGCATCCTCCCAGTCGTATCAGGAGCAGGATTTGCGCGGCACCATTGCCAAGTGGGTGAATCTCAAGGCCGTTGCCAAGCTGGTAGGAGATTTCTCGTTTACATACGGAAAAAAGGAAATTAGTATAAATGAAAACGGAACGGCTGGATTTGTCGAATTTTTTATTCGCAAGGCGACCCACTTTCTGACTTTTTCCTTCATTACCTTGCTGTTTTACTTGGTCATCAGGCGTTGGGCGCGGCCGAGTGCGGCCATTCCGTGGAGTGGGCTGCTGACGGTCTTTTTGGCTGTCTTGGATGAATGGCATCAAACATATACGCCAGGGCGCACGGGGATGCTGACCGATGTGATTCTGGATAGTACAGGCGTCTTCCTCGTCATGGCAATTCTTGCTTTATGGAGCCTTAGACGGGGCGGCACGCGTGAAAAAAAGCGGAAATGGAAGTGAATTCACATGAAAGTGCCTGTAGGCGTTTCGAATCGGCACGTTCATCTCAGTCCCGAGCACCTGGAAATGTTGTTCGGCACTGGTTATCAACTGCAAAAGCTGAAGGATTTAAAGCAGGTCGGACAGTATGCCGCTACGGAAACAGTTACGTTGATTGGCCCCAAGGGCAAAATCGCCAATGTCCGGATTCTCGGGCCGGCGCGCAAACTGACGCAGGTGGAGATTTCCCGCACAGACAGCTATCTGCTCGGCGTCGATCCGCCCATTCGCGATTCCGGCGACTTGGCTGGCAGTGCCGGGCTTACGCTTGTCGGTCCGAACGGCCAAGTGACGATCGAACGCGGCGTGATCATCGCTTTTCGTCATATACACTTTTCGCTAGAAGACGCCAAACGCTTTGGCGTTCGCGACAAGCAGCTCGTCTCCGTGGAGGTTGGCGGAGCGCGTTCGTTGATTTTGGAAAACGTTTTATGTCGGGTTCACAAGGATTACCGGCTTGAGTTTCACATTGACACAGACGAAGCGAATGCCTCCGGGTTGAAGACAGGGATGGAGGTAGAGGTGCTCGCCCCGGCTTTCGATGTGACCAGCTACCAAAGCATTCGCCTCCAGGAAAAGCAGCGGGTGCTCGTGCTGAACTGCGGCAGTTCGTCAGTCAAATACAAGCTGTATGAAATGCCCGGAAAGAAATTGCTCATCTCCGACTGTGTGCAGGAAATTGCCAAGTCAGCGTATGAGTCGGAGATCGAAGCGATTTTGGCCAAGCTGTCTGCATACGACATTTCCATTGTCGCGCATCGTGTCGTCCACGGGGGAGAAGCGTTCAAAGAGTCCGTGAAAATAAATGATTCAGTCATGGCAACAATCGGGCAGTTGGCCAAGTTTGCGCCGCTGCACAACCCGATTAATCTGATGGGCATCGAGCTGGCCGAGCGTGCGCTTCCGGACGCGCTGCACGTGGCGGTTTTTGATACGGCCTTTCATCAATCGATGCCGCCATCCTCTTATCTGTACGCGCTGCCGTACGAATACTACGAACAATACGGGATTCGCAAATACGGCTTCCACGGCAGTTCTCACCGTTATGTGATGCAGCGGGCCGAGAAGCTTATGGGCGTCCCCAAGGAAAAGCTGCGCCTGATCAGCTGTCATATCGGCAGCGGCGTCAGCGTTACAGCCATACGAAATGGGGAATCTTTGGATACGTCGATGGGAATGACACCGCTGGCCGGGCTGACGATGGGCACCCGCAGCGGAAACATCGATCCGGCGATCATTCCGTACATTGAAGAGATTGAACAAATCAATACATCCGCCGCGATCGATATCCTGAACAAAAAGAGCGGACTGCTCGGCATTTCCGGCCTGTCCAGCGATTTGCGCGAGGTCATGCAGGCGGCTGAAGAGGGCAATGCTCGCTGCAAGCTGGCGCTGGATATGTTTACGACGAATCTGCACAAGCATATCGGATTGTACCTCGCCCGGCTCAATGGCGTCGACGGCATTATTTTTACGGCCGGAGTCGGGGAGAATAATGCAAAAGTCCGCCAGTTGATTTGCGCAGGACTTGAGTTTGCCGGCGTCATCCTCGATCAGGAAGCCAATCGCAACAATCGCGGCGAGGGGTTTATTTCCAGCTCTTACTCTCCGGTCAAAGTCATGGTCATTCCGACGAACGAAGAGGTCATTATGGCCAGCGATGCTTACCAGATTTACCTTTCCTCTGCAAATTTGGTGGAGAAGTAGCAACTTCATCAGATTGGGCTTTTCAGAAAAAAGGATTTTCTGCTATACTTGGAGAATGAGCCTTAGTATAGGTTCTTGATACTTTTGCGAAAAGGAAAAAGGAGTGCAAACTGAATGGCAGTACAAGTGGGAAGCATCATCGAGGGAAAAGTAACTGCAATTAAACCGTTTGGGATGTTTGTGGCTGTAAGCGACACACAGCAAGGTTTAGTGCATATTTCCCAAGTGGCGAACGGATTTGTAAAGGATATTAATGATCACTTTACCGTGGGAGCCCCAGTAAAAGTGAAAGTACTCTCGATTGATGATGCAGGAAAAATCTCGCTTTCGGTTCGTGCTGCCCTGCCGGCGCCGGAACGTGAGGCGACAGAAGAGCGTCGCGGTGGTGGAAATCGTGGTGGCGATCGCAGAGGTCAAGACAAACGGGACAGCCATCCAGCCTCTTTTGAAGATAAGCTGAAAAAGTGGTTAAAGCACAGTGAAGAAAACTTGGCTACCATTAACAAAAAACAAGCGAAACGCGGCTACTAGGCCAGATATTTATATGATAAAGAAGGGGAACTGACTGCGGTTCTCCTTCTTTTTGCTGTCAAGGTTCGCGGCGGTTGGCCGACAAGTTTCAGCGAATACTAAGCCAGAAGTGTTTGGGATTCCATTGTTCTTACTTACAAAACAGAATGAAGCAGGTGATTCGCATCGAAGTGCAAGAAATGCCGTCTGTTCAGGCAGGGGTATCGCTATCTACCGTTACATATTTGAGTGAAGGGCTTCGGGTGAAGGCTCTGCTGGCAGTACCGGAAACGACGGAGGTGGGAAAGCCTCTACCTGCTTTGCTTTACTGTCGCGGAGGGAATCGGGGCATTGGCAAGGTTCGGCCTGAGCGGATTTCGCAAATGGCTGCATTCGGTTACGTCGTGCTGGCCCCGCATTATCGGGGAAATGAGGGAGGGGAAGGGCGCGACGAGTTCGGCGGGGCTGATCGTCATGATGTCTTTGCCGCTTATGAGCTGCTGCGGCAAATGCCCAACGTCGACCGTGAAAAAATCAGCGTGTACGGTTTTTCCCGTGGAGCGGTCATGGCGCTGTTGGCGGCAATCGAGTGCCGCGGTCTGCAGGCTTGTGTGGTCTGGAGCGGCGTCAGCGACATGCTGCTCACGTATGAGGAGCGTGTGGACTTGCGCCGCATGCTCAAGCGGCTGATCGGTCATCCGGTCAAACAACGGGAAGCCTATCTGGAGCGTTCACCGTACTTGCGGGCAGGGGAAATTGCTTGTCCGGTCCTCATCATTCACGGCACGGAAGACGAGAATGTCAGTGTGACGCATGCCAAGCGGTTGACAGATGCACTGGAATCCAACGGGAAGCCCTACGAGCTGTGGTTGGCTGAGGGAGCAGGCCACCTGTTTGACAGTGAAGAAATCAAAACGTACACCTGTAAAATGTTTGACTGGTTAAATGGCGATCGCCACTTGCGCTAGACGACAGCCCTCATTCGGTGCGATTCCATACGCCGACAACTACGGCGGCAATTAAGAAGATCACACCCATCACAAAACCGACAATGCTCGCGTACTCCAATCTGCTTTGCAAGGCGGTGCCGCATCCGTTGGCGACGACCGATAAAATGATCAGGAGCAAGACGAGGTTTTTCTTTTTCATCTGAGCAACATTCCTTTATCAGCGACATTCAAATTCTACAATAGCAGAAATCGAATGAGTCGACCAGTAAGGAAATCCCTCGGCTAGCGGCGGGATCGCTCGAGACGTCAATCAATAAGCCCAAGCCGTCATTGGCTTGGGCTGGACCGGTTTTAACGCGCTACATCATTGCGTTCCGGTTTTCCGTAGCATGTGCCGCATGTGGAGCGAGTGAAGTGGAAGCTGGGCTGGAGTAGTGCCGGTTGGCCGTGTACGGATGATGGAACTGATGCAGCGAGGACATGGCCTGCGGCGATACCGAACCGTGGTAGACGAGCGCAACCGGTGATACCTGATTGTGGTAAGCGGTATGCCGCTCGTCATACGGAGTCTGTACGGCAGCTCCTACGCCGCTGGCATGAGCCATCGCCTGGTTGTGATGAAATTGCGCTTGCTGATGGTGATACAGTGCCTGGTGGTGGTGGGCCTGCGCTTGTGAATAGTGAGTGTGTGCATGCTGCCGATGAGAGTGGGCCAACTCCTGATGCTGTGAGATGAGATGTTGACGTGTGTGCATTGCTAGAACCTCCTTGCAAACTTGTCGAATATGGCACTGTGCTGCTGCCTTTACAAGTATCCCCCATTCTAAAAGGGAAGATGTAGGGCAGCAAAAAGAGCCGAAAACGAATAAGGAAGCCGCCGGAATGAAACGATAAGAACGACTACGTCGGTACAAATGGAGGTAGCAGATGGAAAGAGACATCATCGAGATCCCACAGGTCGATATTCCCGATGAAGTAACCCATACCAATTCACCGGAAATCATCGAGACTACACCGCATCCACAAACACCAGACCCGCAAGTCCGAGAAGGTTTTGCAGCGGAAAGAGCTGCCCATGTCGGGTTCATTACAGAAGAAGCACCCTAGCAGGTGCTTTTTTACTTGTTTACCTCCTTTGTGATGGCGGGACCCAAAAAGCAATTTGCTGGTACAAGTCCCATGACAATTAGACTGTTTTTTGATGGGGTTATTTACCGAAAAAGTACATTCGCTTATGATTGTCATATACTGCTCGATTATGATCAGAGCATAACCCAAATAATTCGGATAGGAATAGGATGAGGAGGCTGTATGATGCAAAAAAAAGTAGTATCTGCTTTGGTGGGGGGCGCATTGCTGTTTGGGACGACAATGGGGGTGTATGCGGGCTCCAATTTGCAAGAAATCAAAGCGTATCTAAACGGCGATATGAAAGTAAGTGTAAACGGGCAACCGCTTCAACTGAAAGATGCCCAGGGCAACCCGCTGCTCCCGATTACATACAAAGGCTCTACGTATTTGCCGGTCAGATCGGTTTCTACAGCACTGAATGTCCCGGTCGATTTTGATCCGAAGACGAATACGGTCTTCATCGGTGAAAGAAGTGAAGGTGTACCCATTTTAAATGAGAAATTTACGAACAGCGATTACTCGAAAGACAAAAAAATGACTGTCTATAACGGAAAAGACTACGGCGAGGTCCTGTACGATGTACGGGCTGAATTACGCGTCGGCAGCTTCATTCTGGAACCGAAAAAGAAATACAAAAAGCTCTATTTGCAAATTGCTGCCATCGGGAAAGATATCGGAAAGATTAAAATAGAAGATTCTGATACGAAAGCGATCCTAAAAACCGATACAGTCGCTCTCTCTGACGGAATGAAGACGATTGAAGTGGATATCGCCGGAGTCGATTCCGTCTACATCTATTTTGAAAACCTGAACGGCGATGCCGGTTACATGGTTCCGCTTACCACTTCCTACTATAAATAATGGCGAGCTTCGAGGGCGAAAAAGGATGTCCAGCCAGGAGAAAATTCCTGCCGGACATCTTTTTTATGCTTCCAACGAGTTTCATTTGCAAAACACTGCAGCTTTCGCTTTCAACTCCACAAGGTAACAGTAGACAGTTTTTCGCAATGGGCAGAGAGGGGCCGGCAAAACACGTCGTTGCGGTAGACGACGACGCTTTTCAATTTGTATCGAGTCATGGGTAATGCCTTCTGTATAATTTCCGCAGCGGGACAGCCATCGGCAACCTGTAAATGGAATGGCAACAGTTCATACAGGTACATCAGGAAACCCGAGATTTTCAACCTGGTCGCATTCCTCGGAAAAATGATTTTACTTGGTTTGCAAGATAATTCAATAGACAATCGCAGCAATATTTGTAAAAGTATACTATGTAGACGTGCAAAGAGTGGTTAGGGGGAATGAAAGTGGCCCGTATTTTGATTGTTGACGACGCAACTTTTATGAGACATATGTTGACGCAAATGCTAGAAGGGGTTCATGAGGTTTGCGGCGAGGCGACAAATGGCATTGAAGCCATTGAAAAATACAAAAAATTGCGCCCGGATATCGTTACGATGGACATAACCATGCCGGAAATGCAAGGGATTGACGCCGTTCGGGAAATTATCGCATTCGATCCGGAAGCACGAATCCTCATGTGCTCAGCCTTGGGACAGCGGCAGATGGTTTTGGAAGCGATGAAGACAGGAGCGAAGGACTTTATTATCAAACCGTTTCAGAAAGAGCGGATCCTCGACGCGATATCACGTTGGGCATGAGTGTGACAGCGTAAGGGAACAGCTTAAAAACTCCAGCGGCTGCAAGCGGTCAAGCTCCGTTTTTGTGACACAATGAGGGGAGTGACCGCCGCTTGGCAGGCTGGAGTTTTAGTATGGATGAAACTTTGGCGGTT
The DNA here is from genome assembly GCA_946402065.1 of uncultured Brevibacillus sp. GTDB lineage: Bacteria > Bacillota > Bacilli > Brevibacillales > Brevibacillaceae > Brevibacillus_D. Next base: position 12,530 of record CAMIVR010000014.1, on the reverse strand, counting down.
CTACACGTCAGCTGCTCATGAGGACAAATACAGCACGTAATCCTCTGTCTGTTTTTTTATCTGTCTTCTCAACCGACAGCTATGCAAGAGACGCCAATTGTTGCTGCAGGCGCTCCAATTGAAGCAGGTGGTGCCGGTAGTGCATCTCGAGTAAGGCAAACCATTCCTTTGCTGTTAATGCTCCGAGGCGCGGATGGGCGACAGTATGGCTCGACGGAATCCCGTCAAGGGTAGCTTCCATGGCTTTGCGTTTTTCGACGACCGTGTTCAAGCCCTGATAGATTGCATCTTTGCTCTCCGGTTGAGCGGGCGTGTATTGCGGTGATGGCGGAACTTTGATGCGGATGGGCGGAAAACCGCCGTTGCGAAAGACAAACTCGCCGTCTTCGGTTTTTTTGCCGCCGATCGCGACCGCAGGATCAGACGCATCCTTGCACAGCTCCACATTGCGCAAATGCATGAAGAGGCTGGAGCCAATCAGGTGGATGTACATTTGCCCGAGCGACCATTCGTCTTCGTTGGGCTTGTATGTGAGCTGCTCCATGCTGTAGCCGTTTAATTGCTCGCGGTAGTGATCGACAAGTGCTTCAAAATGTGCAAATGATTGATTGGGGTTCATTGTTTTTCATCCTTTCGCGTTCTGGTTGATATCAGTATACGAAAACGCTACTGACAACAGTATGTCAGTAGCGTTTGATTATTTTTTCGGCCTCTTCCCGCACCCGTTCGATCAGTGATTCCGGTTCCAGCACGAGTATCTCTGCACCCCAGCCGAGCACCGCTTGCAGCACTTCTTCCGGCTGACGTACGCGCAGTGTGGCAATGATGCCAGCATCGGTTACCTCTGTGGCCTCGAGGTAGAAGTGGAAGGACTCCAGAACGAGATCTGCCATTTGCGGCTGCAGCAGCAGACGGACAGAGGCATTGCGATCGTCGGGCGGACGGTAGTCCAATAAATTGAAATCCGCGGGGAGCCGATACGTTTCATCGAGAAGGGACACATCGCTCATGCGCGACAAACGAAAGTGCCGCAGGCTCTGGCGCAAATCGCAATGAGCCAAAAGCATCCACCGTCCACTGGTAAACACAAGCCCGTAGGGAGCCGCCGAGCGAAAGCTATTCCGATTTCCGTCTTTGTCCGGGGCCCGTTTGGCGTAGTGGAATTGCACCTTGCGCCCTTCTAACAGTGCCCGCCTGATCAGCCGCAGCGTTGTCGATTCCTTTTCGTCCTTCGCGGCATCGCGGAAGGCTAGCAGCTTCATCGTATTTTGTACGCGGGCCACCTCTGCCCGGATCGGCGGCGGCAAGATCGCTTCAATTTTGCTGCGGGAGGCTTCTGCCTTTTTCATATATTCTGCATCAAACCGCTGGGCGACGAATTCAGTGCCGATCAGCAGCGTAACCGCCTCCTCGACCGTAAAGCTGACCGGCGGCAAAAAATACCCTTCGACCAGGGAATAGCCTTGCCCGGGAGCGCCGATGATCGGCACACCGGCTTCACACAGGGCTTGCACATCCCGGTATATCGTTCTGACGCTCGTCTCAAACGTCGCCGCCAAATCTTCCGCACGCTGCATGCCTTTGCGCTGAAGCTCCAGCACGATCGCCAGCAGCCGGTCCGTTTTATTCATGCCGCAATCCCTCGTTTTTTTCAGATTCCTGTTACTCGTTCGTGATGTGTATACCTGATCTGTAAAGCTCGCGAATGGGGTCCGAGGAAGCCGGAACTCAATTCAAGACGAACGGATGAAACCAGATTTTGTGGAAGTCGAGCCAACCGAAAGCATTAATGGTTACGCCGCGTACAGATTTGTGAAACGACGTGTTGCTCTTCTTGTGGACGAGGTAGAGGATCGAATGCGTCTGCCTCATCAAGTCTTCCAGCCGAGCCAGTTTGCGTTGCCGCTCCTGCTCGTCGGGCTCGCGAATAATCGATTCGGCAGCGCGTTTGACTTCTTCTGCCGTTTGCTTGTCAAAAGCGGACCAGAAGTAATTTTTTTGCAGGTACATCTCCAGTTCGCACGCTTCGTTGTTGTTGAAAATATTTCCGAACAACTGACCGTCGGCCAAGGACGACAGGTGGTCGGCCAGCTCATACGGCTCTTTTACGCTGACCTCGACGTGGACGCCGAACGCCTCGCAGCGCTCGCGAATCCACTGAGCATCAGCTTCGTGGTAAGTGGTCGTGACCAGGTGAAACGGTTCCCCGCTGTATCCGCTTGCCGCCAGCAGTGCCAAAATATCGTCGCGACTGTGTGAACGGGCCGCCGCAATCGCTTCGGCATAGGGAGGACGGGGCCGGAACCCGTACGCCGGATAAATCCGGTCGCCCCCCAGATCCGCAACCATCTGCTCCCGGTCGATGATGTGATGAAGCGCTTCGCGGAAGGCGGGATGGTTTTGCGGTCCGGTTTTCCACTGGTTGAAGACGAGCAGATTGCTGCAGGAGAACAGCGTCTCCATACTTGTCCATTCACCGTTGGCCTGCAGTACGGCGTCTCGCTGATCTTTGGAGGTGTGCCCGTAGGAGGTCATGACAGACATCCAGTCCGGCTCCTTCAAGCTGCCCAGCTCCATTTCGGGAAAAATGAGCACTTCGACCCGATCGAGGTGCGGCCTTCCTTGAAAGTGCGCCGTAAATGCCTCCAGCACGCAGATTCGTTCGTTGAGCTGTGCGATGCGAAAGGGCCCCGTGCCGATCGGCTGTCTGGCAAAATCCGCTTCGCTCTTGCGAACGAGCTCCTCCGGAACGATGCTGGCCGGTACGGTGCTTAAAAAATTCAGGAGCAAGTAATTCGATTTTTTCAGGCGGACGCGGACGGTTTTATGGTCAATCGCTTCCAGATGTTCAATGTCTTGAAGCATCCAGGAAGGTTCAAAGCGCTCCGGATGCAGGCGCAGTCGATCCAGCGAGAAGACGACGTCTAGTGCAGTCAGCTCGCGGCCGTGATGGAACATGACGTTTTTCTTCAAATGAAACGTCCAGTCCCGGGCGTCGCTGCTGCTTTCCCACGAATGGGCGATGCAGGGCACGATCTTCCGGCTTTCCTGGTCGTAGGTCACGAGCGTGTTGAACACTTGGCTGACGATGTGCGTGTCAAAAGCGTAATAGGCGCAGCACGGATCGAGCGTAACGATCGAGCGGTAGACGGGAAACCGCAGCGTGTCATGGAGCTTGTCGGAAACGACCTGGGTCGAGAAGCCCATCCCTTCTGACAGCCAGTCCAAAAAAAAGCTCTTGGCGGTGGCTCCACCGAAGCGGTTCATCAGCTCCATCGCTTCTTTCATCTCGCCCAGTTCCATCTTGGTTTTTGCTTCCGACACGAGAAGCTCATCTGCGTCAGCCAATAGCGTCAGCTTGGATGTGTGGCCGCGTCCGCGTCCGGCTTGCCAAGAAATCCAGCCGAGCTCAGAGAGCTTGCGGGTGATCAGCTTGGCGTATCTGGGGGTACAGTGCCATATGTCGCTTAGTTTTTCGACTGTAACGGGAAAAGGTACCTCCACTTTCTGGTCGGTGAAAAAGGAACGAAGCTCTAAAAAATGCAAAACAGCAAGCATCGGAATCCCCTTTCCGAAATAAAAGGTGAACTGCTTCCTATTAATCATACACTTTTCATCTCCTTTTTGGCAGCTATACTGTGAATAGGAATAATCATTCAACGGAATGGATCAAGAATATATAGAGCAAACGGGGATGATGAGCATGGGCCATTTTTTCAAAAAGCTGGGCAGCCTGACGGGATTTCATCCGGTCGCTTGGGGTGTCATTATCGGCACCTTTCTCTCCCGCACCGGCTTTTTTATGACGATACCGTTTTTGGGGATTTATCTGGGCAAAGGAAGGGGCATTGATCCGGCCACTGTCGGGGCGATTTTAGCAGCGAGCCTGCTGGTTGGGACGATGAGCAGCTTTTTTGGCGGAGCCTTGTCTGACCGTTTTGGCCGATACCCGGTGATGATCGGGGCGATGGCTGTATGGAGCGTGACTCTCATCGGGTTCGCGTATGCGGATGCGACGTGGCTGTTTTTCCTGTTGAGCGCGCTAAATGGTCTCTGCCGAAGTGTTTTTGAACCGACTTCGCGAGCTTTGCTGGCAGATGTCACGCCTGCCGAGCGCCGGGCCGACGCCTTTAATGCGAGGTACTTCGCGATCAATATCGGCGGAGCGATCGGACCGTTAATCGGGCTGAAGCTTGGGGCAGGGGGCACGTCCTCGCTGTTGCCGTTTTTCACCAGTGCAGCTATTTTTGCCTTGTATGCTGTAGTGCTGGTGTGTTTTATGGCGATCTTCAAGAACGTGCTGCATGAACGTTCTGGTTCCGTCGCGATGAGACAAATCGTGCGGATCGTATTTACGGATAAAGTGTTTCTCTACTTTTTGCTGGGCAACATATTCGTCGCGGGTGCCTACTCGCATCTGGACACTACGTTGTCGCAGTACATCGGGCACGATCGGGTGGAAACGTACTCGTTTCTGTTTGTGATCAATACGCTGTCTGTGCTCGTCTTCCAGTATCCGCTGGCGAAGTTGATGAAACGCTTCTCTTCGTTGACTTCCCTCAAAGCGGGATGCCTGTTTTTCGGACTCGGTCTGTTCGGGTTTGGGATTTTTTCCAACACGGTGCTGCTCGCCCTGGCGATGGTCGTATTTACCATCGGGGAGATTCTGTGCTTCGTGATTGGCGATGTGCTGATTGGAGAGATTGCCCCCGACCATTTGCGCGGTGCTTATTACGGAGCCAGCGGCTTTGCGTTTATCGGGCAGAGCGTCTGTGCCTGGATTGGCGGTATTTTGCTCCATACATTGGGCTTTGGGCAGGGGCCGGTCATTTTTGCCATCCTCATGCTGCTCGGGTTTCTGGCCTTTCCGTTTTTCCATCGCGGCCAGCATTTATGGGAACAGAGCAAAGGGCTGGAGAGCAAGAGCAGTGTAGCTTCTGTGATCAAGTTGGAAAAAGCTGACAACATGTAGCGGAGAGCCCGGAATTTTTGCTGAACATTTTCATCTTTTCACGATTTTCCTCTATAATATAAGGAAAAAGTCTGCTAACTGAGGATTTTGCAAAATCCTTAACGGTGAAGAAGGTGAATCATGACGACTCAACCTGACTACTTTCAGCAATTCCAACACGCAGATGTCGATGAACTGGCCGATGTCATAGCCGACCTGTTGCAAAATCCGATTACCATAGAAGATTCCGACCACAAGCTGATCGCCTACAGCTTGCATGGCGACAGTACGGACCAAGCCCGTTGGTCGACGATCATGGGCAGGAGGGTCCCGGAAAAGGTGCTGACCCGTCTGTGGAAAGACGGCGTCTTCCAAATGCTCCTGACCCAGGATGACCCTGTGCATATTGCTCCCAAGGACGAAGTGGGGCTGGGCAAGCGGGTAGCCATTGCGATACGCAAAGGCGTGGAGGTGCTCGGATACATTTGGGCGCAGGAAGTAAATCAGCCGATCACCACGGAAGCAGACGACATTCTCAAGCAAGCGGCTAGAGCGGCTGTTCCGCTGCTCGTTCAGCGGCAGGGGAAGCGCAAGGCGGAGGAGCAGCGGCGCAAAGAGTTTTTTTGGGAGCTGCTGCTCGGCAACCACACGAGCGAAGCGTCGATCAAGCGGAAAGCGCAGGCGCTGCAAATGACTCTGCCCTCGCCGTATTTGATCTGCATCATCGAAGCGGCCGGCCCCAATCTGGAACAGTACTTGTACCCTCTGCTGATGCGCGACAAGCTGCTCTGGGTGCTGGACGGCTCGCAGTTGATTCTGCTGATGGGCCGGCCGGCGACTGCTGCAAAAGCGAAGGAAAAGTCGTCCCTGTCTTACCTGGCCGGCCAATTCTTCAGCGAATCGCTGGACAAATTAGTCGACCATGTCGAGAATGGACAGGTTGTCGCCGGATACGGGCAGCCCTACACGGCGTATCTGGACATCGTCAAGAGCTACCGGGAGGCGCTGCAGGTGATGCAGGTCAAGCGCCTGTTTCCCGTGGAGACGAGCAAGATTCAGGGGTTCCACGAATTGGGCATCTATCGCTTTTTGCTGCAATTGAAAAAGTGGGGCGATGCGGAAGGCTACGTGAACGAACGCATCGGCAAGCTCAAGCAATACGATCGGGAAAACCAGACCAATCTGCTGGAGACGCTGGAGACGTTTCTCGATCAGGCAGGAAAAGTGAATGTGACTGCGCAAAAGCTGCACATCCACATCAACACGCTCAGCTACCGGCTGCGACGCGTAGAAGAAATCATCGAGATGAACCTGGACGATCAAAATCAGCGAACCTCGCTGTATTTGGATATAAAATTGGATAAGCTAGAAAAGGATAAGTAGCCCGTTTGTGAAAATCCACAAATAGACAGATGGTAAAATCAATAGAATTCCCAAAGAGAATTATTTGAAAGCGCTGTACAATGGAGAGAAGAAGCCGACTCACCAGGGTAAATCCAAAGGAGGATCTATAGCATGCTTGTGGGAATTCCAAAAGAGATTAAAAACAATGAAAACCGCGTAGCCATTACACCTGCAGGGGTAGCTGCCTTTGTGCAAAACGGCCACAAAGTAGTGATCGAAACGAATGCAGGCATGGGCAGCGGCTTTACAGACGCTGATTACGCTGCAGTGGGGGCGCAAATCGTTCCGACCGCTGCGGAAGCGTGGGCAGCCGACATGGTCATGAAAGTAAAGGAGCCGCTTGCTCCCGAATACGCGCACTTCCGCGAAGGCTTGGTTCTTTTCACATATCTCCACCTGGCGCCGGAACCGGAATTGACTCGTGCCCTGATGGACAAGAAAGTCATCGCCATCGCTTATGAAACGATCCAGCTCGACAATGGCGCACTGCCGCTGTTGACGCCGATGAGTGAAGTGGCTGGCCGCATGTCGATCCAGATCGGTGCGCAATTCCTCGAAAAACCGTATGGCGGCAAAGGCGTGCTGCTCGCAGGCGTACCAGGCGTGCCTAAAGGCGAAGTCGTTATCGTCGGCGGCGGAATCGTCGGTACCAATGCAGCGAAAATGGCACTCGGTCTGGGCGCAAACGTCACGATCCTCGACATCAGTGCCGACCGCTTGCGTCAACTGGACGACCTCTTCCAGGGCCGTGTGCAAACGCTTATCTCCAACAGCTTCAACATCGCCAACGCGGTGAAAAAGGCTGACCTTTTGGTCGGTGCCGTCTTGATCCCGGGTGCGCGTGCCCCTCGCCTCGTCACGGAAGAAATGGTGAAATCGATGGCGCCGGGATCTGTCATCGTCGACGTAGCAATCGACCAGGGCGGATCGATTGAAACCATCGACCGCATCACGACACACGACAATCCTACATTTGAAAAGCATGGCGTCATTCACTACTCTGTCGCCAACATGCCGGGAGCGGTTGCCCGCACTTCCACGCTCGCACTGACCAACGTGACAATCCCTTACGCTGTCCAACTGGCGAACAAAGGGTACCGCGAAGCGATTGCCGCCAATCGTCCGCTCGCTCGTGGCGTAAACGTCATCGACGGCAAGATCACATTCAAGGGTGTAGCGGAAGCGCACAACCTGCCTTACCATGACATCGACTCGCTGCTGATGGTGAAAAACTAAACAGCGGCTCACACATAAGGCTGATGCATTTTGTGAACATTCACAGTGCGTCAGCCTTTTCCTTACAAGCGCAACTAAGGCTGCGCCAAACAGCTTAGCGTAGCCAAGCTTTCTAATTCGGCGGTATTGCATCTATGCTTTTCTCCCGGGAATATGGTATGCTCAAAGGCAGAAAAAACGGAGGAGTGGACAAGGTGTACCAACTGGTGAGAAAAGCACTGTTTGCAATGGACCCGGAGGCGACGCATGAGTGGACGGTTTCCGCGCTGCGCCTCGCCGATCAACTGCCAGGAGGGAGAAGCCTGCTTCGCCAGATATTCAAATTTGCCGATCATCGGCTGGAAGTAAAGCTGTGGGGACTGACGTTTCCCAATCCCGTAGGACTGGCCGCCGGGTTCGACAAAAATGCAGAGGTGTATCAGGCGTTCGAAGCCCTTGGGTTTGGCTTCGTCGAAGTAGGCACGCTTACTCCACTGGCGCAGCCGGGCAATGAGAGGCCGCGTTTGTTTCGCTTGAGCGAGTACCAGGCCATCATCAATCGCATGGGCTTCAACAACCACGGAGCTGCCGCAGCGGCACAGCACCTGAAAAATTATCAGCAGGCGGGCATTCCTGTAGGCGTCAACATCGGCAAGAACAAAGTGACACCCAACGAGGAGGCCGCCGAGGATTATAAAAAATGTCTCGAACAGCTTTACCCGTACGGCGATTACCTGGTCATCAACATCAGCTCGCCGAATACACCGAATCTTCGCGATTTGCAGGAGACGGAGAGCTTGCGGCAACTGCTCCAGGCGATCAATGGAAAAGCTCGTGAGCTGGAGGCCAAAGGAGCAAAGGCAAAGCCGATTTTGCTCAAGGTAGCGCCCGACATGTCGGACGAGCAGATGCATGACGTCGTCCATGCCGCGGTCGAAGAGGGAGCGGCGGGGATCATCGCGACGAATACGACGTTGTCCCGGGAAGCGGTCAAGCATCACCAGCATGCGAATGAGGCAGGCGGATTGAGCGGGCGGCCGTTGACAGAGCGTTCCACGGCCTGGGTCAAGGAAATCTTCCAGGAAGTGGGCAAGCAGGTTCCGATCATCGGCGTCGGCGGAATTTTTACCGGAGAAGATGCCTACGCGAAAATCAAGGCGGGCGCCAGTCTTGTGCAAGTCTACACGGGCATGGCGTACCAGGGACCGGGGATTGCGGCACAAATCAACAAAGAATTGCTGATGCTCATGGCCCAGGACGGGTTCAACCGGATTGAGCAGGCGATTGGATCAGACGCATAGCCAGCATCAGAGCGGTTCAGCAAAAATCGGGGGGCATCAGGCCGCCCGCTTTCCGTTTATCGGCAGGGATCCTTTCCAGGCACGGGATCGTTCCAGTCATACTCGGCATTCTCTTCCAGCAGACCCTGGCTGCATGCTGCGGCTACCTGCTGCAGGTAACTTTTTCTGACAAGCGCAAACAGAGTGAAAAGCATGCGATGTAACAGTATAATGAAGACAATGGTCAGATTCGTATATGTGGGAGGAGAATGGGAATGAAGGTGCTGGTGTTAGGGGCAGGCGCAGTCGGCGGCTACTTTGGCGGTCGGTTGATCGAAAAGGGAGCAGACGTGACTTTTCTGGTCAGGGAAAAACGCAAGCAGCAGTTGGCACGGCACGGACTGCATATACATAGTGTGCACGGCGACTTGCACATCGAGCCCAAGCTGATTGTCGCGGGAGAAGCGGCGGGGCCATTTGACGTGATTCTGTTTTCGACGAAGGCGTACAACTTGGCCGACGGAATCGAGTCGATCACTCCCTATGTCGGCGAGCAGACGACGATTATCCCGCTGTTGAACGGGATGGCCCACCACGAGCAGCTCAAGCAGCGTTTCGGCAGCGAGAAAGTACTGGGCGGCCTGTGCTTTATCGAGACGACGCTGAATGCGGAAGGCGACGTCGTCCATACGAGTAAAATGAACGATCTGCTGTACGGCGAATGGTCGGGAGAGCGCACTGAGCGGATTGCCAGGCTGGAAGAGCTGTTTGCCGGCACGAAGGCGGTCTTCCGCTCCACCCAGACCATTCAGCGCGACATGTGGCATAAGTATTTGTTCATTACGACACTGTCCGGGATGACGACGCTGATGAACGCTTCCGTCGGGCCGATCCGCGATGCGTCGGATGGCGCTGCCTTGACCAGACAACTGGCAGAAGAGGCGGCCGCGATTATGCGCAAAGTGGGTGCTCCGATCTCAGACAGCGCAGTCGATCGGCAAATGCAGGTGTTTATGGACGAGGGCTACGCAGTGAAAGCGTCGATGCTGCGTGACATGGAGAAAGGGCTGCCGGTAGAAGCGGATCACCTGCAAGGCTACCTGCTGGAACTAGCCAAACAGCATGACGTGCCCGCACCTCTGTTGACCATCGTCTACAACAATTTGCAAGTATACCAAATCAAGCGAAGCCAGGGGATCAAGTAAGGTATACTAAGAGTAACGCTTGTAAACGCGAGGCGGTCATGAGCGTTTCGCAGACCACGCAGCGTTTGCATTCACACATCAGGAAAAGCGTCGCGACGTTTTTCACAGGGAATAAGGAGGGGCAGAGGTGGAAGTCATTAAAATTTCCCCCCGCGGCTACTGTTACGGGGTCGTCGATGCCATGGTGTTGGCTTTGAAGACGGCGCAAAACTTTGATCTGCCGCGACCCATTCACATTTTGGGAATGATCGTGCACAATTCGCATGTCGTCGATTCGTTTGCCAAACAGGGGATTATCACGCTGGATGGCGAGGACCGGCTGGCGCTTTTGGATAAAATCAATCAGGGTACGGTGATTTTTACCGCTCACGGCGTTTCGCCGGAAGTGCGCAAAAAAGCGCGGGAAAAAGGTCTGACCGTCGTCGATGCGACGTGCCCGGACGTAACGAAAACACATGATTTGATTCGCGACAAGGTAGCGGAGGGCTATCACGTCATCTACATCGGCAAAAAAGGACATCCCGAGCCAGAAGGCGCAGTGGGCATCGCTCCGGATCACGTCCACCTGGTGCAGACACAGGCGGAGCTGGACAATTTGCAGGTGCCTACAGACAAGCTGATCGTCACCAATCAGACGACGATGAGTCAATGGGACGTCAAGCATCTGATGGATGCGATCCTGCAAAAATACCCCCAGGTAGAGGTGCACAACGAAATCTGCCTGGCTACCCAGGTGCGCCAGGAAGCTGTCGCCGAGCAGGCAGGCGATGCCGACGTCTGCATCGTCGTCGGCGATCCGCGCAGCAACAATTCGAATCGACTGGCACAGGTGTCGCAAGAGATCGCACATGTACCAGCCTACCGGATTGCCGATTTGTCCGAGCTGGATTTGGCCTGGCTGAAGGGCAAGAAAAAAGTAGCCGTTACTTCGGGAGCTTCCACGCCAACGCCTTTGACAAAAGAAGTGATCAGCTTCCTCGAGCAGTACGACGAGGCCAAACCGGAGACATGGGATAAAAAGCGCACCGTAAACATGGATAAAATCTTGCCGTCTGTCAAATAGAGGCAGTTGCCAAAATTGCTGGCGGGACTGGAAGCAATTTTGAAAAGCGCCGGAAATCACGTGGTATATTGAGGGGCTTATTTGGCATATAGAGATACAAGCATGGGGAAGGGAAGAAAATCATGTCTGAATTATCGGCGAGTCAGCCCCGCAGTGAAGAGAAGCGTGTCTACCTGGCCTTTGGCGGTCTGTACACATTCAGTTTCTACGCATTCGGAGCGCTCACGCCGCTGTTGACGCAATACTATCAAGCGATTCATCTGACCGGCACACAGATCGGCACGATCAGTTCGGTCACACCGCTTGTCTCAATCTTTGTCCAACCGCTATGGGGAATGGTATGTGACAAGTTTCACATCCGCAAGCCGATTTTACTGGTGGCATTACTCGCGGCAGCAGTGGTTTCCCTGTTTTTCACAATGATTTCCGCCTACGCCTGGATCATCGTGCTGTTTACTGTCTTTTCGCTGTTTCAATGCGCGATTGTGCCCATTTCCGATACGCTGGCATTGAACTTTGTGCAAAAAACATCCATTCCGTACGGCAATATCCGCCTGTGGGGGGCGATTGGCTATGCCGTCGCCGTCTATTTGACTGGCTTGGGTGTCAAGGCGTGGGGCGCCAACGCGATTTTTTACTTTCACGCCATCGCCTGTGTCGTAGCGGTATTATTCTTGCGCGGCATTCCCGACGATGGAGGGCGCACGCAGATTGGCGGCAACCTCTTTATCGGATTGGGCCAGCTTTTGCGGCTGCCGCGGTTTCTCCTGTTTCTGATCAGTTCGTTCTTCGTCTTCGGTACGATCAATGCCCACAACACATGGTTTGCACTGTTCTACCAGCACATCGGCGGAACGATTGTCGGAGTTGGCTTTGCCTTTCTGCTGTTCGCCGGGAGTGAAGCTCCCTTCATGCGCATCGCCGGCTACATCACAAAGCGCTGGGGGCTGGAGATGACGCTGATCATTGCCGTGCTGGTCTCTTCAGTGCAGTGGTTTCTGTACGGGTCTTCACCAACGACGACAGTGGTCATCGCAACCTTCTTCATTCAGGGGATATCCGTCGGGTTCTACCTGACGGCAGCCGCCCAATTTGTCCGCGAAAACACACCGTCCGCGCTGCAAGTAACGGCCATGGCCGTATTTGCTTCATTCAGTCAGGGATTGGGAACGATGTTCTGCAACATGCTGGCTGGCGTCATTATGGAACACATGGGAATCTTAAGCACGTATAACTTTTTTGGCATCGCAACCATTGTCGGGTTGCTGCCGCTCTTGTACATCCGGTTTGCGACCAAGCCGGCGGTACTGCCGTGAAAATGCAAAGCGGGCAGCTCGCAGAGGAGGCGAGTTGCCCGCTTTTTTTGGTCGATAAGAATTTATAAAAATTCTTATCGACATAAGCGCAACTAA
>CAMIVR010000013.1 GCA_946402065.1 uncultured Brevibacillus sp. | reverse complement strand
TTGTGAAACGAATTGCCGTCGTCTTTCGTAATAAAACTGAAGTTCAAATTCCCCAGGTCATGATAAACAGCTCCGCCGCCGGAAAGTCTGCGGACGACGTGAATGTTATTGGCTTTGACATATTCACTGTTAATCTCTTCGAGTGTGTTTTGGTTTTTGCCAATAATAATAGAAGGTTCATTTATGTAGAAGAGCAGGTAATCCTCTTCAGCAGGCAAATATTTTAACGCGTACTCTTCAATGGCGAGGTTTATACGTGGATCGGTAATCCCTTGATTGTCAATGAATAGCATAGTGAACGCTCCTTTGCGATGTCGATGTACAATCATTGTACGTCCGTGTGTCATATTTCTGCAAGAAAAGCCGGCAGTTAGGCTCGTGAATTACGGGGATAGATGACCGTTCCAGACAGTTCATGCTCAGGGTTTCATCCCTATTACGTACACAGGAAGGTGGTTGCATGCCCTCAACGAAAATCGACCCGCGCGCACTGCAAGCATGGCGGACTTCAGGGATCATCTCTTCCCTTGTTTATTTGCTGATCGTCTGCGGAATTGTTTATATAGTCCAGCGCTTCCATTGGCCGCTTGCGATCGTCTATATCGCACTCATCCTGGGAATCGGCCTATCCTGTTTTGAAATTGCCGTCGTTCCCACACTGCGATGGAACCGCTGGCGCTACGATGTGCACGAGCATGAAATCGATCTGCAGCACGGTTTGTTCGTGCAAAAGCGTACATTGATCCCGATGGCGCGCATTCAGCATGTCGATACCAAGCAAGGACCGATCCTGCGCAAATACGGCTTGGCTACCGTAACGTTCTCGACAGCGGCAGGGAGCCATGAGATTCCCGCCTTATCCGAGCATACGGCAGATCGGCTGCGCCAGCAAATCGCCCTGTTGACAAGGCTGAGTGAAGACGATGTCTAACGTACGGCAGAGGCTGCATCCGTTTTCCGTCGTCTTTTTCATTTTGCGCTCCGTCAAGGATTTGATCTACCCACTGCTCGTCTTTCTGTTCACCACTGTGTTTCGCGATGAGCCAAGCTCTGTGGGCAAGTGGCTCTGGACTGGCGGCGGGTTGATCGTCGCTGTCGTGCTCCTCGTCGCCTGGGGCGTTTTCACCTGGTATCGCTTTACTTACCAGATTGAAGATGGTGTCCTGCACGTCGAGCACGGCCTGTTTGTACGAAAGACGATCTTCATTTCCCGTGACCGGATACAAAGCATCGATCTGACCGAGGGCATTCTCCATCGGCTCGCCGGGATCGCCAAGCTGCAAGTAGAGACGGCAGGCGGCAAGAAACCGGAAGCGATCCTGAACGCCGTCAGCAAGGCGGAAGCTGCGCGAATCAAGTCCGAGCTGAAGCTGCTTGATCAAGTCAACAGCGGGCGAGCGACGACAGCAGCGGAAGCGACTGTTCACGCTGACACATCTTCAGCAGCTTACCCGGTGGCTGCCGAACAGCCCAAGCGCAAGCTGTCGACGGGCAAACTGATCCTGTTCGGAGCAACATCAGGCAGTATCGGCGTAACGATGTCCCTTTTGCTTGCGTTATACTCGCAGGTCCACAACTGGCTCAAAGAGACGGCTGTCTTTCAGATGGTCATGGAGTTGTTTGAAAAAGAATCGTTGATGTGGATGATCATCGTGGTGCTCGTCGCGGCTTGGGTACTGGCCGTGCTGGGGACGGTATTGAAATACGCCGGCTTTACCATCAGCAAAAACGGCAACAAGCTGCATATCGTCCGCGGCCTATTGGAACGCAAGCAAGTGACGATTCCCATGAGCAGAATCCAGGCGATCCGCATCGTCGAAGATTTGCTGCGCAGACCGTTTGGGCTTGTCACCGTACATGTGGTCAGCGCCGGTTACGGCATGGAGAAAAGCCAATCGACCATTCTCTTTCCTTTGGTAGCAAAGAGCGAATTGGCTGCATTTCTGCAGGAGTATGTCCCGCAGTTCGAATGGCTGGATATCGGTAGCACGCTGACGGCACGCTCGCGGAAAAACTATGTTATCCCCCGGCTGATCATCGGTCTGTTGATCAGCATACCCGTCGCTTTGCGCGTTCCATACGGCAGCTACGCCCTGCTGCTTCCCCTGCTGCTGGTTGCCCACGGCTTGCTGCTTCATCGGAATGCCGGCTGGGCTGTAAGCGATCATCAGCTGCTGCTGCGGTATGGCGGGCTTAACATAACCCGGCTGTTCGTCCGCAAAAACAGGATCCAATCATGCGGCTACAACCAAAATCCGTTTCAACGGCTCAATGGCCTGGCGACGTATCGCCTGAGTCTCGCTTCAAGCGCGGCAGGTGCCGCGTTTTCCATCCGCCACCAGGAGGAAGTTCAATCCCGCGCACTCGTCGATTGGGCCAGGAAATACCAGCAAAAACCACCTCGTATCGAATCCTGACTGGCTATTGACAGTCTATTGGTTTTCATCTTCAATGATAGTATAAATTCTAAATTAACCGCGCCTTATCTGAGAAATTGCAGCAGCTTCGCTTACCTCGAAGAAAAACGAAGCTGACTGTCCCTTTTTCCCAGACTGGATGTAACCGCTTGCGGTCTTTGTGGAAGCAGGATTGTTTAGCGTGACTTAACATCTGCTGCGTGGTACTAAGGAGCAAATATCTATGAAGATCAACAAAGCTTTGACGATTGCAGGATCTGACAGCAGTGGTGGCGCTGGTCTGCAAGCCGATTTGAAAACCTTCCAGGAGCTAGGCGTGTACGGCATGTCGGCACTTACCGTCATCGTTGCCCAGGATGCCAACTGGTTCCACAACGTGTTTCCGCAAGCCGTAGAAACGGTCGAAGCGCAAATCGAGACGATCGTAGCCGGGATCGGCGTGGATGCGATGAAAACGGGGATGCTCGGTTCGAGTGAGATTATCGAACTCGCTGCGCGGAAAATTGAACAGTATCAGCTGAAAAATGTCGTCATCGACCCGGTTATGGTGTGCAAAGGGGTCGACGATGTCATGCATCCGGAAACGGTCGTGAGCTTGCGTGAAGTGTTGATCCCAAAAGCGACGATCACCACTCCGAATATATTGGAAGCATCCGTTTTAAGCAATCAGCCGCTGATCAAAACCGTTGACGAAATGAAAGAAGCAGCGAAAAAAATTCATGCCCTCGGCACGAAATACGTCCTGATCAAAGGCGGAGCAAAGCTGGATCACCCACAGGCGATCGATTTGCTGTACGATGGACAATCCTTTGAAATTCTCGAATCAGAACGCTTCAATACGACCTATACCCATGGTGCGGGCTGTACGTACTCTGCGGCGATCACTGCCGAATTGGCCAAAGGAAACAGTGTCAGAGACGCCGTTTACACTGCAAAAGAATTCATTACGGAAGCAATCCGCTATTCCTTCCCGATCAACTCCTTTGCAGGTCCGACGAATCATGGCGCTTACCGGAAATATCGCAAACAGCAGTAAGATAAGATGAGAGAATGCAGCTACCGCTCTGCCCTCCGTTCATTGCCGGTATTCGAAAACCAGGCTGCGCCTAGCCTTTTGGCGAGCCTTGGTTGGATTTACGCCGCTGCAGCCCCGGACTCCTTCATGTGGGAATCCGGGGCTTTTTACGTGAAACGCGTGGCTCAGCCACGTTTTTTACTGTCGCGATCGCACTGCACTCGATCGCGACGATTACACGTGCAGCCAATCGACGATCTGATCCTGCAGTTGCTCCATCTGCCTTCCACGACACTGGACATCCTGCCCGGTGGGCCTATGCCGGCAAGGAAATGTGCTTGAAACCGGACGTAGACATGCGTTATACTTATGTCAGACAATTACACAACGGTTGAACACGGAGGAGCCTGCCAAAGCAGGCTCCTTTTTGTCTTTTTTTGGAAAAGCTAACATGAAGGCTTTCTGTGTATAGCTGACCAGCAATCGCCGTTTATTTGCAGAGAACATCTCGAAAGGAGAAGACTCATGGATCAACAAGCTTTCTGGGCGATCGGAATTTTTCTTATCGTCTACGCACTCATTATTTCGGAGAAGCTCCATCGAACGACGGTCGCCATGATTGGCGGCGTGCTGATGGTCGTGCTGGGCATCGTCGACCAGGAGACAGCCATTCGCCACATTGACTTCAATACGCTGGGGCTGTTGATTGGGATGATGATCATCGTCAGCATCACAGCAGAGACCGGACTCTTTCGCTTCATCGCCATCTGGGCAGCCAAGAAAGCCAAGGCGGATCCGCTGAAAATCTTGCTTGTGCTCGCGTCAATTACCGCCATCGGATCAGCCTTTCTCGATAACGTAACAACGGTATTGCTGATGGTTCCCGTCACGTTCAGCATTACTCGTCAGCTTAAAGTAAATCCGATACCGTATTTGATCAGCCAGATCATCGCCGCCAATATCGGCGGTACTGCAACGCTGATTGGCGATCCTCCGAACATCATGATCGGCAGCGCCGTCAAGGAGCTCTCTTTCATGGCTTTTATCAACAATCTGACGCTGATCTCCGCGATCGTATTCGTGGTCAACATCGCCGTGCTCAGCTTCGTTTACCGCAAGCAAATCAAAGCCGATGACTCCTTGAAAGCCGGGCTGATGTCACTCGATGAAAAAGCTGAGCTGACAAACATTCCGTTGCTGAAAAAATCGCTTGCCGTCCTCGCTTTAACGATCATCGGGTTCTTCATCCATCAGGTCGTCCACATCGAATCGGCGACCGTTGCTTTGGCCGGAGCTTTCCTCCTGCTGCTGCTGACTGGCGAACACTATTTGGAAGAAGCATTCACCAAGGTTGAATGGGCGACAATCTTCTTCTTCGTCGGCCTGTTCGTTCTCGTGTCCGGCTTGATCGAGACAGGAGTCATCGCCAAACTTGCCGAGCAGGCGACGAATCTGACCGGAGGCAACGTTGCCGCAACGTCCATGCTGATCCTGTGGATGAGCGCCATCGCCTCTGCCTTTTTGGATAACATCCCGTTCGTCGCCACGATGATCCCGATGATACAGGAGATGGGCAATATGGGCGTGGCGAATCTGGAACCGCTGTGGTGGAGTCTGGCACTCGGTGCCTGTCTGGGCGGCAACGGCTCGCTGATCGGCGCCAGCGCCAATCTGATTGTCGCCGGACTGGCGGCACGGGAAGGCTATAAAATTACCTTTGTCCGTTTCCTCGCGATCGGCTTCCCGCTGATGATCCTGTCGATTGCCATCTCCAGCCTCTACATCTATTTGCGGTATCTGTAAAGGAAGCGGGTGACGCAGGCAACTTCACTTGGCTTCGTTCTCGGTTTGTTTCCTTACCGGGTTCCACCCTTTGGCGTCGGCGCATTTTTGTCCGCCGCCTTGGCCAAAGCCTTTAAAGCGAGCATTCCGGCAGCTTTGCTGGCAGCAGGAGCCATCGATTTCACCCTCGGCGCAGTTATCAACAGCGTTGCTTTCACAGTCCTCGGCTTTTACCTGTTGCCTATCTGATTCAAAAGTCCAAGCATCTGCTGCCTGCTCGCATACACTTTCACCCTTTATCGCGTTTTCAATTGTACGTTCTGACAGTAAAAATGCGCCCGCTGATCAGTGAACTGCCCCCCCATTGTATCTGTCTACCGATGGGGGGCAGTTCAATCTGTTCAGCGCAGCGCCATGTCGATCGATTTCGGCTGAATCTCCATAAAATACTCGGCGAATGCGCCGTTCAAACCGGACGAACCGTATATCTCGCGGTAGTGACGAATCGATCCGGAACTGACGATCCGTCCGCTTTTCAGAAAAACCGCTTCATCGGCTACTTCTTCGGCGATGTGCAAGTGATGGGTAGAGAACACGACAGACTGACCAGCCTGCTTCACTTCCCGGACCAGCTCGATAAAATTTTCCGCCCAATACGGGTCCAGGCCATTGGTCGGTTCATCCAAAATCAGCAACGGCGGCTGCTCCAGCAGTGTCTGGGCAAATAACAGGCGCTGCTGCATACCTTTGGAAAACGCCGTGACAGGTTTATGCTGTGCAGATACCAGCCCAACCCGCTGCAACAGCTCATCTGCTCGCGAATTGCCCACTCCTTTCAAAGCGGCAAAGAAACGCAAGGTTTCCCTGGCCGTCAAGGCAGCGCCGAACTGATATTGATCCGGCATATAGCCGATCACCTTGGCATACGCTTTGCGATCCTTTGCCCACGTGAGGCCGTTGACCTGGATGGTGCCAGTCGTCGCTTGCAGAAGACCGACGATCATCCTTAGGATGGTGCTCTTCCCCGCTCCGTTTCCTCCGCACAGTGCAAGCACGACACCCGGTTGCACCTGCAAATCAAAGGGGTGAACGATCGTCTCCTTTCCGATTACTTTGCTGGCTCCTTGTATGTCCAATCCCGAATGTGTCATCATACTCCCCGCTTCCTCTCCCAGATCAGAGTAGCCGCACTCAGCGCCAGAATCAGCCAGACGGCCAAAACCGCAAAGAAGACGACAGGACCGAGCGGTTGCTTGATCCACTCTACCCACTGGTAGTATTCCGGCCCCAGAATGGACCCGCCGCCCATCTGGACCACCATGAACAACCGGATGAGCTCGGCCGGATTGCAAAAAGTCAGCACGACCAGAGCCGGTTTGATCCATGCGTACGGAAGCCAGCCCAGCGTCGAGACGAGCAGCGTCGGCCAGCCGAGGATAGCCACAAACCAGATGCTGACGCCGACCGTCAACGCTTGCCATCGGTTGGAGCACAATGCCCCGACGAGGATGGCAATTCCCAGAAACAGCGCGATCAAAAGCAGGGAGAAGGCGAGAAAAAACACCAGTGCAGACAAGCTGAACGCATTGCCGAACACCACTCCCAAGCAACTGGACAGACCGTAGCCAAAGGCAACAATTGCCGCCAGGACGACCAGCAGACCCGTGTACTTGCCCTGCATGAACTCGGCGGCTGAGAGCGAATACGTGGACAGCAAATGCCAGCTCCCCTCCTCCCGTTCAGCTGTGACGGAAAACGCTCCGAGCAGCAACGTCATCAGCGGAAGCAGGTACAGGATGAGATTGAGCATCGTCCCCGTCGTATGTGTATAGCCGCTCATGCTGTTTTGCGATTGAATCAGCATCAGCGCCAGGCTAAACAGCGTAAACAAGGCAAGAAACGTGTACGCCCACGGATTGCGAAAACCGACCTTGATTTCTCTTTTCGCGATGACGATTCGATTCATTGCGCAACACGTCCTTTAGTGCTGTGCCTGTTGAGTGGGCTGCTCATTGTTCGCATCCATGTGCATGCCTTTGCCGGCGTCGCCGTGGTTGTTGTCCATCTGCATGTCCTTGCCTGCCCCGTCCCCGTGGTTGTTGTCCATCTGCATGTTCTTGCCTGCCCCGTCCCCGTGGTTGTTGTTCATGTGCATGTTTTTCATCATATCCATGTTTCGCTCCCAATCATGCGCAACCAGTTCTTGCGCTGTCAGCAGTTTGCCCGTTTGGTGCTGGGCGATAAGCGCCTCTGCGTCGGACTTGTTTTTAAACGAATACACGCCATATGCCATCGGCGTTTGCAGCGTCTTATCGTAGACGAAAGCAGCGTCTTTGGCATCGATCCATTCTTTGGAAGCGTGGTCGTGGACGTAAGCCACTTCGATTTGCTCGGTGCCGTTTTTCTTTTCCCAATCGTACATACAGCCGATGTCGTCGAACTTCAGCACTTTTCCGCCCTTCAGGATGATTTCAGTGGCAAACGCTTCATCGCCGATCATCATGTTACAAATTTCACATTTATCTACGTCAACAACCACTTCAACCGGTTTGGGCATTTCCTTTCCGCAGCCCACAGCCATCAATCCGGCCAGTACAATTCCTACAGCAGAGAGAATATATTTTTTCATTGTTTGCGAACCCCCATAAAATAAAGTAATGATGTACTTGCAAGCAACAGCAACAGACCGAGCACAAGCGTTCCCGTATTTGTTTGTGCCTGCCTGTCAGCTGAATTCACAGCTGGCGAGTGGTCTGGCTGCATTAGCGGAGCGATATCGATCAGTGTTTGCTCGGCTTTGCCCTTCAACAGCTCTTCCAAAAACAACAGGCCTGGGGCATGAAAGAAAAGCTGAAAGGGCGGCGTGGCATCTGTCAGTGTGAAAAATAACGGATTGATCTGGTAGCTGATCGCGCTCGTTCCCGTCCCCTTGAGATCAATCCCGCGGAATGAATCCCAGAAATTACCATTCAATTCATTGTTCACACTGTCCTTCGCCTGTGCCTGGATGACATTGGAAAAAAAATCATTGCGGTAAATCTTGTTGTCCTGAGCGTTCTTCAATTGAATGCCGATGAAGTTCCCGTTCAATGTGTTGCCCGCAATCTCGTTGTTCTTCGCAAATTCGACGTACATGCCGACACGGTTGCCCTCCAGAACATTGCCTTGAATCTGTGAATCAGCGACATCATAGAGCAGAATGCCTTGCGAGTTTACGCTTTCTGCCTGCTTGGCAAACCGATTGTCCACAGCATGGATGCCGGATGAAGTCATCATCATGGCCCCCGTCACATTTCGCTCGCCCTTGTTGGCGACAAGCTGGCTGTTTTTGCTGTACATCAGGTGAAAGCCGTAACGGGAATCATGTACCTGATTGTTTTCCAGATGCGTCGCTTCACTGTTCTCGATGTAATAGCCGTCAAACATCCGTTCGATCAAACACCCCGTGATGAGATTTCCATTGGATTCTCGCAGATCGATGCCGTTCCCCCGTTTTTTTGTTTTCGTCCCCGTTGACTGCGGCAAGTTTGATCGCACGGTAATGTTTATCAGCTTGTTGTTGTGCGCTTGTTTGAGCTGAACCCCGATATTGGCGGCTTGTACCGTGATGTCTTGCAGCTTGTTCTCGCTACCTGTAACGAGGAGAACTGCTTCCTTCGCTTGCTCCTGCCTGTCGACTAGTGTAAGTCCCGCAATCGTACTGCCATTGGTTGCTACGGTCAAAGCCGGTCGTTCGTCTGTTCGGACGAGCACCACTTCGCCATCAGCTATCAGGTGAATCGGACGGTCGATGCGCAGCGGTCCTTCATACGTCCCGGCCGCGATATGCAAGGTTTGCCCTTCTGCTGTCCGGTCGATTTGTGCTTGCAGATCAGCTTCAGCTGCACCGGCCTTTGCGGGTGGACAGCCCGTAGCCAAAAGCAGCAGCACGATGGCGATCAGCAGCAGACTTGTCTTGTATTTGCCCCCTTCCGACAATCTGTTTCACCTCCTCCACACCACTTACCACCATGATAGCGCTGCACGACGACGCAGAATATGACTCAGATGGGCTAGTTTTCAGCGGAAAATGTGTTAACTTTGCAAACATTGCAGGGAATCCAGCATGAATGCGAAAAACCGCCGGGGAATTTCCCGGACTGCTGGAGCTGGTCACCCATTCACTTCTTCCGCTTCCCCCTGTATTGTGGTAGTGTGAAGGGAGTGAAACACTGGGAGGGTACCGACACATGTTCAAAGTCGAACGATACCAAGGGGAAAGACAAGACCGCTACGAACTCGTGATCAAACAGCTCGTAGCGCTATTGGAAGGCGAATCGAATCAAATCGCCAATCTGGCGAATGCTGCTGCGCTATTGAATCAATTTTTTGATGAAGTAAACTGGGTCGGATTTTATCTCAATGATGGCGATGAGCTGGTCTTGGGGCCGTTTCAAGGGCTCCCTGCGTGTGTCCGCATTCCCTTTGGAAAAGGAGTATGCGGAACGGCGGCGAGTAATCGTGCAACTGTTCGCGTAGAGGATGTGCATGCATTTCCGGGCCATATCGCGTGCGATGCCGCATCCCAATCCGAAATCGTCGTGCCGATTATAAAAAACGGACAGCTGCTGGGAGTCCTGGACATAGACAGCCCGCGAAAAAACCGGTTTGATGAAGTGGATCAAGCGTACCTTGAGCAATTTGTTCACACGCTGTCGCGGTTTCTATAGGGACGATTTGCAGTCATCCGCTATCAGGAAAGACAGAGGAGCCCCCGATTGGAGGCTCCTTTTTCATCCTTCATCCCAGTGCTGTTTGATAAACTCGTCCCGTCCAGACCTTTCCCGGTCTTCCTTGTAATGCTTCGGATTTTTTTTATGATAATCCTGATGGTAGTCTTCTGCCGGATAAAAAGGCGTTGCCGGCAAGATTTCCGTTACGATCGGTTTGGTAAAGCGACCGCTGGCGGCCAGATCATGTCTGGATTGAAGTGCCATTTCACGCTGCTGTTCGTTGTGGTAAAAAATCGCCGTACGATATTGTGTCCCGCGATCATGGAACTGCCCGTATTCATCCGTTGGGTCGATCTGCTGCCAATACAGCTCCAGCAATTTTTCATACGGAAACAGTTCGGGATCAAACGTTATCTGTACGGCTTCAACGTGTCCTGTCGTGCCCGCTTTCACTTCTTCATAGGTTGGATTTTCCGACGTGCCGCCTATGTATCCGGAGACGATGCCCTCAATCCCGGGTTGTTCTTCAAAAGGCGTTACCATGCACCAGAAACACCCTCCAGCAAACGTTGCTTTTTGCATCTTCATCGCTACCTTTCTCTGCATATAGCTGCCGACACGTCGCCTTCTGCCATGGACCAGTGTAGACACCTTTTTCCTGGCAAAGGCCACATCACTAACCGGAAGCCGCTACACACAGTTTACCAGCAACTCCTATTCGACTGTCAATAACAGCTCCATGAATTCGCCGATTTCATGAGTACGGTCGACAAAATGCACCTCTGGAATAACCAGTACTGCCCGCGGACGGGACTTGCACTGCCTATGCCAGAGGTGCATTCTTTCTCTTTGCCAAACACTAACTAATTCCAATACTGACCGACCCTAGCTTCTTTTACTCAATCCAGTCAATCACCTGATTCGCCTTTTCCAGATCACGCGGATCAATTTTCAACGTAGAGAGCGGGTCTCCCGTGCCGCCGTACACATGTGAGTAGCGAAGCAACCACCGGTCCAAAACACATGGCAACGACAGGCCGACTACAGGGACGCTGCCGACTTTGTACCCGGTCAGCTGCTGAACGTCTGCCGGGCTAGCCAATTTGACTTGCTTGCGCGAGAGCTGCCGGGCCAGCTGCTCCATTTCCACACGGCCGCGATCTCCGGAAATAATCAAACACAAATAATCGTCGTCCGCTTTGAGGATTAACGCAGGAGCTGTTTGCCCCGGTTCAATGCCAAAATAACGCGCTCCTTCTTCTGCTGTGCGAATGGGTGATTCATGCTCGAGCACGTCATAGTCAATCTGCTTTTGTTGCAACAAACGGATAATAGGTTCCACAATCGTTCTGCTCCTCCAACGAATTTAACCGCCAATATGGGACATTTCCACTTTTTTTCGATCTGCGAGCTCAGGTGTATGGCTCAAGCGAATCTCCGAGTAGCGATCCTCTCTTCTTGTCCAGACCTCGCGAATCATCGCAGCCAGTTCAGCATCGCCCAAGCCGCTGCGCAACGGATCGCGCAAATCCGTCCCGCTCGATGCGAACAGGCAGGTGTACAGATGGCCTTCAGCCGACAGCCGCGCCCGTGTACAAGTGGAGCAAAACGCTTGGGTGACAGAAGAGATCAAACCGATCTCTGTCTCGGTTCCTTGATACCGATAACGTGAAGCCACTTCTCCATAGTAATTCGGGTCGATCGGTTCAAGCGGCATCTCCGCATGAATCCGCTCCACAAGCTCGCGGCTCGGTACGACTTGATCGAGCTTCCAGCCGTTGCTGTTGCCCACATCCATGTATTCGATAAACCGCAGGATATGTCCGCGTTCCCGGAAATACCGCGCCATCGGCAAAATATCCTCATCGTTCACTCCACGCTGAACGACCATGTTGATTTTCACTTTCAGACCAGCCTGAACGGCTGCATCGATCCCCTTTAAAACAGACGCTACAGGAAAGCCTCTGCCGTTGATTTGCCCAAAACGCTCGGCATCCAGGCTGTCCAGGCTAACCGTCACTCTGTGCAGACCAGCCTCTTTCAAGGACAAAGCATGCTGTGCCAGCAAAGAGCCGTTGGTCGTCATCGCAATGTCCTCGATCCCG
Source organism: uncultured Brevibacillus sp. (assembly GCA_946402065.1). Taxonomy (GTDB): domain Bacteria; phylum Bacillota; class Bacilli; order Brevibacillales; family Brevibacillaceae; genus Brevibacillus_D. The sequence continues at coordinate 53,052 of CAMIVR010000013.1, read as the reverse complement.
TCAACCTGGCTGATCATCTTCACCAGTGTCGGGAGATCTCTGCGCATGAGCGGCTCGCCGCCGGTAATGCGGATTTTTTTTACGCCCAGCGTCGTGAAAATACGCGTCAGGCGGGTAATTTCTTCATAGCTTAACAGTTTTGCCTGCGGCAGGAACGGATAATCAGGTCCAAAAATCTCCGCCGGCATGCAATACGTACAGCGAAAATTGCATTTATCCGTTACGGAAATGCGCAAATCACGGAGAGGACGGTGCATTGCATCATGTATCGCATCTACCATTGTGACCACCCTCCTTCATCGGTTACGAGCTTAAAACACTCGCTCATACAGTATCGTACCAGAATCACGGCAGCTATAACCACCCAATGATTCGACCTGATGTGCAAATTCACGGGAACGGATCAAGGAAACGAGCTGTTCGCCCTCTTCGCTTTGGTAAAAGCTCTGGCTCAGCAACAAGTCGTAGCGTTCCTCCGCGACTGGTACAAAGTCAAGCCCCAACGCTTTTGCTGCCGAGTAAATCCCCAGCCCGACGTCAGCCGTACCGCCTGCCACAGCAGCGGCAACACTCAGGTGCGAAATCGCTTCGCGCGAGTAGCCATATAGTTGCTCGCGCTTGACACCGGCTTGTTTGAGCAAATAATCAAGCAACAGCCTCGTCCCCGCCCCGCGCTGGCGGTTCATGTACGTGATGCCCTTACGCGTGAGGTCCTCTACGGTCCGGATGCTATTGGGGTTGCCTTTCGGTACGATCCACCCCTGTTGCCGGTAGACGAGCTGCAGCAGCACGACAGCTTTTTCTTTGATATACGTATCCAGAAACGGAATGTTGTACGTGCCTGTCTCTTCATCAAACAAATGAATGCCTGCCGCATGCGCTTCCCCCTTCTGCACGGCGAGGATTCCTCCCATGCTGCCTACGTGTGAAGAAGTCAGGTTTTGCTTGGGGTTGTTTGCCCGCAAGAGAGCGTTCAGCACGTCGATGGACAAGTCATGACTGCCTGTCACGACAACTGTTTGCCGTATTTGTTCAACGGAGCGATACAGTTCAATCTCGGCCGTCTCCCCTTGCTCGTATCCCAAATGTCCCGGCGGGATGCGCAACAATCCGTCCGCCTGGACCATCGACATCGTGACGCCGGCAGAACGCGTCAGCGGATTGGCGATAAATTGTCCGTCGATAAAGCCGAGCTTCACGCGGATAAAATCTTCCGCGCCCATCACCGAGACGATTCTGCGGCCGATTTTCGCCGATATTTTCGTTCGCTCCGGTTCGCTGATGCCATAATAATGGTGTACGAGCGGTCTCGCGAACCACTCCAGAGCCAGGTAGGCTGAGACCGGATACCCGGGCAGACCGATGACAGGCTTGTCTTCAACCATTCCGACGACAACAGGTTTTCCTGGTCTGGTTGCCACCCCGTGTGTAATCACTTCGCCCAGCTCAGCGACGACGTGCACGGTGTAATCTTCCGTTCCGGCAGACGATCCGGCATTCAGGATGACGATATCCGCTTCCTCGACTGCTGATTGTACGGCGCGTTTAATCAGCTCGTAATCGTCCTGGACGATGCCCCGATAGATCGGCTCTGCTCCCCACTCCTGCAAATACGCGGAAAAAACAGTGCCATTGAACTCGATGATTTCGCCTTCTGCCACAGTCTCACTTGGCGCAATCAATTCCGTTCCGGTCGGAATAATTGCCACTTTCGGTTTGCACAGTACCGGAACGGTGACGATGCCTCCCGCCAGCAAGGCCCCCAGATCAACGGCCCGCAGCTTATGATGCAGCGGAATGATCATATCGCCTGCGACGACATCCTCCCCGATCGCCCTGATGTGCTGCCAGGGGGGAACAGCCTCCATTATCTCCACGGTCTGCTCGTCCACCTGATGGACATGCTCAATCATAATGACAGCATCGAACCCCGCGGGAATCGGATCACCTGTATCGACGATCGCGTAATCTTCTCCGAGCTTCAACCGGACAGGGTGCTGTTCATCTGCCCCATGCGTTTTCTCCGCCTTGACGGCAATCCCGTCCATCGCCGCAGCGTGGTAGTTCGGCATCGAAACCTTGGCAAAAATCGCTTCGGCAGTGACCCGGGAAAGCGCCGATTGGGTCGGAATTCTTTCCGTTTTCGGTTGAAACCGGACTCTTTGCAAAAGCGCTGCCTGGGCTTCCGATAGCGGTGTATCTTCCAGGTAGATCTTGCGCATGATACTCCTCCTAGCTTGTCATTGGCTTCACAACGTTTTATGAAAACAGCTGCACTTTAACGTTTTCGCCTGCGAGAATCCCTTCTTTATTCGCTGCAATCTCTACCATACCGTCACTTTCGACAAGTGTCGAGATAAGTCCTGATTTTCCGAACACAGGAACTGCCCACAAACCATCCTCGCGCTCCTCCAGTTTCACCCTGATGTAGTCAGACCGCCCGACTGCCGAGGCGATATTACGCGATATTTTCGCATCCAGCCGCAAATCCCGGGCATCATTCGTCATGCCGCTCAATCGCTCGAGGATCGGTACAGCGAACAATTGAAAGATAATCATCGCGGATGCCGGGTGCCCGGGCAGTCCGATCACCGGTTTTTGTTCGGCCCGGGCAATAATAGTCGGCTTGCCCGGCTTCGTGCTGACCCCGTGAACAAGTACGCCAGGCTCCCCTAAAGCTTCGAGGATCTGTACGGAAAAATCACGCGTACCGACGGAGCTGCCTCCCGAGAGCAGCAAAAAATCGACTCGTTCGAGCAATGCACGGGCGCGCTGCAGGAATGCCGCATAGTCGTCGTGGACAATCCCGCCGTAGATCACTTCGGCGCCCGCTTGCTGTGCGGCTGCTCCAATGGCAATGCTGTTAATATCTCTTACTTCCCCCGGTGCGAGTTCCGCTTTGTCGGGGGGTACTACTTCGTCTCCTGTCGACAAAATGCCGACTACCGGCCGGGGGAAAACGCGAGCGGCATTGTGGCCGATGGCGGCAAGCACGCCGAGGTCTTGCGGGCGCAGCCGATGCCCTTTGCGCAGCACGACATCGCCGATTTGCACGTCGTCCCCTGCCCTGATGACGTTTTCGCCCGGTGCGATCTGGCGAAACACATTTAGCAGCTGGCCAACCTCTTCGACGTGCTCGATCATCACGATGCCGTCGGCTCCGGATGGCAGCATGCCTCCTGTCGGGATGTACTGCGCTTCCCCCTCTCCTAGCAGTATATCAGCCCCCTTGCCCATTTCAATCCTTCCCGTGATGTCAAGAAAGGCAGGCAGCGCATCGGTGGCACCGTATGTATCTTTGGCTTGTACAGCGTATCCATCTACTGCCGAGCGAGCAAAAGGAGGAACCTGCTCGGCCGAAGTCACGTCTTCGGCAAGCACCATGCCCAGCGCTTCGTGCAACGGCAGAAGAAGCGGTTCAGCGAACACCCGAAACTGTTCATCAATTATGGCCAATGTTTCCCTGACCGTTTTTACATTGAAAAACTTCATGGCCAGCCTCCTGTGAGAAAATATTGTTCGCTTCTCGTCATAATCTACTATAATAAAAAGAAAAAAGGAGACGTACGGGATGAAGGTGAAAGTATTTGCGAATTTTCGTGAAATCTGTCAAGGAAAAAGCATCGACGTTCCCTTTCAGCATGGAAATCAAGTGATCGATATTTTAGAAACCCTCGTTTCGCTCTATCCGGCGCTAGAAGCTGAAGTATTCACACCCGAACGTACATTAAAGCCTTTTGTCCACGTATTTCTTAACGGACGCAACGTCATCCATGAAAACGGTCTGCACACACAGGTGAATGACTCCGATCAGTTCGCGCTTTTTCCACCTGTTGCCGGGGGCTAGAATGGCTGAGCAAATCCTCGAATTTCGCGGCATTCCCCTCTCGCTGCTGATTGATTTTTGCAAAGAGCTGAACGCCAGCCAGCATGGTCAAGAATTCCCCGTGTTGATGACGGCAGACGATTGGCAAATCGAACTATTGCGCGAGGAAACGGTGCGCATCACCTCTACGTTTCACGTAAACGCTGTGTTCATTCGCTTTACCGCCCATTCAGAAGAATGCCTCGGAAGACTCCTCGCATCCTTTCGCAAAAAAACGCTGCGCGTGGGCGGATAACAGAAAAGAAGGTAGAAAAAAGGTGGAAAACAGGTTTCCACCTTTTTTAATCGATAATGGCCGTCAGGCGATGCCCAATTCCTCAAGCTTGCTTTGCGGAACGACTCCGTCGACCCAGCCGCGTTCCTTGTAATATTCATCCAGCATGATGTCCATGCGGCTGACGTGTCCTGCACTGTGGCCAGTAGCAGGCTCCTCTGTAAAGCGCTTCGGCAGGAAATCGTCTTCCCGTTTGTCAAAGCCAGCCAGATTGTTGTAGTGCCGCTCCAGATTATAGATGCGCTCGCCCAGTTTCATCACGTCATCCGCAGTAACCTGCAAACCGGTCATCGCCGCGTACTGCTCCGCGTAGTTCTCGGCATTTTCCGAGAAGGAAGAGAATTTGCAGATGTTCATGGAATCGGAGAACGCCAACAGATCCTGGAATACTTTCAGGAGAGCGCCTTTCCCTTCCGGCTTCAAGCGATCCGTCGGTTCCGGAATTCCGGCGATTTCACTCGCCACCGTATACCCGCGCAAATGGCATGCACCGCGGTTGCTCGTAGCATAGCCGAGTCCGATACCCTGGATGCCGCGCGGGTCATAGGCAGGAATGGATTGCCCTTTGACTACCATGGCCAGGTGCTCGTTGCCGAAATGCTTGGCAGCTCGAAGCGCCCCTTCAGCGAGAACATCGCCGATCCCTTGACGGAAAACGAGCGCCTCCGTCAATTCGATCATCCGATCAGCGTCTCCCCACGTGAATGACTCATTGATGAGGCCGGTTTCTGCGGCTTCCATCGTACAGGAGAGCGTATTGCCCAATTCAATCGTATCCATGCCGTACTCATTGCACATGTTGATCAAAAACGAGATGGCTGCTGCGTCACTCACGCCGCAGTTGGCGCCGAGTGCCCAGCCGGATTCGTACTCAAAGCTTTCCACCCGGGTTTTGTACTTGCCTTCTTTCACTTCGACTTCCTTCTTGCACGCGACGGGACAGGCATGACAGGTATTATCGGCGACGAGCAAGGTTTTGTTGACGGTCTCACCGCTGTGCCCCTCTGCCCCTTCCCACGTCGTGTACTTCGAATTCATCGTCGGCAGTGCCCCTACTTCGTTAATGATGCTCGTAAGCACATTGGTCCCGTATACGGAAAGCCCGCCCTTTTTAGGCGCTGTCAATCCACCCTCCATAACCGCTTTCAGTGCCTTTTGGTTGGCAGTCTTGTACTCGTCTTCTTGGGCCGGCTTTGGCATATTGCCTTTTTGGGCTGCCTTGATGACGATGGCTTTCAGGTTTTTGTAGCCCGCGACTGCTCCTGTACCGCCGCGGCCGGCAGCGCGGTCGTGCTCGTTCATGAATCCGGCAAAGCGCACGAGATTTTCTCCCGCTTGTCCGATGCAGATCACACTCAGGTCATCTTTCCCGTATGCATCTTGCATGGCTTTGACCGTCGCCCGCGTCCCCTTGCCCCACAGCTCGCTCGCATCCTTCAATACACCTTGGCCGTTCTCGATGTAGAGATAGACGGGCTTGTCGCTTTTGCCGCTGATGATGATATTGTCGACCCCTGCCCATTTCAGCCGGGCAGCCGACCATCCGCCCATATGCGAATCGGTGACAGTCCCGGTAAGCGGCGATTTCGTAACCATGCAGAGCCGGCCGCTCATCGTCGAGCGTGAACCCGTCACCGGACCGGTCATCACACAGAGAATGTTCTCCGCTGAGAACGGCTCAACGGTCGGGCCGTTGTCGTACACGTACTTCACGCCAAGCCCCCGACCGCCAACGTATTTTTTCGCCAGCTCCTCGTTGATCTCGCGGTAATCGACCGTCCCTGCGGACAGGTTGACAAGGACTTCTTTGTTTTTAAAACCGCCTAACTGCATTGTAATTCTCCTCCTTTTATTTGTTCAATTGGAAAGGAAGACCAGTTGTATCTAGCATGATTCGACTGATGAAACCATTTTCCACCAACGATTGCCTTTTATTATATCAAATTTATATATATTTAGACAATTTTGATTTTATACAAAATAATATTTCCATTCGTCCACTCTTTTAGTATCGTAGTCATATAAACCGTATTAGAAAACTTGGCTACGCCAAGCCTTTTGGCGTAGCCTTAGTTGCACTTATGTCGATAAGAATTTTTATAAATTCTTATCGACTAAAAAAAGGGGGATTTATCATGAAACGGTTGCTACATACGTCACTCTTTCCACTTTTCGCTTCGCTTATCCTGCTGACTGGATGCGGCACATCCACTACGCCTTCGCCTTCATCGAGTTCGGCCCCTGAGACATCTGCGCCCGTGGCAGCTCCTGCAACTGAGAACAATACATCCGCACCGGCAACAACTGAAGAGATCACACTTGCGACGACGACGAGCACGCAGGACTCCGGCTTGCTTGACTACCTGCTGCCAATCTTCACCAAAGAGACGGGCATTGCGGTAAAAGTCGTCGCTGTCGGAACAGGCCAGGCGATCAAACTGGGCGAAGACGGCAATGCAGATGTTTTGCTCGTCCACGCTCGCAAGTCTGAAGATGAATTTGTCGAAAAAGGCTTTGGCACCAATGCATATGACGTCATGTACAACCAATTTTTCATCGTTGGACCAGCGGATGACCCGGCCAGAGTAAAATCGGCCAAGTCGGCCAAGGAAGCATTCCAGCTGATCGCCGAGAATAAAGCCACGTTTATTTCGCGCGGTGACGATTCCGGTACGGACAAAAAGGAAAAAAGCATATGGAAAGACGCCAAGATCGAGCCAAAAGGCGATTGGTACCTGTCGTCCGGACAAGGCATGGGCGACACCTTGCAGATGGCCAGTGAGAAAAATGCTTACACGTTTACGGATGAAGCCACGTTCCTCTCGCGCAAGCTCGACCTCGTCAAACTGATGGAGGGAGATACATCCCTGTTGAATCCGTACGGGATCATTCTCGTCAAGTCGACGAGCAAGGAAGCAGCAGCGAACAAGCTGATTTCCTTTTTCGTTGAAGCCGAAGGGCAAAAATTGATTGGCGAATTCGGCAAAGACAAGTACGGTAAAGGACTGTTCGTTCCGAACGCGAACAAGCGATAGGAGTCACGCCTATGGGGTTGCCAGTTGATCTTGTGGAAATTATTCTCTTGTCGCTAAAAGTTACGACAACCGCCGTCGCCATCGGGGTGCTCATCGGCATCCCGGCAGGATCAGTTCTCGGCCTGTATGCTTTCCCCGGGAAAAAGCTTGTCGTGACGCTCGTCTTTACGTTTATGGGGATGCCACCTGTATTAATTGGCGTGATCGTCTATTTACTCCTCTCCAAATACGGTATATTAGGATCATTGGGGCTTTTGTTTACGCCGGAAGCGATGATCCTCGCACAAGTCCTGCTCGTCACCCCGATTCTGATCGGTCTGACCATGACAGCCGTACAGGCGAAGGAGCGGACGTACTGGGAAACAGCCAAAAGCCTCGGAGCAAACTCGTGGCAGCTCGTCTGGACGATCATCAAAGAATCCCGCAAAGGCATCTGGTCCGGGGTCGCTGCCGCGTATGGACGGGCGATTTCTGAAGTCGGTGCCGTGATGCTCGTCGGCGGAAACATCGAACACCACACACGGGTCATGACGACAGCGATCATACTGGAAACGCGCATGGGTCACTACGATACAGGGCTGCTGCTCGGGATAGTCCTGCTTGTGATCAGCTTTGCGTTCAACAGTTTTCTTACACTCGGGATGATTCACAATCTCAATGCCAAGCGGAGACAGATCTAACATGAACCATCTGGAAATTACTGATTTGCATTTGCGTATCGGCGACAAACGAATCTTGTCTGTGGAGCACGCCCGCTTTCAGTGTGGTCAAATCTACGGCATTGTCGGTCCTAGCGGCTCTGGCAAATCAACCTTCCTGAAGCTGCTGAACCTGCTGGAAAAACCGACGACGGGCCGTCTCCACTTTTGGGGAACAGAGCTCGATTTGACGGCCGTTTCGCAGGCAAGCAGCCTCGTGATTCAGCGTCAAATGGCCCTCGTCGCCCAAAAGCCGGTCATGTTTCAGACGACCGTATATGCTAATGTCGCGATGGGACTGCGATTTCGCCGCTGCGATAAGGCGACCGTTCACTCCCGGGTCATGCAAGCGCTGGAGCGTGTCGGCATGCTCGAAGCCGCCAAGCAGCAAGCATCGACGTTATCCGGTGGCGAGGCGCAGCGAATCGCCCTGGCCCGAGCGATTGTTCTTGAGCCTAAGCTGCTGCTTCTGGATGAGCCGACCGCGAGTTTGGATCCACAAAATGTAGCGATATTCGAGCAAGTAATGCGAGCGATTCACCAGCAAGGGACTACGGCAATCGTGATCGTCACGCATAATTTGCCGCAGGCCAGGCGGTTGGCCGACGAATGCTTGTTTCTTCACAAGGGCGAGCTCGTAGAGATGGCCGATACCCACACGTTTTTCACCGCTCCGGTGCATGCGGAATTGGCGGATTTCCTCTCCGGGCGGATGATTTATTAAGTCAACCTGGCAAAATCCAGAAAGGTGGTCACCAATGCATCGAGAATGGAACAAACGCTACTCCAGACAGATGCTGTTCAAGCCGATCGGGGCTTCCGGACAGGAGCAATTGCATTCGAGCAGGGTCGCGATCGTCGGCATGGGCGCTTTGGGCACAGTTTTGGCGAATCATATGGTACGGGCAGGTGTTGGCTTCGTCCGCATGATCGACCGCGATTTCGTTGAGGAAAGCAATTTGCAGCGGCAAATGCTGTTTGACGAAGCCGATGCCGCATCCCACGCGCCAAAAGCGATCGCCGCGGCAGCCAAGCTGAGTGCGATCAATTCGGCTGTCACGCTCGATCCGATCGTAGCCGACCTGAATCCGACGAATGCCGCTGTGCTGTTGCGCGATGTCGATCTCATCCTGGATGGTTCGGACAACTTCCAGGTTCGCTATTTGATCAACGACGTCGCAGTCAAATACGACATACCCTGGGTTTACGGCGGTGCCGTCAGCTCCAAAGGGATGTTCTCGGTCATCGTCCCGCATGAGACGCCGTGCTTTCGCTGCCTTTTTCCCCACGCCCCCGCCGGACGCGGCGAAACGTGCGATATCTCCGGCGTGATCGGCCCGATCGTGCACATTATCGCCTCGTACCAGGCAGTGGAAGCACTCAAGCTGCTGACTGGCAATGGCCATGCACGCAATCCCAATCTGGAGCAGTTCGAGCTGTGGGACAATGAACATATGCAAATGAACATCGCCAAAGGAAGAAACGAGCACTGCCCGGCCTGCGGACACGGCGTATACGAATACCTGGAGCCGGATATGGAGAACATGGAGATGTTTACCACGCTGTGTGGACGCGACACTGTGCAAATCACGCCGGCCCAGCCCGCCCAGGTTGATTTGCAGGCGCTGGTCCCCCGCTATGCGCCGCTTGGCAAAGTGGAAGTGAACGCATTCCTGCTGCGGTTTTCGCTCGATTCCTATACGCTTGTCTTTTTCAAGGATGGCCGCGTTCTCGTGCAAGGAACGGACGACATTGCCGTGGCCAAAAATTTATACGCAAAATTTGTCGGGCTTTAGGGCTAAACGTGAACAAAATGTGGGAAAACTATACCTGACAATTCTAACTTTTAGATGTACAATAATCTCAAACCAGTAAAGGAGGTATAATCATGGCATTTGTTATCACTTCTCCCTGTATCGGGGAAAAAGCAGCAGATTGCGTAGCTACCTGTCCTGTAGACTGTATTCACGAAGGTGAAGATCAATACTACATAGACCCGGATGTCTGTATCGAGTGCGGAGCTTGCGAAGCAGCATGCCCGGTCGCAGCTATTTTCCATGAAGATGACGTTCCTGCTGCCGAGAAAGACTTCATCGAAAAGAATCGCCAGTTTTTCCAATCATAGGATTGTAAGCGAATTCGTTTACAGATTCGAAAAAAGCGGTACTCTCTCGTTCATCGAGAAAGTACCGCTTTTCCATTTCCGCTGGATTGACCTTATTTGTTTTGCCCGTTTTTGATCCATTCCGCAACGGTGACCATGCGTTTTGCCTGGTGTTTCGCAGCCTCCAGAACACTGTCATCAACAGCGCCGTTTTCTTTGGCGATTGCGCTTGTACCGTAAGGGTTTCCGCCTGCCTGGAAGATCGCTTGATCTGTGAAGCCAGGCGCAACGACAATCGCTCCCCAATGGTACATCGTCGTATACAGGGACAAGATCGTAGCTTCATTGCCGCCGTGGGCGTTGCTGGCACTCGTCATGGCCGATACCACTTTATTGGCCAGCTTCCCTTGGAACCAGAGGCCGCCAGTCGTGTCCAGGAATTGTTTCATTTGCGAGGCCATGTTGCCAAAGCGCGTCGGCGTGCTGAAAATGATCGCATCCGCCCATTCCAGATCGGCCAGCGTCGCTACCGGTACTTCTTTCGTCGCTTCGACATGCGCTTTCCAGGCCGGATTGGAAGCAATTGCCGCTTCAGGAGCCAATTCCTGTACGCGAAGAACTTTACCTTCTGCTCCTGCGGCCCTGGCGCCCTCGGCAGCAGCTTTTGCCATTTCGTAGTTGGTCCCTGTTGAACTGTAGTAGATAACAGCTAGTTTCACATTACTTATGATGAACGCCAAACACCCTCCCGGGATCATCTCAGGTGGGTGTTATTGGCAGCAGTTGTGGTCCGTTACAGCTTGCTTTTGTGCAGTCGCAGCGCATTCAGGACGACAGAAATCGAGCTTAAGGCCATCGTCACCCCGGCAACCCACGGGGCGAGAAAACCGAGCATGGCGAGCGGGATCGCCACCATGTTGTACGTCAGCGCCCAAAACAGGTTTTGGGCGACATTGCGCATCGTGTGACTGCTCACTGCGAGCGCTTTGACTACTCCCTGGAGATCGTCTCGCATGACCAGGACGTCAGCCGCTTCGATGGCAATATCCGTTCCTGTCCCGAGGGCGATCCCGACATCTGCCACTGAGAGTGCCGGAGCATCGTTTATCCCGTCCCCAACCATTGCGACGCTTCTGCCCTGCTGCTGCAGGTCGCGAATGATTTTCGCCTTCTCCGCGGGCAGTACGCCTGCATATACGTGTTTGACCCCTATCTGCCTGGCGACGGAAGCAGCCGAAGCCTGCTGATCGCCCGTTAATACGATCACATCTTTGCCCATTTGCCGGATTCGGGCAACTGCTGCCGGTGCAGACTCTCTAAGCGAGTCGGCAAGCCCAATCACCCCTGCCAACGATTTGTTGATGGCGACATACATGACGATCTTGCCGTCCTGTTCCAGTGTCGCGGCCAACCTTGTCGCATCATTCATGCCGACATTCTCTTTTTCCATGATCTTTTGCGAACCGATGATGACTTCATATCCTTCGACCGTTCCTTTGATCCCGTATCCGGGCATGTTGGTCAGGTTTATGGCAGCCGGGTAATCCACCTTGCTTCGCTGCCGGATATAGGCATTGATCGCCTTTGCCACCGGGTGGTCGGAATACTTTTCTACAGCGCCTACGAGGCGCAAAAACCGGTTCGCGTGGATCGGTTGGATATGGACCGCTGTCACGTGCAGTTTTCCTTTGGTCAGCGTTCCGGTCTTGTCGAGCACGACCGTATCGACTTTTTGCAGTCGTTCCAGATGTTTGCCTGTCTTGAACAAGATCCCCAGCTCAGCGGCACGTCCGGAGCCGACCATAATCGATGTCGGCGTCGCCAGTCCCAAAGCGCACGGGCAAGCGATGATCAGGACACTGATCGCTTTTTCCAAAGCGCTCCCCAACAGCCCGGGCTCAAACAGCCAATACCAGGCGAAAAATGTCAGGAACGCAATCGTGACGATGAGCGGGACAAAAATCCCGGTCAGCTCATCGGCCATGCGCTGGATCGGGGCTTTTGATTTTTGCGCTTCCTCTACGACCCGGATCACCTGCGCCAGCGCTGTCTCCCGACCTACTCGCGTCGCTTTGATTTTCAGCAATCCGTTTTGATTGAGCGTTGAACCGGTAACGAAGTCCCCGACCTGTTTTTCCACCGGCATGCTTTCTCCGGTAAAGATCGCTTCATCTACGGCGGAAAAACCCGCGATAACCTGTCCATCCGTCGGAATTTTCTCTCCCGGCTTGACCAGCAGCAGCTCCCCCGGAACGATCTTGTCGACTGGAATCACTGTCTCCTGGCCATTTCGGATGGCCGTTGCTGTTTTCGCCTGGACGTGAAACAGGCGTTCCAATGCCTGTGTCGTCCTGCCCTTCGTACGCATTTCGATCAGCTTGCCGAATAAAACAAACGTGATGATCAAGGCGCTGCTTTCATAGTAAAGGTGGTTAGGCGCGGCCGTCCGCACATGGGACAACGTAAGATAATGGCTGTAAAAGAAAGCAGCCGAGGTGCTGAGTACGACGAGGACATCCATATTGGCCGTCCAACTCTTCACCGCATGCCAGGCACCGCGATAAAACGGGAAACCCAAGCCGAATTGAATCGGAATCGTGACGAGCAATTGAAACAGCGGCTGTTGAAAAAGCTCGGGCACCCATAGGTTTTGCGTAAAGGAAAAATGGCTTGCCATAGCCCATAGCAGCGGCATGGACAGCAGTGCGGCGATAAAGCATTGCCATTGCAGCCGTCTCCATTCGTCTGCTTTAAACTCCTGCGCTTTTTGGCGATCACCAACCAGCTGCGCGCCAAAGCCTAACCGTTCGATTCTCGCAGTGATCGCAGTAGCGTCCAGCAGGGTTGGATCATATCGGACAGCCGCTTTTTCCTGTGGCAGACTGACGTGGATGTCGGAAATCCCATCGACCTTTGACAGCACTTTTTCAATCCTCGCTGCGCAGGCCGTGCACGTCATCCCGCTTATAAGAAAGTTGGCTTCTTTCATCATGGCTCTGTCCGATCTCCCTTCTCGCCTGAGCATGTCCTTATCTAACTGATATGCGAGGACGGAGGCAAATGTGCCAGTGGAATTTTATGTATGGAATTGCCTGTGGTTTCGGCGTGTCGGACAGGAGGCGAGGGCAGCTACTATTTGCGCTTGCCTCTGAATAGGTTGTTATCAATGCAGATTTTTATGGAGAGGATGGTTGGATGTGCAGCTGATTTACCGTTTTTTCGGCGTGCTGTCGCTCTTAATCGGATTACTCGCAGCGGGATGTTCCGCGCAAGCCGACAGCACCAGCACAAATACAGACGCAGCAGGAGGCCCGAAGCTGTTTGCAGTCGATTGTACGCTCAACCCGAATCCGGCGACGATTTTGCAAGAAAATGCGTTCAGCATTACCGTAAAGGATGCACAGCAGCAAAAAATAACACATGCGACCGTGACGTTCACCCTCTCCATGCCGGAAATGGACCACGGTGACATCACGGTCGACGCCAAAGAAACGGAAGATGGCCTCTACTCGGCTCAAATCGTCCCGACGATGGTGGGAAAATGGATCGTCTCCATCCACATCGTCGCGAATGGACAGACAGATCAACTGCAGTTCCCTTTGGACGCCAAGCCATAGGCATGCACTCACCATAGCCAGGGGGTGATGCTCGGAATCCAGCCGTTTATGACCATTCCCCGGCAAATCGAGACAATGCCGATACACACGGCCAACAGATTTGCTGCCTGCAGAATTTTTTTCCGCAGCGTCTTGCCGATGTACGCGGAAAATATCCCGACGGCGATAAGCGCCGGCAATGTCCCGAGCCCGAAGCTGAGCAGCGTGAGACCGCCAGCCAGCATGTCTCCGGTAGCCGCCGCTTTCATCTCCATCGTATAGGTCAGCCCGCACGGCAAAAACCCCAGCAGCAGGCCGCTGAGAAAAACCGGCAAAACACCCGAGCGGGATGTCTTCCATTTCTGCATCAGCGTCTGGACGGATGGAAGCTGCAGGGGCGTCCATTTGCCGATAAGCAGTGCATACTTCTTGCCAACCCAGAGGATGATCAGGACGCCACCCGCGATATTGGCAATCCCCTGAACCCCTACAAGTGTCCCTGCTGCATTGACGAATGAGCCGATAAAACCCATGAATCCACCGACGAGCGTATACGTGACAACCCGCCCGCCGTTATAGGCAAGGATCGTCTGCAGGAGCGGTGCAGGCGACTGCAGCGTCCAGGCAGACATGATCCCCCCGCACATTCCGATGCAGTGCGGCGCACTCAATAGCCCCACGATCATGACGATGGCATAATCCGATAGATTGATCATCAGCCCGCCTCTTTCTGTGTCCATTTTCTGCTCCTTACCAATGTAGAGTCCAGCCCCACGCTTTATGACAAAAAGCCGCCGGCACGAACAAAGCGAATGACCGGCAAACATCGTCCAAAACTTCACGTGAAGCTTACCCCTTGCTTTTTCTCGCGTAACTGAGTAAAATGTCTCAATAAAGGATGATCATTTCATGGCAATGAGGAAGAAGAGTAGGCATTTGGTGAGACTTCAGAGAGCTGATGGTTGGTGCGAATCAGTGTCGAACGGATGTTGAATGGGCTTCCGAGCTCCAAACCGAACACGCGTCGTCGCGGCAAGTAGGCTTTGGCGTTTCGTCCGTACGTTATCATGGACACCGTATCATTGGTACGGAGTAAAGTGATTTTGCCCATGGGTTGATCCATGTGCGAAATAACAAGGGTGGCACCACGGTTCATTCGTCCCTGTCGAGGGCGGATGGACCTTTTTTGTGTTACCCCGATCACATCTACATGTCGAAAGGAGCTTTACCATTATGAAAACAATTTTTTCCGGCATTCAGCCTAGCGGTATTCTGACACTGGGCAACTACTTGGGTGCGATGAAGCATTTCGTTCCACTGCAGGATGAATTCAACTGCTACTACTGCATCGTCAACCAGCATGCCATCACTGTGCCACAGGATCCGGCCGTTCTGCGCGAGAACATCCGCCGCCTGGCAGCGCTGTATCTGGCAGTCGGACTCGACCCGAACAAAGTCACGCTGTTTATTCAATCCGAAGTGCCTGCCCATGCCAAGCTGGCATGGATCATGATATGCATCTCCTATTTGGGCGAGCTGGAACGAATGACCCAATTCAAGGATAAATCCGACGGCCGCGGCGAATCGATCCCATCCGGTCTGTTGGCCTATCCTCCGCTGATGGCAGCGGACATCCTGCTGTATAGCACGGATTACGTCCCGGTTGGCGAAGACCAAAAACAGCACCTGGAGCTTACCCGCGACTTGGCGACACGCTTCAACAACCGTTATGGCGAAGTGTTTACGATTCCGGAAATCCGCGTACCGGAATTGGGCGCGCGCATCATGTCGCTGGCTGAGGGCACGAAAAAAATGAGCAAATCCGATCCTAACCAAGGCGCCTTCATCTCCATGCTGGACGATGCCGACACGATCACGAAAAAAATCAAACGTGCCCAGACCGATTCCGACAGCAGCGTGCGATTCGACAAGGAAGCAAAACCGGCGGTCTCCAACCTGATGACGATCTACTCGCTCTGCTCTGGCAAAACGCTGGATGAGATCGAGGCCATGTACGAAGGAAAAGGCTATGGCGCATTTAAAACCGATCTGGCCGAAGTGGTCATCGAGACGTTAAGACCGATCCAGGAGCGTTACAACAAGCTGTTTCACTCCACCGAACTGGACGACATCCTCTCTGCCGGTGCCAAAAAGGCGAACGAGGTAGCCAATCAGATGCTGTACAGAGCCGAAAAAGTGATGGGCATGGCCCGTATGCAGTAAGCGGGACGGGATAACCGTCAGGGTCGACAATTGTTATACCCTGGCGGTTCATTTTGTGTAAGATGACGCCCGATTCATTTTTCTCCGCAGCACCCTGCCGATTGACTACAAGTCGATTTGCATGGTATAAATAAATTATCACTTATATAACTAATGAGTTAGTTCTTTCTTTGAGGAGGCTAACAAAATTGACTCAACAGCTTACCAAAGGAGAAGCGAGCCGGCTGCGTTTACTTTCGGCAGCCGCCCATGTGTTTGCGGAAAAAGGCTATCACCAGGCAAAAGTCAGCGATATCGTCAAGGCTGCAGACTTGACCCAAGCTGCCTTTTACTTGTACTTTTCCAGCAAAGAAGCCATTTTTACTGAACTGGTCGGCAAATTCCGGGAAAAGTTGACTCACCTGTCCGATATCGGCAGCCGCATTACTCCATTGACGAGAGCTCAGGTGCCTGAACAGACAGAACAAAATTTTTGCGAACTCTTCACATTTTTGGCAGCCAATCCTTTACTGACGCGCATCGCCTTATTTGAGTCGGATGAATCCGAATCGATTGCACAAACGATCAAAAATCGAATCATCGCCAATTTGCGCAATAACCAGGCAGCTGGCTTGACGCGGAAAGATCTGGATGTAGAGATTGTAGCGGATTGTGTGATCGGCTCGATTGAGCGTTTGACTTTGCAGTGGCTGTTTACAGGGAAAAAAACGCCGGAGACTCTTGCGCGGGAGGTCGTCCCTGTACTGCTGGAAGGCATCATGGAAAAGCCGGACGGCCAGTCAGGGGAAAAATAGATTGTGAAGACAAGAAGCCAAAGCATTCCGATCGTTCCAGAATGCTTTGGCTTCTTTATTTCAATCAACCCTCTTTTTGCCGTAATTCGATGCGGCGAATTTTGCCGGAGGTCGTCTTGGGCAAATCGTCGACGAACTCGATTTTTCGCGGATACTTATACGGTGCAGTCAGCGTTTTCACATGCTCTTGCAGTTCATGCACCAATTCATTTGAACCGCTGACGTCTTTTTTCAGAACGACGAACGCTTTGACGACGTGCCCCCGTTCCGGGTCCGGACTGGCAACGGCCGCACATTCTGCTACGGCGTGATGTTTGACAAGGGCATCCTCCACCTCGAAGGGGCCGATCGTATACCCGCCTGAGATGATGATGTCGTCAGACCGCCCTTCAAACCAGATATAGCCGTCTTCATCCATTCGCCCTTGATCGCCGGTCACGTACCACTCGCCGCGGAATGCCCGGCCAGTGCGTTCAGGATCGTTCAAATAGCCTTTAAACAGCGCGACCATGCTGCGTTCAATGGCGATGTCGCCTACTTCTCCAGTCGGCAGGACGGCACCTGCCTCATCGATGATGGCCACCTTGACCACCGGGGACGGACGCCCCATCGATCCGGGGCGGGGCTCCACGCCGACGAACGTCCCGATAATCAAGGTGTTCTCGGTTTGGCCGTAACCATCGCGTACCGTTATGTTAAAGACACGGCGGAACGTATCGATGACTTCGCGGTTTAACGGCTCCCCTGCAGAACAAGCGGAGCGGAGCGAACGGAGTCGATAGTTCTCCAATCCCGACACTTTTGCCATCAGTCGATACTCTGTAGGCGTGGCGCACAGGACGGAAATCGGGTATTGCTCCAGCAATTTCAAATACACGTCCGGCGAGAATCTTCCCTTGTAGACGAACGCTGTCGCCCCTTTTCCGAGCGTCGAGACGAATGGGCTCCAAATCCACTTGGCCCAACCAGGTCCGGCAGTTGCCCAGACCATGTCGTCTTCCCGCGCATCCAGCCAGAGCGTCGCGGCAACAGCCAAATGCGCATACGGCCAGCCATGCACGTGCATGACGCCTTTCGGACCGCCTGTCGTACCTGATGTATAAGAAAGGAAGGCAAGTTCATCGGAACGCGTCTCAACGGCTTGCAGCTGATCATCTGCCTGGCTGACCAGCTGATCAAACGCATGCCACCCCTCGCGCTCTTGTCCAACCACCACATAGTGCGCAAGTGTCGGACAGAGATGCTTGATTTGTTCGACTTCATCGACAATTCCGTCAAAAGCAATCACAGCTTTTGCTTCCGAATGATTCACGCGATACTCGATGTCCTTTGCCCTCAGCATTTCCGATCCGGGCAGGATGACAGCACCCAGCTTGACCAGCGCCAGGTAGATTCCATACGCTTCTTTTCCTCTCGGTACGAGGACGAGCACCTTGTCTCCCCGCTCCACTCCAAGCGAGCGAATGGCGTTGCCGATGCGGTTGGAGTACGCCACCAGTTCGGCGTACGTTAACGACGACGATTCTCCCCCATCGCTGACGACCAGTAATGCCAGTTTGTCCGGGTGAGCCGCAGCGTACGCATCGACTTCTGCCGCAAAATTGTAGGTTTCCGGAATGTCTAAAGAAAATTGGCTGCTTCCAGTGGTCTTCCTTGTGTTCAATACACCTTCCTCCTCTCAGCTTCTGTGTTTCATTTCCCCGTCACCTGTCACACGAGCGCAGACGCACCGAAAAGCAGGACATCGAAAATGTCGATGTCCTTGCCATAACCTGGTACTTTACGCGAAAAGGGATAGACTGTCCAAACGTCGTAGACAGATCGTTAAGAAATCACGTGCCCTTTCGTTTATTATAACCGTTTTCATCGTACGGCTGAAGCGTTTTTAACCACTTTTCTTCAAGCTCTTCCAGCTCTTTTTTCGTATCCTGAAACGGGTTGTCAGTCAGCTTGAGCGTTTCCAGTACCTCAAACGTAAATGCGTCTGCGCCGTATTGGTTATAATCCTGCTGCAGCTCGCGATTGAAATGGGCTCCGGTTTTCAGCATGAACATCTCCCGATTCTTCATCGCCTCCAGGTTGTTGCTGCTGCCCACCAAGATTTTCCCGGTTTGCCCGTTTTTTATTTGAAAAATCCCCATCGGTCTCTTTGCTTCTTTGTACATCATTTTCAGTTCTTTTTTTCGATCCATGCGATCCTTCCATCCTCTCATATGCGTGCACCTACGATTTGGCCCAATAATAGCTGCCGTCATCGAAGCGATCCATAAAGCCGTATTCGATCAAATAGCGGCGCAACGTCACATAGTCGTCGTAAACGCGTTGCAAAATCTCGTTCACTTCTTTTTCCGTGTACTTTCTGTTCAGTTCAAAGCGCTTGCTGATCTGCCGCAGGATGGCTACTTTGCGTTTTTCCTTTTTGGGAAATTCCCGCAAGCGGCCCTCCGTTCCCCCTTCAAAATAGTCCGAGAGAATGTCTTCATTCTCCTCTTCCGTAATCGCATAGCGTTCATCCAGCATTTCCGCTGTGCGGGGGACGTTGATAAATTTCTGCTTTTTTTGCGTTTTTTCCGAAACAAGCTCCATAATAGATAAGAAGACCTTTGCCTGCTTTTCTTTTTCTCTTAAGGTAAACCGATGATTGCGGATCGTCGACGTACTTCCGCCGTCCATTTCCTTGACGATTTCACTGTCGCTGTAGCCGCGGTGAAAGTATTGCAGCAGCGATTTTTGCAAATCAGTCAGGCCGGTCAGTTTTTTGTTCAAGTTCAGCAGATAGTCAAACACTGAACCATGTTCCGCCTCTATATGGACTGTAGCGTACTTCTCCGCTTCATAAAACAATCCCGTATGCGGATAGACAACCCCTTTGGCAAAGCTTTGTCCGCAGATCAGGCAAACGTAAGCGTCAGATGGCTGATGATACACGTAACCTCGTTTGATTTCGTCCACAGTGGCCCTCCAGAACAATTCAGATAAGTCATCCATAATTACAACATCCTCTTTCGTTTGTTTATATAATAGGCATATTACATTTTTGTTTATATTTTTTCAAGCATTTTTCAATAATGAATAAAAATTGGCAGACTTATTACCTTCAAAACCTTGTCTCTGGCTGGAATGGTGGGAGAGAAAAAGAGGAATGCTGCAAGGATCAACCATCACGAAAAAAGCAGACAAGCTGAAAGATTCCCGCCTTGTCTACTTTTCATGTTGGCTGATCGCTTTTGTTATTTGGATGATCGCGAGGAGCGGAACATCAACACGAATAAATACGGCGCACCCAAGAGAGCGACGATAATCCCGGACGGAATATCTTTTGGAATGAGCATGGTTCTTCCGATCAAATCTGCTGCTGCAAGCAGTACCGCCCCCAACAAAGCAGAGATGACTACTGCTTTGCGATGATGAGAGCCTACCAGCATTCGCGCTGCATGGGGTGCGAGCAAACCGATAAACCCGACTGCGCCGACACTCGCCACAGCCAGGGAAGCAAGCAGAACGGCTATCGCTGCCACTCCCAGGCGCGTATGGCGAACCTTTAGCCCCAGCCCCATCGCACTTTCGTCGTTAAAGGACAGCAGATCCACTCTGCGTCCCATCCACCAAGCCAAAGGCAGCAGGACGAGGAGCGCTGGCAGCAAGCTGCTTACTTCTGCATACCCTCTGCCATACGTGCTGCCCGCCATCCAGGCCAAGGCAGGGGCTGCCGCAAGCTGCGCATCTACAATCAAAATATTGATGAAGGCCGCACCCGCCGCCGATACCGCAATTCCGACGAGTGTCAGAATGATCGGTTGGAGTCCCCTTCTCCAGGATATGGCATACACGATAGCCGCAGAGCCTGTGCCCCCGATCAGAGCTCCGAGCGGCATCCAATCCGACAAGTGTGGAAAGCCGATGAGCAGCAAAATCGCTCCAACGCCTGCACCGCTCGTGACGCCGACAATGTGCGGATCAGCCAGCGGATTGCGGACCGCACTTTGCATCATGCTCCCGCTCACCGCGAGCGCAATTCCCGCCAATCCAGCAGTCAACAGCCGTGGCAGGCGCAGTTCGAATAACAGTTGTCTGTAAAGATCGTTGCCTTGACCTGCGAACATTGCCCAAATCTCAGACCATGGAATGTACATGTTCCCGCTCGACAGGCTGACCATCCAGACGACGACCAAAAGCCCGCTGAACAGCACAATCCAGACCGGATACGGTATTCGCGAGCGCCAGCCGCCGACACTCATCGACGTGCCAGAAGCTGTGACTGCGCTCACTTTGCGAGAAGCCCGCATGGCAAGCCAGACCAGCCATGGGCCTCCGATCCCCGCGGTGATTGCACCTGCCGGAAGCTCTCCGTACGCATTGACAAACGTACGTGCAATCGTATCTGATGCAACGAGCAGCGACGCGCCCCAAATCGCGCTAATCGGCAGCAGCCAGCTATGCCTGATCATTCCGGACAGGCGGACCAGATGAGGGGCGACAAGCCCGATGAAGCCAATCGGACCGACCACGCTGACGCTGACACATGTCACCATAATCGCAATGAGCATGGCTAGAAATCGCGTCTTGCCTACCTGTTGTCCGAGTGAACGGGCTGTTTCCTCGTTAAAGGAGAGCACATCCAGTTGACGCGACATGAGAAAGCCGACGACAATTCCACCGATGATCAGCGGCCAGCTGAATTGCACACCCGTCCAGTCGTTTTGCTTCAGGGAACCGGAGCCCCAGAGGAAAATGCCCTGGGTCGTCTCTTCGTTAAACAGGATGACCGCACTTGTGAGCGAGGAAAAGACTAGCGTGACTATCATCCCGGACAAGGCTACCCGTACGGGAGTTCCTTTTCGGCCGCCTGCCATAAAGTAGACCGCGGCTGCGGCGAGGATACCTCCTGCCATGGCAAAGGGAAGCGGGTACTGATGTAAAACAGCTGGCCAAAAAACCATCCCAACCACCACAAACAGGTACGCACCCGCATTGACACCAAGTGTTGTCTCCGAGGCGAGCGGATTACGCGTCACCGTTTGCATCAACGCTCCTGATACTGCGAGGGCTGCACCTGCCAGCAGACCCATTACCGTTCTGGGTAATCTAACTCCGCGAATCAGCTGGTGATCGGCAATGTCCTGCGGTGAAGTGATCGCCTGGACGACAGACTGCAGCGAAATATCGGCCAGCCCCTGTGTCAGACTGACAAATGTCAGCGTTAACAGGACGGCCAGCCCACCCACCAACATCCAAAACGGCCCCCAGCCTCCTCGTTGACCAGAAGGGGCTGAGTGAATGTCGGTTCGGGCATGCAGCTCACGCTTGGCAAGACTCATTTCGCCAGCAGATCAGCCGCTTTTTTCGCCATGATTCCTGCTGACAATGGCCCGCCGTAAGGCCACATGTCTCCGCCCAAGGCATAGATGCGGTTTTCTTTTACAAAGCTGAGACCGTTCCAGACCGGATTGTTTTTCAACTGATTCTCAATGACGTTATCGTCGTTCTGGATGATATGCAGGAAGTTGGCGTCCTGCAGCGGTGGCAGTGCCTCCACATCCGTTGTCGTCATCCCGTTTATCTCGAATTTTTTTGGCTTGTAAGCATTTTTCAAGCCAATGTGCTCCAAGATTTTGACTGCGGTGGAATTGTCTGTCGACAGGCGGAATTCTACTGCATTTTGGTTGCTATAGGCCATCGCCAGGACGAACGGGATTTTGTCCATGCCCGCTTTCACGATTCTTTCTTTTGCTTCCGCATATGTCTTGTCAAGGTTTTTCAGCACTTGCTCGGATTCTGCTTGTTTATCCAAAATATCCGCAATTTCGTTAAATGTATCAATCATTCGAGAATATTGGTCGCCTTGGCCCTCGGGCGGATTGGAGTCGTACACGATGGTAGGAGCGATTTTGCTCAATTCGTCGTAGTTGGCTTCCACGTTTCGGTTCAAGCCGATGATCAAATCCGGCTTCAAAAGCATGATCGATTCAAGGTTAGGCGCTACACGGCTTCCCACATCGACTACCTCTGGCGCAATTTCTACGGGCAGCTTTACCCATTTTTTCATGTTGACGATATCGGCAATTCCGACCGGTTGGATGCCGAGCGCCAATACATGCTCTGCACTGCTCCATTCCAATGCTACGACACGCTTGGGAACACTTTTGATCGTAGTTTCCCCCCTCGCATGCTTGATTGTCATTGTTCGCTCTTGCTGTTCTCCCGCCTTGTCTGCCCCTGACTGGGCGGTTGCTGCTGGTTGTGAAGACCCGTTTTGTGGACTCGTGTTCGTATTGCCACACGCCGCGAGCAGCAGCATTGCCGACAAGAGTACGAGTAACATGGGTACTTTGGCCAAACGCATAGAATGAATCCCCCTTACTGTTGTCTTGGATGCAGCGATTGTGAACCGCTGCTATGGTAAAGTGTGACGTCTTCCAAGATTAAATGATAGTGATTATCATTATCATTGTCAACGACAAAAAAAGCCACTGATTTTTTTCGAATCAGTGGCTTTGCCTGGCAGGCTATTTGACTTGAACGATTACTTCAATTTCGACTGGAAGGTTAAAGGAGAGGTCTGACACCCCGAGTGAAGTTTGGTCGTAATTCCTGCCTTTCTCGCCAAAAACCTCCACAATTAAATCCGAGGCGCTTTTCATGACGAGCTGTTGATCGCGGAAATCTTCCGTACAGTTGATGAAGGAAAGTACCTTCACGACGCGTTCGACCCGATCCAGATCGCCGATTCTCTCTTTTACCATGCTGAGCAGGTTGAGCATTGTCACACGCGCTGCCTGACACGCCTGCTCTATGGTCAGCTCTGAGCCGACTTTGCCGGTAAAAGCAGGCTTTCCTTCTATAAAGCAGCCCACACCAGATGAGTAGACTAAATTACCCATCTGCAAACAAGTAAAGTAATTGGTCGATAGTTTAGGAGTCGGTGGTAAAATAATCCCACGTTCCGACAAACGCTGCTCGATATCGATCATTTTCTCTTCTCCTTTTGCCCGAAAGAACGACACAAAAATGACGACCAATGGTCCTTTGCGCCTAATACTACCACATCTTTTGAAGGATTTCTACTATTTTCCATCACGCAATGTTAGTGCTCACAGCCCTTCACTCTCAACAAAAAAAGGGCAACAATTGCCCAAAAATGGACTCAATTGTCACCCTGTTCCCCCGACTCCATGTCGAGTTTTGTACCTCGTTTACGCTTTCTGAAAGATTTGCCGCAGATGATGTTCCATATGTTCGACGTAATCGCCAGCAAGCCACTCCACCGTAAACGCTTCGCCGTTCGAGAGCCTGCACACGCACCCGTACTTCTCCTTTGGCACATTCGCAAGCAGTTGATGTAATCGCGCCATACGATCTCCCCCGATAAATTATTCGTTTTTTCCACAGTAGCACGGGGCTTGCTGCGCGTCCAATGCAATCTTTCGATGTGTTGCATCTGTTTTACCGAATGATCCTAGCAGTGTTTTTTTCGATATGAAAGCAAAGAAACCGACAGTCATTCCTGCCGGCTTCTTAAAGCGTCTCTGCGTAAAAATCTATTTCTTTTGGAACCAGCCGCTCGGTTGAACGTTCAGATTGACATTGATCTGCTTGATTTCCAGATACTCGTCATACCCGTACGTTCCCAGCTCGCGACCGATGCCGCTTTGCTTGTATCCACCCCATGGCGCTTCGTTGAAGGTCGGGTGATAGGTGTTGATCCAGGTGATGCCGGCGCGCAGCTTCTTGATCACGCGGTGAGCCTTGGCCACGTCGGTCGTAAACACTGCACCTGCCAGTCCGTACTTCGTGCCATTTGCGAGCGCAAGCGCTTCTTCCTCCGTTTTGAAGGTTTGGATGACCAGAACAGGACCGAATATTTCCTCTTGGACGATCTTCATTTCAGGGGTCGTATCGGCAAAGATCGTCGGCTCGACGAAAAATCCTTTGTCCAGACCGTTTTCCATGATCCGCCGACCGCCGCAAAGCAGGGTAGCGCCCTCCTTCTTGCCCTCCTCGATATAGTACAAGACGCGATTCATGTGCTCCTCGCTAATCAGCGGACCCATTTCCGTCGCTTCCTCTGTACCGAGTCCTACGGTAATCTGTTTGGCACGGGCAACCAGCTCGGGCACAAAGCGATCGTAGAGGGTTTCTTCCAGGATCAGCCGGGAACCAGCCGAGCACACTTCACCCTGGTTGGCAAAAATTCCGAACAAAGCGTAGTCGACGGCCGTTTCAAAATCCGCGTCGGCAAAGACGATGTTCGGCGATTTTCCGCCCAGCTCCAGACCGACTTTCTTGATCGTGTCTGCGGCTGCTTTCATGATGCGGATACCTGTATCCGTTCCTCCGGTAAAGGCGACTTTATCGACCAGCGGGCTCTCCGACAGCTCGGCGCCAACCGTCTCTCCCGCTCCCAGCACAAGATTGATGACACCTGGCGGGAAGCCGACTTCATCGATGATTTCGAACAGGCGAATCAAGGAGAGCGGCGTCTGTTCAGCAGGCTTGATGACGATCGTACATCCGGCGGCAATCGC
Organism: uncultured Brevibacillus sp.; assembly: GCA_946402065.1. Classification (GTDB taxonomy): domain Bacteria; phylum Bacillota; class Bacilli; order Brevibacillales; family Brevibacillaceae; genus Brevibacillus_D. Next base: position 27,917 of record CAMIVR010000013.1, on the reverse strand, counting down.
CGGAGCGATTTTTTGTGTAGCCATGACCAACGGATAGTTCCAGGGAATGATTTGTCCGACGACGCCAATCGGTTCTCTGACGACCATCGCCTGAATGTCATCCGGTACGTCATAGGTGACTCCGTGCGGCTTCGTTGCCAACCCGGCAAAATAGCGAAATTGGTTGACCGCGTCCGCCACGTCGTAACGCGATTCGCGCAACGGCTTGCCGTTGTTCAATGTATCGAGAGAAGCGAATTCCTCTACGCGCTGTTCCAGGCGGTCTGCAATCTTGTTTAACAGATCTGCACGATCGCGCGCTTTGCTGTCTTGCCAGCCATCTGTATCAAAAGCTCTTCGGGCAGCAGCGATCGCTTGCTTGGCATCGTCCCGGTTCCCTTCCGTTACAATCCCGATCACTTCGCCTGTTGCAGGGTTGATGACTTCTCTTGTTTCTTGTGAAGAGCTAAGCACCCATTTGCCGTCAATGTACATTTTTTGCGTCGTGTCAAGGCCAGTCAAGAAAGATTTTGCATCCATCCTATTCACTCCTCTTCTCTATCTTTTATGAAATGAACTAATTGTTTCATGAGGTTCATAGTGCTCGTCGTTTCCGAAGTCTTCGGTCTGCGGGCGTATTTTACCGGAGGCAGAAGAATCCAGATAAAATCGCCATAGTTGGGTCTCATCTGTACGTGCCACATCTTTTCCGCTATGGAATAACGCAATTCCACCCGTTCGTAGTCGACCTCGTTGCAAAGCTCATCTATCAGCTTATCGCTGTTTAACCGATCAAGCAATGGTGTGGCTTGCTTGGAAACAAACCTGATCTCCTTTCGATTGCCGTTTAACTTCCCTGCGTATGTTAAACGAATCGTCATGTCTTGCACTGGTTTATCATCCGGGAGCGACCAGGTCCAGGTGTAAATGTACACCCGCCCCATCCATTTATTAATCAAGTTGTAACTAGCGGTTAACCGCTCAACACCTAGCTTTGATCCGTCAAACACAATACGATTGGCAGAAACAGAGCTGATGGGGGTAAACGACTGAAACTCATTCGCCACTATGTTCAGCATTTTCCATGCCCGGTTATCGATGGCTGCATAAATTCCCATCTATTCCTCCTAGACCGCAGACGTTTCTTCGATTTCCTCATAAGCGGTGTCAAACTCGCTGCGTTTACGGATCCCCTCGTAAATTTTCTCCAAGGGAACTGGCTTAAATAACTCCTGTCCTGTCGCTCTCAGGTAGATGACACCAAAAATGACAATCAAGCTGCTGACAATGAGAGAGATAACCAATACTTGCGGGTCAGCGTACAACGTGTAAATCATGTACACACACATCACAATGCCAATCATTTGCGGCAGCGGGTAGAGCGGCGTTTTAAATGGGCGCGGCTGCTTTGGGTACTTCGTCCGCAGCACAAGCACATCGATTTGCGTAATAATATATGACATCAACCAGGTAGAACATGCCACATTGATCATTAATTTGACAAAATCAATATTCGCTTGGTTGATTACAGCGTACACGAGCACGATTAACGTGAGCAGGACAACGAAAAAGATGCCGTACCAAGGTGTCCGGGTCTTGGGATGCAGATAGGAGAAAATCTTCGGCAAGAGACCTTCCTTGGACAAGCCGTAGAGCATCCGAGGCACCGCCACGAGATAGGTGTCGCAAGTCGTAATTGCAGCTATGATCGATACGATGCCCATGATCACCAAACCAGGTTTGCCCAGCATTGCGGCAGCCCCGTCAACATGGGGAATCGTCGATTGAGCCAGAGCGTCAAGCGAAATGTACTTCGTCACCCCTAAACCGAACAACAGGTCAACCAGCCAGATTGTGAAACAACCGAACAGCATCGCAAGCGGGATCGTCTTGCCGGGGTTTTTTACTTCTTCTGCAAGCGGGGCGACAAACTCCATCCCGATAAAGAGCCATATCGCTCCACCTAGCGTTGCGGCTTGCGCAGTCCAACTGATCGGTGAGAAGGGAACAGGTGTCGCAAGCGGTTGTTCTGTACCGATCTCAGTCAATCCCCAAATGCCAAGCAACCCTAATAGCCCCATCATGCTGATCGCCAAAACTGTTTGAACCTTGCCGAAAACCGAAACGCCCATGAGGTTGATGGTAACGAGAAAGATCAAAATAACGCTAACTCCTATATACCACGGCACTCCTGTGAGTGTCTCCAGCGACTGGCCACCGATAATCATGTTGGTTCCGCCATCAGTTCCAACCAAGACGATGTAACCGGCCAGCACTGCGAACAAGGCGGGCAATTTTCCCAACGCAGGCAGCGTATACTCTCCGACCATCCCCGCTCCGGGAACCATTGCCGCCATTTCCGAATAGGAAAGCGCGACACACAAAATGACAATGAGGGCGATAAACGCAATGATACTAAATGCCGGTCCGCCAACTCCGTAACCATTCCCCAAGGTAACCATCGCGGTACCAGAAACAACCAAACCTACGGAAGCTGAATAAGCTGCCCAAAAACCTAGTGTACGGTTCAGCTTCAAATCGCTCATCACTATCCACTCACTTTCAAGTTACTTTACAGCTACACGATGCTTTATCCATTGTAAGCTCTGTGAAATAATTCAAGGTAATCTTCTTTTGAAGCAGGACGAGGATTGCTTGGGGCAGATACGTTTTTGGTCGCACCCTCGGCAAGGTAAGGAAAATCATTCGGATCAATCTTTTCCAAGTCCTTCATCTTGGGAATGCGAACGGTCTCTGCCAGTTTTTTCAGAAGCTGTACACCTTCATGGGCAACCTCTTCCGTACTCTTTCCTTGGCGGTTCGCCCCTAGCCGCTCCGCAACAACCGCGTGTTTTTCCGGATCAGACGGAATGTTGTATTCAAACACGTAAGGCAACAGCATTGAGTTCGCTACACCGTGCGGAGTGTCGTACAAGCCGCCGAGGGCTTCAGCCATACAGTGCACTCCTCCGACGTCCGAATTGCCAAAAGCGATCCCTGCGATTAGACTTGCTGAAAGCATTTGCTTTCTCGCTTCCAGGTTGTTTCCATCCTCCACCGCTATCGGCAGGTACTTCACAATTTGATCAATCGCGTAAAGGGCCAAGGCATCGGTAATCGGTTCGGAAATATTACACGTATATGCCTCGATCGCATGTGTCAAGGCGTCCATCCCTGTTGAAGCGGTTACATGACTGGGTAAGGTAAGTGTCAATTCAGGGTCTAACAAGGCAATTTTGGGAGCGACACGGGCGTCGAGGATATTCATTTTCAGCTTTGTCGTCGTGTCCGTGACCACGGCAAAGAACGTAATCTCACTTCCGGTCCCTGCTGTAGTAGGGATACAGATAAGGGGGGTAATCGGGTGCTGCAGCACATTTAACCCGTACCAGTCTTTTATATCTCCACCGTGACTCAATAACGTCCCGACAGCTTTTGCCGTGTCCATGGAACTGCCGCCGCCGATGCCTACCAACAGATCTACCCCGGCTTCCTGGGCTTGTCTGTACGCAGTCATGCAATCGACGTCACGCGGATTTGGTTTTACCTGGTCGTAGACGACAAAATCTATTTGCTCGGCTTGTAAGAGATCCGTGATTTTCCGTAAAATACCGGAGTTTACAATCCCTTGATCGGTAATCAGCTGAACTTTAGTTCCTCCCAACTCCCGTACGCGCTCTCCCAGCTTTTTTATTTTTCCATTACCGAATTCAATACATGTTGGCAGACGAAAGTTGAAATCCCAGATCATCAAATATCCCTCCTAATTTGTTTGGATATTGTTTAGTGTAACTTATGTTTTTCGAATTTTTCGCAATAATTTCAATACAAATTGTAAGTTAATTTAACAGAATTTTATTACATCTTGTCTAGTGTTTTTTTGTAGTAATCAGCTTCAACTGTCATCTCGTCGGACTCCTTTTTCCCATCATTAGGAGAGTCTATTTCATTAGGGAGCTTAAACTTTTCGAAGCTAAAAAACCCGCCCGGCTTTTGATCGCCGGAACGGGATTATCGTACAACATATTCATGTTTGCGCCAAATCATGAGGAGTGACAGGGACCTTGGGCGCATTTTTGTTGCTTATTTCCCAATCACTTGATGGTTCACCGGTGGCGGAGAGGTTCTTACAACCCGTCCGTTCGAATCATACAGCGTATCCTTCTCGTAGCGCCACATTTTGCCGCTCTCCGAATACAACAGCAAGACGTCTGTCTTGTCGTCATACTCCGTTCGTTCCAGCTTCACGTTATCCAGAGGGACGCGGCGCGTGCCTTGAATGGCTTCGTACTTGTACACGTCACTATAGCTGCCTCTGTCGATGATCATGTAGAGGAATTCGATGTATGGAGAGAAATGTACTTGCTGAACCGTGCTCTTTTTCCCTGACCATTGGTGCAGCAGGACAGATTTGACATCATCTTCCTCTACGCCGTGAAATTGAACGAGATAGGCTTTTAAATTGTTCGTTTGCGAGAAGTACAGCAACGTCGTTTTACTTAACCACTGCACATTGCTGATTTTGTCGGCGTTTTTGGTAAACAGCACGCCAGTCCTGCCAACGACCTCCAACTGCCCTTCACCCGTCATGTAGGCGGCATGACGTTTATCCGGGCTGTACTGCACATCATTTGCTTCCGGCGGAATCTCCAGTGTGATTTCCTCTTCTTTCGGTACCGGCTTCTCAGGCAGTGCGACGGCGGTCTCTGGTTGGAGAAAGCGGTCGACTCCGTACAATCCGAGTACTTGAAAGACGGTGAGCAACACAAACAGACTGATCCAACGCTTTACGTATTTGTTCATCCCTTTTTTCGTCATGGCGCACTCACATCATCCACAATAAAACTCGTCGCAACAAACCGTTCGCCTAACGGGTTGGACGGCGGCACAATGAATTCCTTGTCATAGTACAATTCCGTACTGTATCCGCCATCGAGGTTGCCGGCAACAAATGCCCCATGCTGAAGCATGATTTCCTGGCAATCAAGCAGTGATGCCCCGAGTCCGTTGTTGCCGCGACCGGAAATGGCCAGCAGCATAATCGCCCCATCCTCCCGCTGTCCGATCGCCGAACGCGGGGCGATTCCCCAGGAGCCGTCACTTGATTTCAAATAAGGCTTGCCATCCTGGACCAGCGCCGGGCCAAAGGAAATGGCGTCTTCTACCTGGAGCTTGACCAGTTCGTCATAGCGGTATTTTCCAACGACCAGCGCCCCGTTCTTCGTAATGCCGATAACGGGCTGCAACGTGGTTTTGTCACCGCTGATGTACTTGCCGCGGGAAATCGTAATCCCCATGGGAATGCCTCCCGTACCGAGTCCCTGGCGATCGAAAAAACCGCCTGCATTGATGCCAGCGATCCCCCCTGCTCCATTGACCATGTCGCTTACCGTCTCTCCTACACTGTTCAGGTGTTTGGTAACCGCGACATGAACGCGCTTCGGATCATGAACAATCAACAGCGCTCCGCTGTATTTGGCGGTTTTAATCGGGACAACCTCGATTCCCTGATCGTCAACGCTGGAATAATTATGGGCATTGAGCGTACCGCGCTCCATCTCGTCAAGGCCGATCGGTTTATATTTGGCCAGCGTCTCTGCCGAATAAAACGGCTCTATCCACCATGGGTGGCGACTGGTCAACACCATGCCGATCAGCGTGCTGCGCAAGTTTTCAAACGGGCCGTATAAAGCCAGGGCGCCCGTAGACAAGACAACATATATGCAAAAACAGACAGCAATTAGTAATATTCGTGCAATTGGCCGGGTTTTTTTTCTTGTCCTGCGTCTTCTCCTTACACTTGTACGTACTGAACTTTCTTCTAGTAGTGGCTGCATGCATGGCAATCCTTTCACGTGTACATTCTGCGACTATTCTATCATCTACATGCTAGTATAAAACATTCACGACCATAACGCCATGGAACCTGCTAGAAAAGTTCTTTAAAAGTAGGAAAGGGAAAATCGGAATGGCTGCATCATATCCGGTGAAAAGCGAAAACCTGTCAGCTGGCTGTTCGCCTGATCCTCAGCAAACGCGACGTTTTTTAAAACACGCAAGAGATTTTCTTTCAGATCGTGCGAGGCCCCGTACCACCAGTGTTACCCAATCATGGGGCTGCCAATCGGGCATCCAAAAACAGAATTGTCACAAATTTTATTGAAGTGTATGCCCATTCCGTTATAATTAAACTAAAACAGAAAGTGAGGTGCCTCTCTTTGGCTAAAGGACTGGCCACTTTTCCATTTCCTTTTAAAGAAGACACGTATCGTTATTCAAACAACTCAGTCCTGCTTGATCCGCCCTATGCTGTAGACTTGACTTCCGAATACGAAGAAGAGATTACGCTGAAACGCAAGCTGCTCCTTGATCACCCTACTCGCTGCTTTCAAGCCCTCCCCCATACAAATGAAGCGCAATGGGAAATCGTCAGCCTGATTTTGCACAATCTGGCAGAGATGAGCCCGGATGATTTCCAGCTGCACATCAATGGCGACATCTGGACGTTTACCAACCACAAGACAAACGAGCGGGAGCAGTTTATTTTTGGCAACAATGCCAGCTTGCCGTATGAACCGCTGAATTTCGTCGGCCGTCATGTCCAGGAGGATCTCATCCTGATGGGCCAACGCGACCATGACCTGTACCTCGATGCCGGCCAGCTCTGCTTTCCGGCGAACTGGTCGCTTGAGTTTAATCTCGGCATGACGTTCGTCGAGATTCACTCTCCGATCACCCGCTTTACCGAAGGTGGCCTGGATGTGAAAATTCGCAATTTCATCATGCGGCTGGAAGCAGGCAAACCGTGGGTACGGCGCAATTGGTCACTGAACGCCGGTCGCCGACTCGACACTTCGTTGGAAACGTTCCATCTGTGGGGGCAAGAAAGGCAGCGTGTCACTGCTGATAATGCCGGCCAGCTCGTTCAATTGCGCGTCGAAGTACAAAAGCTGTTTCGTTTGCCCCGGACTCATTCCATCCTGTTTACGATCCACACACATCTCATCTCCCTGGAGGAGATTGCGCAAAAGCGTTCCTGGCTTGCCCAGATCTATAACATCCTTGTCGAGCTTCCGGACTACATCGCGGAGTATAAAGGCATGATGCTCTATAAAAATGCCGTACTGGCTTATCTCGAGAACAAGCTCCAGCAGTCGTGAACAAGACGACAAGCGTCAGCTGTCGTAAAAAAGACGACAAGCTGCCACTTTCATCGCTATGCTGTTCTCCCCAGTAAATTGACGAGGTGATAGGTGAAATGGACATTCCACAGAAAGTGCCAACCCTTGAAGCAAACAAACGAAAATACTTGTTTATCACCGATGAGCTAGGCAGTTCAACCGCTTTTTCGCTGAGCCGTTCTTGCGCTGCCGAAGATATCCCGTTTGAATTGCATTATCTCAGTCACGAAAATTGCCAAAACCTGAATTCCTTGAAAAAATCGCTGGAAGAAAATTTATGCAAACAGCGAATGGGAACATATCTTTACATATTAACGTCATGGGACACATTAGAGCCATTGAGCCAGCTTGCAGAAAAAAGCGGATTTTCGGCGAGTGAGATGGCAAAAGTAGGCTTCGGTGAAAAAAAGAAAAATGTGTATTGCTCCTGCTGCCAACAGCTGAACAAACACATCACCGAGTCTGTTATCGCTTGCGTATACTGCGGTCACGAACTGCATGTTTCCGAGCACTACTCACGCCGATTGAATGCGTACTTAGGGAGCGTCGTCATTAAGGGTAAGGGCTCGCGATGAAATTAGTTCCCGCTTTTGCTGGCAAATATCAGCGGAAGTTATTTCATCGCGATGCCTAAATAGGATGGGAAGGACATAGAGCCATGCTAATAGATTCCATGTTGAAGGTGTTTGTCAAGGACATTGTCCTGGAAACGCCAACTGTCAAGCGCTTTTGCCTCGTCCCGAAAACAGGCGGCGCATTGCCGCGGTTCAGCCCGGGGTCACATATTACGACATACCTGCTAACGGATGAAACAGTATATGAGCGACATTACTCTCTCGTAAGTGCTCCTGACCAGACGAGCTTTTACGAGATAGCCGTCCAGCTCGATCCTGCTTCCAGAGGAGGGTCTTACCACTGGCATCATTATGTACAGCCAGGGACGGAACTCGCTATCAGCTACCCAAAAAACCATTTCCCGCTCAGCTTCTGCGCCAGACACCACGCCTTATACGCAGCCGGCATCGGCATCACTCCGTTTTTGTCGATGCTGGCTGAACTCAAACAGAAAGACTGTTCCTTTGAATTGCACTACGCAGCCAAATCGAGAGAGCGATGTGCGTTTTACGAATGGCTTGCCAACGAATACGCGGGACATGTGCACTTCTACTTTTCGACAGAAAACAACCGGATGCTGCCTGATTCCATGCGCGACCAATACATTGGAACACACGTGTACTTCTGCGGCCCCGAGGCGATGGTCAAGCAATTTTCCCAGTCTGCTCTGCAATACGGCTACCCCAAGGACAGCGTTCACTTTGAATTGTTCACCCCGCCTCGCCCGCAACACATCCAACCGTTTCGGGCGGAATTGAAGCGCAGCGGCACAACCGTCGATGTCGCACAGAACCAGACGCTGCTCGACGCGCTGCTGGCAGCCGGGATCAAAGCGCCCTACTCCTGTCGGGTCGGCGGTTGCGGTACGTGCATGGTCGAAGTGCTTGACGGCCAGATCGAACACTGTGACGTTGTCCTGAGTGACGAGGAGAAACGCGAGCAAAACGTCATGCTCACCTGTGTCTCGCGTGCAGCTTCGGATAAAATCGTCTTAAATCTGTAAAGCGAAAATCCCTATGGACATGCAGCCTCCATAGGGATTTTTCGCGCTTTATAACCAGCAGCCGGCCTCGCTTATTTAAGCAAGCCAAGAAACGCCTGCAATCGCTCACTCTCGGGATTGACCAGTACGTCTTTCGGATCGCCCTGTTCTTCGATCAATCCGTTGTGCATGAAGACGACACGGTCCGCCACTTCGCGGGCGAAGCTCATCTCATGCGTCACGACAAGCATCGTCATCCCTTCCTTGGCGAGGTCTTTCATGACCTGGAGCACTTCTCCGACGAGCTCCGGATCGAGCGCTGAGGTCGGTTCATCGAACAGCATGACTTTGGGGTTCATCGCCAGAGCTCGCGCGATGGCCACACGCTGTTGCTGACCCCCCGACAGCTTTTTGGGATAGACGTCTTGTTTGTCCAAAAGCCCCACTTTTTGCAAGAGAGCCAGCGCTTCCTTTTTGACGTCTTCCTTTCTCCGCTTGTGCACCTGAATCGGCGCTTCCATGACATTTTCCACTACCGTCATATGCGGAAACAGATTGAATTGCTGAAACACCATGCCGACATCCCGGCGGATATGGCTGATATTTTTTCCCGATTCGTTCAGCACGGTTCCGTCTATAGTAATGCTCCCCTTGCTGATCGTCTCCAAGCGGTTGAGACAGCGCAGCAAGGTGCTTTTCCCTGATCCGCTGGCACCGATCAGGGCAACGACTTCCCCGCGCCGCACTGACATGGTTATTCCCTTCAGCACTTCCAGATTGCCGAAGCTTTTATGCACATCTTCGACGATGACAATCGGCTTTTCCTTTGGCAGCCAATCAGCCGCTTCCTGAACGCTCATGTAGTGCCTACCTCCTACTGCTCACTGAGAGCCAGACGAGCCTCAATTCTTTTAAGGATCATCGAAAGCCCAGTGGTCATGACTAAATAGAGCAGCGCAGCGACAATGTAAAACTCGATAAACGCATAGTTAGTGGCGGCGAAGCGTTGAGCGACCAACATCAGCTCTGCCATCGTAATGACGGAAGCCAAGGATGAGTCCTTTAACATCGAGATCGCTTGATTCCCCAAGGCTGGAATGCTGACACGGAATGCTTGCGGCAAAATAATCCGCCGCATGATCGTACCATAGCTCATCCCCAGTGATTCCGCCGCCTCCATTTGCCCTTTTGGCACAGAAATGATACCTCCCCGATAAATCTCCGCTATATACGCACCTGAATTAATGCCGAGTCCGAGTACACTTGCCACGAACGCACTGATCTCGATCCCGATTTGCGGCAGGCCGAAATAGATCAGCATCAACTGAACGAGCAACGGCGTACCGCGGATTACCCAAAGGTAGAAATCGGCCAGCCAGACAAGCGGTTTAATCGACGACATTTTCATCAAGGCGGCGATCAGGCCGAGAACTAACCCGAGAATAATCGAGAGTACAGACAGTTCAATGGTTATCCACGACGCTTCCAACATAAAAGAGGTATATTTTGTCACCAGCGAAAAATCAAGCCTCATCCGTCCACAGCCCTTTCTTACCGTATATCCTTACCGAACCATTTGTTGCTGATTTTTTCGTATGTACCGTCTTTCATGATCTCGTCAAGCGCTTTGTTGATGGCATCTTTCAAGCCTGCCTCGTTTTTCGGAACGGTAATGGCGATCGTTTCGCTGTAGAGGGGATCGCCGACGGTTTTGAAGGGGTAGTTTTTCTCTTTGATGATGGAGGCTCCGACAGCCTTGTCCGTGATTACGCCTTTAATCCGGCCATTGGCCAAATCCTGGAAGGTCAGCATATCCGTCTTGTAGGTGACGAGGTCAACACCGAGCTCTTTAGCCTTTTCTTCAAACGTAGAGCCGATGGAAGCCCCGATTTTCAGTCCTTTAATCTTGGTTGGGTCTGTGATGTCAGAGTCATTGGGGACAAACAGTTGTGCTCCTGTATGGTAGTACGGTTCGGTGAAGTCTACTTTTTGCATGCGCTCATCCGTGACACCCATGCTGGAGAGAATGATCTCGTACTTGCCCGACAGGAGGCCGGCGATAATGCTGTCCCACGGCGTGGCGATGAAATTCACTTTCACGCCCATCTTCTCGGCCACAGCATTGGTAATGTCGACGTCAAAGCCGGCAAGCTGGTTGTTGTCATCAAAGTAGTTGAACGGCGGAAACGCCCCTTCAATCCCGACGTTGATGACTCCCGCAGACTTCACTTTGTCAATGAGCCCGCCATTGGCTCCGCCAGTTTCTTTTGAACCACAGGCACTCAGGGCGAGTAAGCTCAGCACCAAAACTACAAGAAAAAAATATCTCTTTGCAACCATCACAAATTCCCCCTTTTACAAATTTGAAAACGAGTACGATATGAGCGACCACTCCTTCCTGAAAAATGATGTCATGGGGTGTCGAGATTAAGGGGTAGTGAAATATTTGAATTTTCAATGTATTATAATCAGTACGAGCATGGGAAGTCAACGAATTTCTGGAAGCGTTTACTAAATAACTACGGATGATTAGTATCAATAAAAACAACGCAAGATTTCTATTTCATAACGGTAATACTGTAAAGCATTTTAGTTAAAATAAAATTTTTGGGCTTTTTATGAAACGTGTCATCTGCTGGCTCGTCAAAGGTAGCGAGTACGAGAAAATACATCACAGAAATCTGGAGGAACCTTCTATGAAACTGACAAAAACACTCAACTCCGCTCTCCTGCTTGCACTCCTGACGGCCGCTGCCTCGACAGCAGCCCCGGCAGCACATACATTCGCCGAAACCGCTGTGCCTCCGATCCTGCAAATCGATCCACCCGCCTTCATTAACGTGAACGTAAACGGACATGCGCTGGATCCGCACAAATCATACGTTTTCATGAACGAAAAGGACCAGTACATGATTCCTGTACGCGATGTCGCGGAAAGCTTGGGCTACACGCTCACCTGGAACGACAAGACCAGGAGCCTGGAACTGACAAAAGGCAACCGCTGGTCCTCGATCACGATCGGGCAAGACCGCTACAATTTTGCCAAGATGAACATCTCGCTCGGCACTGCCCCGCTCATTCATGAAGAAAAGACGTATGTCCCGCTCGCTTTCATCAGTGACGTTCTGAAGGAAGATGTCGTGGTCAACGATACGCTGCACATTACCATCACCGAGAAGCAGGATGTGGACAGTGTGACGAAAGCAGGCACAATCACGAGTTTGACGCTCAATGACGATGGCGGAAGAATCGGATTGAACGGGTTTGGCTACGGCATGAACCTCAACATCACGGATAAGACCGAGATCGTCGGTTCGAATCAGGAGAAGCTGAAGCCTGCCGATTTGAAGCTGGGCATGAGCATTGAAGTTGTTCCTGACAAGTTCCAGACCATGAGTATTCCGCCGATGACCAATGCAGTGAAAATCGTCGTCAAAGAAGCTTCGGCCGCAGACGTTTTGGGTACTGCCGGAGAAATCAGCGCCGTTACCGAGCTTTCCGATGGAACGAAACAGATCACCGTCAAAGGAGAGAAATTGGCTGACGGTGCGTATGAAACCATCTCGTTGACACTGAGTGCCGATACGAACATTCTCGCGACGAAAGACAACCACGTATTGACTGCTGCCGATCTGAAGCAGGGTCAAAGGGTGTATGCGTTCTATGGGCCACGGGTAACCAGAAGCCTGCCGCCAATCGGTCATGCGGACAAAATCGTCCTTGAATCCGGCGACCCGCTCGCAGCGAACTAACCTGAATGGATGCAAACAAGGCTGTTGACAATCACTTATGTCAGCAGCCTTGCCTGTTTGTGCCGTTATTTTTCCGTAAGAAATGCAAGTGCCGAACGTGCATATAGCTGTGTGGTCTCTACCAGCTGATCGATATCGACGTATTCATCGGCATGGTGCGGGATGTGCCGGTCGCCCGCTCCGGTGGTCAAGATAGGAATGCCTGCCTTGTGCAGAAACGTCCCGTCTGTCGCTCCCGGAACTCCGTTGTACACCGGCTCACGCTTGGTGATCGCCTTGTACGATTCGGCCACTGCCAACACGATCGGATCTTCTCGCTGTGTAAGGGTCCAGGGCCGTTCCTCAATGACTTCCAGCGTTGCCTTGAACGAATTGTCCTCGCGCGACAGCTCTTGCAGGATCGCTTCCATCTGCTGGCGCAGCGTATCGTGGTCCTGACCCGGCACTGTACGGATGTCGAGCGTCGTCATGCACTGATCAGGAACGACATTGATTTGCGCATCGCCTTTCACTGGCGCTTGCAAAATCGTCGGGGTTATGCTCGGATAGCCGAGCATCGGATGCTTGCCCAGCCGGGCGATTTCCCGCTGCTCCAATTCGTCGAGGGCGACGATGGCACGAGCCATCCGCGTGTTGGGATTAATCCCAGTGAGCGGCATCGCCCCGTGTGCCATCTTGCCGTATACCCGCAAGATGGCCCGCATGGCCCCTTTTTGCGTGATGCAGAGCTGATTCTCCTCCGGTTCGCATATGATCGCGCCATCTACGCCATCAGCCCAGCCGCGCTTGATGAAATCCTTGATCCCGATCATCATGCCCTCTTCGTCGCACGGGATGCACAAAATCACTTTTCCGCTGAAGCTTTCCCCTGACCGCTGGATAGCGCGGACTGCGCATATCGCTGCGGCTAAATTCCCTTTCGTATCGCACGAACCTCGTCCGTAAATCCGGTTGTGCTCAATCGCCCCGCCAAACGGATCGTAGCTCCAGGAAGCGATGTCACCCTCAGTCACAACGTCGGTATGGCCTTCGAACAAAATCGTTTTCCCCGGTCTGCCTGAGTCGTATACCGCAATGACATTGGGCCTTCCGGGAACGACTTCCTCGTAGTGAACCGTCAACCCCATCGCGCGGAGGTAATCGACGAGAAATCGGGCCACCTTTTCTTCATTCCCGCCTGCGACACCTGGCCGAAAGACACTAGGAATGCGGATGAGCTGCTGGGTCAGAGAGACTACTTCGCTTTCCTCTACAAAGGAACTCACATTGTCGATAGCCACTGGTTCTTCCTCTCCCTTTACCGATGAAAAACGTCTGGCTTATCCGTCTTTCGGATTTCTGATGTGGAGAGGTCTTGTAGTATCGCGACATTTTTCATCTTGATCATTCGATGACTGCTGCTTACGCCCTACTGTGCGAACAGGTCAGCATGTGCGGGCAAGCCTCCCGCCGCGCTTGCCTGGCGCACTGCTTGCACGACTGCTTCAGCCAACACATCGGCAGCCAGCGTTCCAACCAGATCGACACTGGCCGCGACTTCCCCGGTTGCGAGGGCGAACATCGTGTCGCCGTCGTGCATCGTGTGGATCGGGTAGATCGTCCTGGCCAAGCCGTTGTGGCTCATCTGAGCGACTTTATTGGCCTGGGCCTTGGTCAGCCTGGCATTGCAAGCGATGACGCCAATCGTCGTATTTGTGCCCGGGAACGGTGCAGCATGATCCCCGAGCATGCATGACAAAATCGGTACGATGCGGTTTTCGTCATCTCTCGCTCCTGCCAAGACTTCACCTGTAGACGGGTTGCGCACCTCGCCAACAGCGTTCACGGCGACGATGGCACTGACTACGAGTCCGCCGGGAAGGATACGGGAAGCCGAACCGATACCGCTCTTCATCCCTCGGGAAAATCCGCACAGTTTGCCGACGACCGCCCCGCAGCCCGCGCCGACGGTTCCTTGCTCCAACTGCTCGGAGGAGGCTTTGGACGCCGCTGCATAGCCCATCTGCTGATCCGGACGGACGTTTGGCTTGCCAATCGACAAATCGTACAGGCAGGCGGCAGGCACGATCGGCACACGGGCAAAACCGGTATCCAGACCAAAACCGTGCTCTTCCAGGTACTTCATTACACCTGCTGCCGCATCCAGCCCGAAAGCACTGCCTCCCGTCAAGACGATCGCATGTACCTGTTCGACGAGATTGTACGGGTGAAGCAAGTCTGTTTCGCGGGTGCCAGGGGCAGAGCCGCGGACGTCGACACCAGCCACGGCTCCTGTCTCGCACATAATCACAGTGCAGCCGGTCAGGGCATCCGCATCTTCCACGTGACCGACTTTGATCCCCCGGACATCTAAAATCGTATTCGTATGCTTCATCTACACATCACCTGAAATCTTGGAGCGCTTGCCTGACGAACCGATTTTTTTCCACGCTGCCACGACAGCCAGTGTGACAATGACCCCGACAATCGCTTCAGGCAGGCCGTTTGCAATACCGGTAGCCAATGCGACGCTGCCGGGCATATAGCCTCTGACCGTCGCCATAAACAGTACGAGGATCGTGTTGGTGATCGAACCGATAAAGCCGGCGACACCGATAGCCAGATACTGATTCGTCCTCCGCAGGCCGACGTAGGCAAGATAGGCGGTAACCCCGATGAACAAGCGCGGCAAAATCGCTACGAGCGGATCTTTGAACAGCGGAATGGTCGCGTTTAAAAAAGAAGATACGCCAAAAATCAGTCCAATCAGCAAACCTACGACCGGCCCTTCCATGATCCCGCCGATGACAGCCGGAATGTGCATAATCGTCGCATTCCCTGCCGCAGTGGGCACCGGAATGTAACCCAGCCTGGTCACCCCAAGCAGAATGGCAATTGCCCCCAATACACCGGCGATGACAATCTTGCGGACTGTTAAGCCTTTTTCCATCAGAACTCCTCCTCACGAGAAAATGTATGATGCATGCTTTGGTCGACCGCGATTAAAAGGGAAAGGGGAACCAAAGCAGAACTGCCGCTACGACGATACCTACAGCGAGCGCTAGATAATCATTGGCCTTGGCGTGATAGTGGACGAATTTCGTCCGGTTTTCACCTGGTACGTAGCAGCGGGCCTCCATCGCCAAAACCAGATCCTCGGCCCGGGCCAGCGCCACATTAAACAACGGAACGATGATCGGAAACATATCCTTGGTCCGCTTGACAATCTGCCACCAACCGCCTGTACCGAACTCCGCCCCTCGCGACGCTTGCGCCTTCATCATTTTTTCCATCTCCATGGCAAACGTCGGAACAAACCGGACGGCAATCGTGATGACGAGCGAAAAGGCATGTACGGGAAACTTGATTTTTTCCAATGGCCCGAGCAATCGCTCCATCCCGTGCGTCAGCTCTGTCGTCGACGTGCTCAGCGTCAAGACGCTGGAGAGAAAAATAACCTCGATAAAGCGCAGGATCGAGACGATAACCAGGCGAATGCTTTCGCTCGATATGATGATAAAGCCGTAGGAGAAGTAAATCGTCCCGCTGCTTGCCACTTGCCCGTAGAAAAGCAACTGCAAGACGGCCAGGATAATGATAAACGGGATCGCCGGCTTTACTCCGGACAGCCCGTAGCTGATGGGAATTTTGGAAACAGGGAACATAAGGATACAAAAAAGGACGGCGATCACGTTACCGATGTACGTATCGCAAAAAGCGATCGCAAGAATGAGAATCGTAAATGCAGCCAGCTTGAATCTCGGATCGAGACGATGAATCAGCGAGTGCGTCGGAATGTATTGACCGATCGTAATATTTCGCGTCAGTTCAAATTCTCCTGCCATCTCCTTTCACCCCCTCGCTGCCGGCAAGATGGAGAGAATCTCTCGGGCAGCTTCGTCTACTTCATAAGCGCTCGGATCAACCGGATAGCCAAGCTCGCGCAGGCTGTGCAGAATCTCGACAGTCTCCGGCATGCCGATGTGGTAAGCCGTCAGAATCTCTCTGTTGCCAAAAATCTCGCGTGGCGCTCCGCTGTGCACGATATTGCCCTCGGCCATTACGTAGACGCGATCCGCTAAATGAGCGACCTCTTCCATGTTGTGCGAGACAAAAATCACGGTAACGCCTTCATCTTTGTTCAACCGTTTGATCCGCTCCAGCAATTCATTGCGCGAGTACGGGTCTAACCCCGCTGTCGGCTCATCCAGGACGATGATTTTCGGTCGCAAGGACAGAATGCCGGCCAACGCTACTTTCCGCTTTTGCCCGCCGCTCAGTGCAAAAGTCGCTCTGTCTTTCATTTCATCAAAATCGAGTCCGACAATGTCCATCGCCCACTTTGCCCGTTCGATCACTTCTTTGATCGGCAAGCCCATTTTTAGCGGACCGTACGCAATGTCATCGCCGACCAGCTTTTCAAAAATCTGATCTTCCGGATTTTGGAAAACGAGTCCGACCAATCGGCGCAGCGCCTTTACATCCAGCTTTTTTTCAGACAGATCAATCCCGTCGATGACGACACGGCCTGCTTGCGGCAGCTGTAAGCCGTTAAAGTGCTGAATCAGCGTCGATTTTCCCGAGCCGCTGTGGCCGATGATGGCGATGCACTCCCCACGTTCGACCTGAAGGCTGACGCCAAATAGTGCCTGATGCTCCAGCGGCGTGCCCTTCATATAGACGTGTTCCAGGTTTTCCACAGTGAGTATCGGATTGCTCATGATCGTTCCACCTCGGTTCCTGTGCGCTGCAAGTGCATGCGGCCAACCTCCCCGATCAGCTCGTCATTGGTGACGATCGTCTCGCGAAACGACGGGTATTGCGCATGCAGGGCAACAGCCAGCTTGCTTGCCGACGGGATGTCGAGATGGAGCTCCTCCAGCCGCTGCTGCTGGATAAACACTTCCCGCGGCGTACCGCTCATCACGATTTGGCCCTGCTCCATGACGAGCACGCGATCTGCTCGCGTTACTTCCGACATGTGATGGGTGACGGTAACAATCGCCATGCCCAGCTTGCGCAGCGTATCGACTACTGCGAGAATGTCCTTGCGCCCGTAAGAATCTAGCATGCTGGTCGCTTCGTCCAGGACGAGACAATCGGGCTTCATGGCGATAATCCCGGCGATGGCGATCCGCTGTTTTTGCCCGCCGGAAAGATGATGCGGCGGCCGTTTGCGGAATGCCGACATGCCAACCGCTTGCAGGGCGTCGTCAATCCGCTGTTTCATTTCTTCCGGAGGCACGCCGATGTTTTCCAGCCCAAAGGCGATGTCATCCTCCACGATGGTCGCAACGATTTGGTTGTCCGGATGCTGAAACACCATGCCGACGCGTTGACGGATCGAACGTCTGGAGCCGCGCTCTTTCGTGTTCATCCCATCGACCCAGACATCACCCGTCTGGGGAACGAGTATGCCATTGAGGTGTTTCGCGAGTGTCGATTTGCCTGAACCGTTGTGACCGATAATCGCCAAGTACTCTCCCGGGTAGACTTCAAGCGATACGTTGTTCAGTACAGGTAACGTCGTGGTCTGGTTTATTTGATAGCCGAAGGAGACTCCCTCGACCCGAATGAGTGGCGATTTTGTCATGCTTTCCCCTCCCGTGAGTCGTCTTTCGCTGATCGCAAACCCTTCCCCCGCCATCAGCAAGCAGCACCAATGCCTGTTACCATTCTAGCCATGTCATTGCACAAATAGAGGGCGGCTGGCAATCTCTTCAGGAGAAATGAACGTCCCCAGCGGCACACTGCTGATCATATCTCTTTTGTCGGCTTGATCTCCTGTCATTTATCTGGAGAGCATCGGCGTTTCGGCTGGTCCAGGATTATTCGCGTTCATTCTCATTGTAAAGGGAGCCAGCTCAATGGCAAGTGCTTTTGTCAAAATAAGTGCAGCTCCTTTGCGGACAGCAGGCATGGAGACCGATAAACGTACGTTCCACACACGCTTAAAAGCCTCGTCAGTTCTTTGCCAAGCTCACCATTTTGTCGCGGATCGCTTGACCCATCTGTTCCGTGGTAGCCGCTCCCCCGATGTCCGGGGTTCGCACGTGTCCTTCGACCAGCACCTCTTCGATACTGTCGAGTACGAGCTTGCCCAGCTCGCGGTAATCGAGGTGGTCGAGCATCATGCTGATGCTCCAGATCTGCGCGATCGGATTCGCTGTCCTCGTACCGGCGATATCGGGTGCAGAACCGTGTATCGGCTCAAACATCGACGGGTATTCCCGCTCAGGATTGATATTCCCTGACGGCGCAAGCCCGAGTCCGCCGACGATCGCCGCCCCCAGGTCAGTCAAGATGTCACCGAACAGGTTGCTGGCAACCACGATGTCAAAGCTCTCCGGCTTGCTGATAAAATAAGCGGCAAGCGCGTCGATATGGTACAGCTGTGTCTGCAGCGTCGGAAATTCCTTGCTCACCTCTTTGAATACTTCGTCCCAGAACGGCATGGAAAAATTAATGCCATTGGACTTCGTCGCTGCTGTCACCTTTTTCCGCTTCGTCGCCTCGGCCAGATTCATCGCATACCGGACGACACGCTCAATGCCAAACCGGGTGAACACGTTGTTCTGGACCGCCAGCTCATACGGTGTGCCCGTGTGCAGACGTCCGCCCATATTGGAGTATTCGCCCTCCGTATTCTCCCGCACGATGACAAAATCGAGATCAGCATGCTCCTTGTAGCGCAGCGGACTTTGCAATCCACGCAGCAGCTTGGCCGGGCGCAGGTTGACATACTGCTGAAACGCCCGGCGAATGGGCAGAATCAACTCCCATACAGAAATGTGATCGGGAACTGCCGGCGCCCCGATCGCCCCGAGCAAAATCACATCATACGCCCGCAAAATGTCCAGTCCATTGTCCGGCATCATCTGTCCATGCCGCAAGTAATAGTCACAGTTCCAATCAAACGCATCTGTCTCAAACCGGATGCCTCCGTGAATCTGTTCCACGGTTTTCAGGACGTGCAGTCCTTCTGCCATAACTTCTGGTCCGATTCCGTCTCCCGCAATAACGGATACGCTGTAGTGTTTCATCCTTCCTCCCCCGCTTCGCCCTTTTCGTCTGCCCAATCTGCATATAAGAGAAGCAAGAAGAATGCCAGGTCGGAAAATTCAGAATTAAACAGAGAAAGAAAGGAAGCGTCAACGAACCCAAGCGATGACATATGTTGCAAAAAATCAACCGATGCTGCATTGGTGCAACATACGATCATCGGTTGATTTTCTTCAGTTTCCGCCACAAGGTGGTCCGATCGATGCCCAATAGCCTGGCTGCTTCCGCCCGATTGCCCTCTACCTTGTCCATGACTGACAGAATCCATTGCCGCTCCAGCTCTTCGCGTTGCAGGAAGCCATTTACGGAATTTTTGGCAGATTGCAGTTTTTTCTGAAAGAAGTGGGCATCGTCGAGACCGAGTGCATCGCCTTTGGACAACAGTACCATCCGCTCCAGCACATTGCGCAGCTCCCGGACATTCCCCGGCCAATGGTACTGCTGCAAAAGCTCGTACAGAGCAGGCTCTACCGCCATGCTCATCCTGCCGACCTTTTTGCAAATCTCTTCGATGATGCTTTCCGTCAGGGCCGGGATGTCATTCAGCCGCTCCCGCAGCGGAGGAATTTCCAGCGTCAACACGTTGAGCCGGTAATACAGGTCGGAGCGAAACTGCTTGTCGGCGATCAATTCTTCCAGGTCGCGGTTTGTCGCCGCGACGATGCGCACATCGACGGGAATCACCCGCTCTCCGGAAACCCGGCGCACCTGCCGCTCCTCCAGTACACGCAGCAGCAATGCCTGGATATGCAATGACATCTCGCCGATTTCATCAAGAAAAATCGTTCCTCCGTGCGCCAATTCAAACAAGCCCGGTTTTCCGCCTTTGCGTGCCCCCGTAAAGGCACCCTCCTCATAGCCAAACAGCTCGCTCTCGAGCAAATTCCCCGGGAGCGCCGCACAATTGACTGCGACAAACGGTCCGCTGGCACGCCCGCTGTGCAGATGGATACCCTGAGCAAACAGTTCTTTCCCCGTGCCCGATTCACCGAGGATCAGCACCGTGGCATCCGTAGTCGCAAAGCTTGCAGCGAGCTCCTTCACCTTCAGAAACTGCGGAGAATCGCCCGCAATCTCTTCAAGTCGGTATTTTGCTTGCAGGCCGCTCTCGTGAAAGATTTTGCGAATGCGCATTTCAATTTTTTGAATGTCGGTTATCTCCTTGAACGTTGAGATTGCTCCGATAATCTCGCCGTCCACAACGATCGGCAGACGATTGATGACAATCTGCCGGTTCAGGACAGTGGCGATGTCGCCGATTTCCCGTTTGCCGGTCGACAGAATCCGCAGCATGTCCGAATTGGGAATGTAGGCGGAGATTTTTTCCCCGACAATCCCGTTTGGCAGACCGAGAATTTTCATCGCATTTTTGTTTATCAGAATAATCGTTGCCGATTTGTCCACAGCGATGATGCCGTCATGCGAGGCGTCGAGTATCGCCTGAATATGTGTCGTGCTCAGTTCATCCATATGATCACCCTCAGATAAGGAAAATATTACCTCATAGCGCGTCTGATAGCAATTAACCAACTCTCGCAAAATCAGTACGAAAAACTATGAAGAATGTCCTATTTTCAAAGATTTCATAGATTCTTGTCAAGGAATGCGGTAAAATTTTCATATTGGAGCAAAAATACAGAGAAAGGGTGATTATACGGGTGAAAAAAACGTTTACTTGCGCATCTATCCTAGCCGTGTTGATGCTGCCCGCAGCGTCCGTTTCTGCCTCCACCTATATCGTCGCCCAAGGCGATACGCTGTCAAAAATTTCCCGCCAGTTTCAGACTACCCCGAATGATTTGATGTCGTACAATCAATTGACGTCAGACAAGCTATCCATCGGACAGGTGCTGCAGATCGATGACGGTCGAGACGGTACAGTTTCAGAGGGCCAACCGGACATTCCACCGGCAGATCCGGATGTAAAGCAACCGGCGAAACAGCAAGATGGACTTGGCAAGCAGGCACGGGTTATCGGCGATATTTTAAACGTGCGCGAGTTCCCCAGTCTCGACAGCCAAATCATCGGCAAGCTTCCTTATGGAACGGTGGTAACGGTCGAGGAAAGCCAACCGGAGTGGACGAAAATCACGTTTGAAAATAAAGAAGCGTTTGTTTCGACCAACTTCCTTGCTCCTGTAGCGGACGGAATCTCGCTCGATCAGGTGTCCGTCGACGCGGGAAAATGGATGGAACTGATTCAACCGCTGCTCAAAACCCGCTATGTGCTGGGTGGAACCACTCCCGACGGATTCGATTGCAGCGGCTTTACAGCCTACGTCTATAAACAGCTGGGCGTAACGCTGCCGCGGACGTCTGAGGACCAATTCCGCCAAGGCGAAAAGGTTGAGTACGCACAAGCCAAGCCGGGCGATTTGCTCTTCTATGACTCCCTCCGCAAAGGCCATGTGTCTCACGTAGGCATTTACCTGGGGAACGGGCTGATGGCACACGCCAACGGAAATGATGTCGATATCGAGAAAGTCGAGTACATGAATAAGCTGTATCCATTTTACGGAGTGAAACGGTACATACAGTAACGGCTGGAATGGCGATCGCAAACGAACAACATGTCGGCGGCGGGATCCATGCCGGAGAAGGTCGAGGCATATTCTCCGGCATGGAAAGCCAAAAGGTTTAGGAATTGACCTCCTAAACCTTTTTTTCTTGCCCGTGGAACGCCTACATCGCACCTGCATTTTGGTTTTCATTGCTTTTACAGAAGCGGACGATCGTATTTGCAAGCACATGGGTCATCTGGACGAGGCTCGACCACTCCACATACTCGACTGCACCGTGCAGTCCGGCTCCATGCGGTCCGAAAATAACAGTCGGTATGCCAGCACCGTGAATCAGCGCTGAGTCAGCCCAGCCGGAGAACCCGGAAATCCTGGGTGCAGTCTGGAAGCGCTGAACGTATGCCTCACGCAGTGCCTGAGCAATCGGTTCGCCTGGATCAATCTCATACGGCTCGCGCACAAAAAAGATCTCGTACTCTGCCCGAAACTGCTCGTCTTCGCTGGCGAGCTTGCCGAGCATCTCCTGCATTTCCCGCTCGACATCGGCAACGGTTTCTCCGGGGATGGTTCTTCGCTCGATCTCGACCGCGCAGTAGTCCGGATACGTAGACAATTCCGTGCCCCCGCTGATCAGTGATGCGTGAACGGATGGAGATCCCAGGATCGGGTGCTGCTTTTCGCGCAACCGAGCGGACAATCGCTCCAGCTCCACGAGGAATTTGCCCGCTTTGACAATGGCGTCGACGCCCTCATGCGGACGGCTGCCGTTCGCTTCCTTTCCAAACAGCTCCACTTTCACCCAGGCAAAGCCTTTATGGGTCACGACCATATCCAAATCAGACGGTTCGCAGACGATTGCTGCATCTGCCTTGAGCGTTTTGACCAAATGCTCGGTGCCAATGCTCTTGTACTCTTCATCGGCGACAAAAGTCAGGATGACGTCTCCGTCCAATGCAACGCCCGCCTGTTGGATCGCCTGTACAGCCGCGATCATCGCCGCCAGACTGCCCTTCATGTCACAGCTGCCTCGTCCGTACACTTTGCCGTCCGCAAACGTAGGCTGAAGCGGTTCGATTGACATGTTCCTGCTGCTCACCGTGTCCATGTGACCGTTGAGCAGCAGCGATTGGCCGTTTCCAGAGCCTCTGAGGATGCCAATGACGTTGACGGCTTTGTCCGTCAGTTCCTGGTAGCTCACCTCGAGCCCCATCCCCTCAAGCACACTGCCGATATAGCCTGCCAGCTCTCTTTCGCCGTTGCCCTCCGGGTCGAGGTACGGGTTGACCGAATTGATCCGGATCATCCCCTGCAGCAGCGCAAGCAGCTGCTGTTCGTCCACGGATAGCGCGAAATCCTGCTCTGATGGATGTTTCACTGTTTTTCCTCCTCAAAAAGAGATATGGAAAAGATAGACATATGGTACGGGTGATCTGACTTGATATCTTTTATCGTTTTAATATACCTAAATATTCTGTCCAGGGACCGACGTCAGCCCTGTACCGCTTGGCCATTACCCGCACGATTTGAGCAATATGCGTTAAATCATGAACAGCCCAAGTAGAAATCAATTCTCTTGCCTTCACGACTCCAAATGCGGGGTGCAAACCCGTCAATTCCAGGTGTACTCCAGGGTCAATCAGTTCTTTGAGTTTGGCTATGTTTTGGGTTCGAAGCGCTTTGAATTCAAGCAGCTTTTGCTCAATTGTTTTTTCCGACTTGCCATTCAAGTGAGCATAGCGATCAAATGGCGGGAATGGCTTGCTCTCCCCTTCCTGCAGAAGAAATTCCAGCCTCGGTATCCAGTTCGTATTCTCGGCATCGATGAGGTGCTCGATCACTTCGGTGACGTTCCATGTTCCTTCGCCTTCATTGCACGTCAACCATCCAGTAGATAACCCGGATAAAAAATACTCAAGTGATTGCGGAGTACGCTCCAAAACTTCAACCGCTTCGTTCATCGTAAAATTCATGTTCCTGCTCCTTTCTGTAAGTAAACCCGAGCTGCTCTTCCAACACGATTCTTCCGAGAATAGACCGTTCAAGCGAAGCCCTGGCCAGCTAAAGATAGCGTGTCAGCTTGCAACACACGGACAAGGCCCCCTCACACTTCGCACGACTTCATGGTTCGACCTTACCTATATTCGAGCTTACCTCACATATTCCTCCCATTTTGTTCCACCGTATACTTTTCAAAGTGTAGAGTCTTTCGCGCCACATCTACTTCTTCGAGATGCTCCCGCCGCGAAGCGAGTGGCTTTGGGGCGCGGTTCCGTTTTTTGGGCGGAGTCGGCCTTGAGATACTTCCTCGGGGCGCTGTCACTTGCGGAGTGTTCTCTAGTGAAAAACGTCTCGACGTTTTTCATGAAACTTAATCTGACCGCTTGCGGGCAGCCCAAAACGGGAACCCGTTTTGGGCGATTCCCCCTCACCTCCTCAGCAGCCATGGTTGCAAATGGAAAATAAGCACGGAAGAGCACCCCAATGCAGGAGTGCTCTTCTCTTCGATACAGATTCCTTTTACTGCGCGAATCGCTTCTGACCGATCGCGTCGATTTCGCGCAGAATGCCGATCTTGATCGCCTCGACTTCAGCGGGATCAATAACCTCGCCGTACATCTCCAACAGTTCATCATGATACATCTTTGCCCTGGCGAGGCATCCGGTCGCTTCAGCCATCTTGGCCGAGTAGCGCGCTTTGATCGCAGCCAGGTCAGCGGCGTACTTTTCATCTGTACCGGGGACGATCGTGCGCTCGTACATGTCAATGATTTCATCGCTTTCTCGTTCCGGGAAGTATTCATGCGGCGCTGTGCTGTCAAATATCGCCAGACTCAACTCCGGTAAAATCACCATATCCAAACTGTTCGGATCAAATCCGCAATGGTACACTTCTGCGTCGAAGCCTTTTTGATCGGCAGCGGAAACGAGCTTTTTCAGCAAGGTTGACTTGCCTGACCCTGGCCGACCTTTGATCAAATAGCGTTTCTGAATCGATTCGGTCAAATTCGGGATGTAGTCTACGGCCCCTTCACTGGTCGCGGCCCCGAGGAAGCGGTGGCTGATCCGGGCAGTCTTGCGCTGGGTCTTCTCGCCAAAAAACAAGCCGATGACTTCCTGCGTGACCCGATTGGCCTGTTCGTAGCTCATGTTGGCGATGTAGATTTTTTCCCACTCGTCATGAATGCTCAAGGCTTGCGCAAACGTGTCGTAGGCTTGCTGTTTCGCTTGGGCAACGCTGGCGTTTAAGCTGATGATCTTATCTTTGTTGCGCATGAGTTTCTCCACCTGCCAGACGTGCTCGGTGGGGTAAAATCTTTCAATAATTCCGTTGGCGATGGGCGCGACTTGATACGGCGCTGCCCCGTCCAGAATGCCGATGTTCAGTTCCGGGATGAGGACACCGTCGAGTGAGCTTTTGTGCAAGGGCGAGTGAATCCACTCCAGGCGGTAGCCTCTGGCTGCCATTTCATCGCCGATGGATTGGATCAGGTACGACTTTCCCGTTCCCGGGCCTCCCGTGAGGACAAACACGCGGTCCAAGCCCTGCTGTACGGACTGATAAAAATGCTGAAACCCTCTCGCCGTATTTCCTCCGGCGAAAAAGTGTCGATTGTTTTTGCTCATGACCATCCACTCCTTGGGCAAAATTCATCCATCTTGCTCTTCTACACTGTATGCATTTCGCCATGGTAGGTGTTTGCCCAAGCAGTTTATTGTGCTCGCGCTTACAGTCCCAGTAAGGCGACCGTTGAACGTCCCTTCAATGCTTCAATCATGTCCAGCCACTCTTTCGGTTTGTTTGGCAGGACGGTATAGTAGCGAGTCAAAAAGGTGACGACCAAATCTGCCGATATGCTTTGCTGGCTATCGTCAAATGGCAGGAAACACAGGTCCAGGCCAAAAACAGGCTCGCCGTCATTTTGCCAGGAAGGATGGACGTAATTCAGATCAAGCCGCTTGTAGCCTTGGTGTGACAGTACCTCGCGGCGGACAAACGGGTCCATCGTCTTGATTTTGCCAAAGCCGTGATCAGCTACGCGATACGGATCGTAGATTTCGGCAAACATTCCCTGGATGTTTCGCCCGCTGGCTGCAGCGACTTCGTTCAAATCGGCGAGGCGCATTTTGCTGATAAATTGTCCGATGCTGAGCCCATGCTGGCCAATGATGGTAAAATCAGTCATCGCGACATTGAGATCATCATAATAGCGGTATTCCGTAACGCCGACTACTTCTCCTGCGTGGACTGCGGCAAAGACGCGGATGCCCGGATCGGCAATCGGTTCCTTCCACAGATCGTATTCCAATACTTCTTCAGCTGGAAATACGTTTTGCATCAATTGATGCATTTTGCCGAAAAGCGGATCTTCAATACTCGTTATTCTTACATATTCCATAGTCAAAAGCCTCCTTCGCATGAGCGGATTTTGCAAAATCCTATGTATGAAGCTTGTCCAAATTTGAAACGGTGCGAGAGTCACAACGATTGTCCGGCCCTGTGAAAATGCTGTCGATTTAGCGTGGGAAAAGGCGGTTTATGCGCTTTCCCGGGAAACGCAAAGCGTTTTCAGACCAACGCATGCCAGAGCAAAATCGCGCAAAGTCCACCAGCTACTGAACTAATCGCGTTGACTGCGTCATTGTTGAGAAAACGGACTCCGCGAACGTAAATCGTCGGTTGATCGCAGTGATGGCGCCCCTCCACCTCCCTTCCGCAGCTTTGACATTTGTTCATGTTTTGCCAGGAAGCGCCTAGCAGGGAGTCGGTCCATGCACCGACCCCGCCGCTAAGCACCCCGAGCACGAGCAAGGTGGTAAACCTGGCGTATGGTTCGCTCGCGCCAATTCCGGAAAAGAGAAACACCGCAACGCCGATCATCGCTCCTCCCGCTAAGGAAGCGGCGAGCCCAAGCAGCGTAATCCCACCTGAAGTGCCTGGTGACACTCGTTTCCCTGTCAGGATGGATACAGGCCGCGACCTGCTCAAGCCCCCTATCTCTGTAGCCCATGTATCTGCCGTGACAGCAGCCATGACGCCAATAAACGCGACAAACCACAGTTCATGCTCGACATACGCATGACCGATACACAGTAGAACAGCGATTCCGCCATTTGCCAGCACTTGGCCTGCATCCCGCCGTCCGGTCTTTTCGTAGTGCTCTTCAGCCATTGCCTTGGCCCGCTGCTTCCATTTGGTTAACAAGCTGGATGTGATGAAGAAACTGAGCAGCGTCCCAAACCATGCTGCGTTTCCCAGCGCATACAAGACAGTACCTACGACAACGGCAGCCCCCGCCCCCGATCCTGACAGCGATCGCTTGCGGTAAGCTGCTCCGGCAACCAGCAGGCTGCCGAGTAACCCGATTACCCAATCCAGCATGAGGCGAATATCCTCCGTTCTCTATAACTGGGAAAGTCGTTTCATTATTTCATCAAACCATACACGATCATTCGTATCAACCGCCAAATTTGCCAGGGCAATCAAATCCTCTTTCGTTATCATCGTTTCCGTCAAAGGCTGCGCGATGGAAAAGGGGACAAAAAAGTATTTATTTATGGAGGGAACGTAGACGTTGTATGATCGTTTATCCTCCAGTATCCGTTCTACGTAAGCGACGTACTCGTATGTTTTGCCGCGTGCATCCTGGTATTTAAAGGAGAGCATATCCCCAATTACAAGCATTTCAACGACCTCCCCCTTCACTATACTTATGAAAGGAGGTTTTCTTTCGTTTCTACTAACGAATGAAAAAGCCCAGGGCGGTTATCCCGATGTTATGGTAAAGTTCGAAATTAGGCGCCTGAAATTCCTGGCTTTTTGCGCACTTTGACAGCGAGTTCAGGAACA